>CAYUTA010000019.1:0-41095 GCA_964447605.1 uncultured Oscillospiraceae bacterium | reverse complement strand
ACGGTCTTTGCCAGCTTTGTGCATGGCAAGACCGGCCGCACAGATGATATTGCCGACGGCATTTTCGGCGTTCTGACAGGTACCGTCCTGCTAATTCCACTTCTTTCCACAGCAGGGAATCCCTCGACATCGTTATTCTTTTTTGCCGCCGTCCTGCTCAGTTTCGCATCGGCGGTTGTCAGCGTACGCTTAATCGGAGAGCGTAACCTGAAAATGCTGGACGAGTATACGGCTTCCAGCGCGTTTTTTGGGCATTTTATCTGGCAGAGCCTCAACGTATCCGATGTGAAAGATATCAGGCTATATCACGCGGATGAACTTATTCGGGAGCATGTCGATCAGAAATACGATCAGAAAAAGAATTGGATAACCCGATATGTCCGGTTGCATATGACGGGTGGGCTGGTGAGCGCCCTATCGGTCGGATTAATTCAATTGGGAGCAAACATGCTCATACTCCTCCGCGCCGCATCCGAATCGATACCCGTCGGTTCGGTCATGATGTATATAGCCGCTTTCTCAGGGGTTTCTGTGAGCTTTTCACGGCTTGCCGCCGCCGCTGCATCGTTATGGCTGGCTGCAAAACGGCAGAAAAGTACGCTGGAATATTTGAATTCAGATATTGTCGGCCAGGGTGAAAGCCATCCGGTTAGCCAAGTATCGGAACATGAAATCATTTTTGATAACGTATCGTATCGCTATCCCGGATGCAACAATTTTGCATTGAGAAATGTTTCGTTTTCAATTACAGGGCACTGCCGTATCGCCGCGGTAGGACTAAACGGGAGCGGAAAGAGTACGTTGATCAAGTTGTTATGTCGCCTTATTCAGCCGACGGAGGGACGTATTCTGTTGGATGGCACAGACATAAAGTTTTATGAAATCGGCGCTTATCGGAATCTGTTTGGAGTGATGTTTCAGGATTTCAAGCTGTTGCCATTCACGCTCGACCAAAATGTATCTGTGAGCGCCCAGCCGGACAGGGGACGCGTAACGTCAGTTCTTGCGCTTTCAGGCTTTCAGGAGCGCCTGTCTGAGCTTCCCTTGGGAATTGACACCCCGCTTTACAGCGTTTTTAATGAGGAAGGTATTGATATCTCGGGAGGCGAATCGCAAAAAGTCGCGATTGCCAGAGCGCTGTACCGTGATGCCTCGTTCATTGTCCTAGACGAGCCGACCGCCGCTCTTGATCCCATATCGGAATGCAAATTCTATGAAGAATTCTATGCGTTCTCCAAGAGAAAAGCGGTGTTCTTTGTTTCTCATAGGCTGGCATGCAGCCATCTGATGGATGAGATACTCGTATTTCGTGATGGTCTCCTTATCGAGCGGGACCGACATGAAGCGCTTCTCGCCCGTCCGAACAGCGCGTATGCCGAGCTCTGGGAAGCCAATAATCAGTAATATGCATTGCCAACTAAACTCTGGAGAAAGAACAGCCGCACATAAGGCCATATTTGGCCTATTTCAGCGTTATTGGCGCTTCCGGTCCTGCTCTTCCGCCTTGAACCGGCCTTAAATATAGCCGCTTCAGGCCGGAGAGTTTTGAGGCTGCCGCGCGCAAGGAACGAGGCGCGTCCACTCCGGCGTAGCGGACCCTGCGGCAAGCAGGCGCAACAATGGTCCGTGCGGACGCGGCCCGTAAAAATTACAGTCCTCTTGTACACCGAAGGAAAAGAGGCACGGAACGGGAACTTTTGCGGAGCAGGGGTAATACCGTTGAGACGGTGGTGTTGATGAAGAAAATAAAAAGTTACAGAAGCCGAGGTCGTAATTGAACGCCCGAAGGGGAGTGAGCCCCCGGTCCGGCAAAAGGGGACAGTGAAGCCAAGGGAAAATGTATTACTGCCCCCCGGTCGTTTTAAAACTGGCCTTCGGTCAATCCTCGATTTTTTCCGGATCGCCAAAGCTAACGCCAAAGGTTTCCACCCGGACGGATTTTATGGTCTGATCCGCAACGGGGCGGTCGCCGTTTCCGGTCTGCGTAGTCGCAATCGCATCCACAACGTCCATGCCCCCGGTTACGTGGCCGAACGCGGCGTAATCCTTGTCCAGAAAGTCCGAGTCCGCATGCATAATGAAGAACTGGCTGCCCGCGGTGTTGTAGGCGCTTGCGGGATTATACGGATTGCCCTGCCGCGCCATGCTGATGACGCCGCGCTCGTGCGAAATGTTGTTTTTCACATGGTTGTTGGCAAACTCTCCCTTGATGCGGTAGCCCGGACCGCCCGTTCCGGTGCCGGTCGGATCTCCGCCCTGAATCATGAAGCCCTCGATGACGCGGTGGAAGAGCGTGCCGTCATAAAAGCCGCCGTTGGCAAGCGAGATAAAGTTTTTGACCGTGTTCGGCGCGCTGGCATAGTCCAGCTCAACCCTGATTACGCCGCCGTTTTCCATTTCAATGGTTGCAATCGGTGCTTGTGTCACCTCAATATCCTCCTGTGAAGTTGGTTGGTTGGGTTTTGCGCAGGCAAAAAGCCCGCAGATCAGCAGCGCGCAAGCCAAAAGCGCTGCAAAGCGCCGGTTCTGTTTCATGAGAACGCTCCTTCCTTGCAAGACTGCCGAAAACGCTGTTTTCAGCAGGACAACCGCATGCTACCTGTGCCGGCATTCGGCGCGACCGGCAACATGCACGGGGAAGCCGCCCCATTCAGGACGATCCGTTTCGGTGGGCTTTGCCGCCAAAGCCGGAATGGACCGGCTGGCGGCGCGCTGCTCTGCACAATCCCGTGAGCTTTTTGGCGGCCCGCTTCCTTCTCCCACTATTTTAGGGAAATTGAAGAAAATGTCAACCGCGAATGCACGCGGCATGATATAATCAGGGCAATACGGGATGGAGGCTGAAGGGGTATGAGCATGACCGCCGCGCAGACGCGCTATGAACGGATGCAGTATCGGCCCTGTGGAAAGAGCGGACTGCGGCTGCCGATCGTCTCGCTGGGTCTCTGGCATAACTTTGGCACCTATGACGATTACGACGCCATGCGCAGGATGTGCTTGACCGCGTTCGATCTCGGCATCACGCACTTCGACGCGGCCAACAACTACGGACCGGTTCCGGGCAGCGCGGAGGAGCATCTTGGCAGAATCCTGCATGAGGAGCTGAATGCCTACCGCGACGAACTGATCGTCAGTACCAAGGCTGGGTATCGGATGTGGCCCGGGCCGTACGGTGATCTCGGCAGCCGCAAATCATTGCTTGCGAGCCTGGATCAGAGCCTAAAGCGCATGCGGCTACCCTATGTGGATATCTTTTACCACCACCGCATGGACCCTGAAACGCCGCTTGAAGAAAGCATGGGCGCGCTTGCACAGGCTGTGCACAGCGGCAAGGCGTTATATGCCGGCATTTCCAACTATGACGCGGCCACGGCGGCGCGCGCGGCGCGCATACTTGACGAACTGCGCTGTCCGTATGTGCTCGATCAGGTGCGTTACTCCATCTTCGACCGCCACATCGAGCCCGACGGCCTGCTGCGCGCGGCGCAAGAAGGCGGATTGGGCCTGATTGCGTTCAGTCCCCTGGCGCAGGGCATGCTTTCGGACAGATATCTCAACGGCATTCCGGCAAACAGCCGGGCGGGCAGGGGAGGGCCGTTTCTCAAACCTTCGCAGCTTACCAAAGCGCGCCTGGAGCAGATTCACGCGCTCAACGAGGTTGCGGCGGCCCGCGGCCAATCGCTGGCGCAGATGGCGCTCTGCTGGGTGCTTCGCAACCCCGCCGTGACCAGCGTGCTTATCGGCGCATCCAATCCGGAGCAGATTGTACAGAATGCAGCCATTGTAGCCGCGCCACCCTTTTCAAAGCAGGAGCTTGATCAAATTGACTCCATCTGCAGCTGAAGTATTCAATAAAGCCGCGCGACCGGGCCGGCTTACGCGCGTATACGCCGGAGCGGCTTATATTGCGGGCCTCGGTCTGTGCCGAACCAACCTCCGGCACTTTGTGCGCGACAGATGCCGGCCGCATTTTTACAAGGGGGCCGCTGCCGCCGCAGGACGGCTTGAGATGGACGAATGGCCTGCGCATTTACAAACCCGGGCAATATATTGCCCGGGAACGTGCGGCAAGCGCGGTTATCTGGTTGCAAATAAAAGCCCGCTAATCAAAGATGGTGCGCCAATGGTCCGCACGGTAGGCCTCAAAGCACATTGCAATCTGCTCGACATTGTTTTTTTCGGTTGCCAGCTCCGGCAACGCCTCCAATGCAAAGTAGGCGCTTTCCGTAGTTTCCATATTCTCCTTAAAATGGCCGCCTATTACGGAGCACAGCACAAAAATCTTGCATATGCCATATGCATACGCCGGCTGATTATGCTTGGCCCTGTCCTGCACGGCGATAATCATATCCGCCGTCACATCGAGCCCGGCTTCCTCGCAAACCTCTTTGACGGTATTCTCCTTAACTGAAACATGCACATCCACCCAGCCGCCGGGAAGCGACCATTTCCCGTCGTTTTCCCTTACGAGCAATATTCTGTCATCCTTGAATACGGCGGCGCGGGTATCGAGCTTTGGCGTTTGATATCCCGTTTCGTTACAGAACAGGCCCTGCACTTTCCCGATGGGAATATCGGATTTGCACGCGATCATCTCGGCAGATATTTCGCGTACGCGCGCATACCGCTCCAAATCAAACCTATCGTTCCCATACGTCAAACCCGCCTGCGCGATGCCCTGCAATTCGACTGCCCATTGCAACCATTTTTCATGAGAATGCATCCGTTCCATCTACTTTCCGATATCGGCTTGTTCCGAACTGTTTAAGAATATGATAGCATAATTCCGGCAGGAATTTGCAAGAATGTGCCGCCGTTTTCGGTTGCCGTCCACAGACGGCGGGAAACGGGGCGGCTTGCAAACCTGCGGAGCATAGCATACCCACGCTGCGCGGGTATGCAGGCCGTCAAAAAATTCTGTTTTTTGACGGGGTTAACCGCTTCTTGCCGAAAGTCCTGCGGGCCAGCGTTCGGCAAGAAGCACAGGGAAACCGCCCAAACCGGACGTTCCGTTCCACCGGCAAATCAGGCGGAGCCGGAACGAACCTCCGGAAGGCCGAGGCCCTCCGAACCCTCCCGTGGTTTTTTGAGGGTTACAGGCTTTGACCCTCGTCCTGCGGACTTCCGGGCGGCAAAGCCCGCAAAGACCGGAAAACCTTACGGTTTTCATCCGTTTCGGCGTGCACGCCGCCGAAGCCGGATGGATGGTCACAAGCTGCGCCTCTTGACCATCCCGGTTGTTTCGACAGACCGACTCCCCGCGCTGCGGCCTCTTTGCATGCGTGCCCTGCCGCAGCGGCAAGCTCAACGGCACTTCCATACTGCGAAAGGCTTGTGGCGACGCACGCAATAGTCTTTGCGCGTGCCTGATGCGGTTTGCGCAGACCACCCTGACACGGACCTTTCAAAAAGTTCTTATTGACGCGCAAAAATTAAGTATGTTACAATGATTTTACATCGAATCCAAGCGAATTACAGAAAAGCACAACAGGGTGCTTTTGGGGCAATGGGGCCATACAGCGTTCCGCTGTGCTGGTTCTTTTTTATTCCGCCGTCCGTGCGCGATTCCAAGAATTTTATTGGTTTACTCCCGCGAAACACCGGTGAACGAGATGGCCCTCCATAATAAATACGCAAAGGAGAAAATCGAGATGGTAAAACGACGCGCCGTAATCCGGGTATGCCTGATGCGGTAGGGCGGCGGTTCGGAATGATCGAACAGGAGAAGAACATGGAAACCATCCGGGCGCTCTGCGCACAGAAAACCGATCTTTCCGATGGGGATATTGTAGTTTTGGAACGGCTTGCCGCATCGCTTCCCTATGTTTCGGACCTCAATAACTGCGATGCATTTCTGGATTGCCTGGACGCGGAGGGCACGGCCTTTGTGGCGGCCGAATCCAAGCCCCGGTTTTTCGAAAGCCGTTACGCAGGCAGTGTGCTTGGCAAGGATGCTCTGCGGGAAAACGAGCCCGCGGTCTATCATGCTTTTGAGCGCCGCGTCGCCATCCACGATACCAAGGCGACGACGCAGGAGAATCTGATTGTCCGGCAGGATGTGACGCCGATTGAAAACGAGTCCGGCCGGGTGATCGGCGTGATGATCTGCGAACGGGATGTGAGCCGGGAGGCAAGTCTCGAGCGCAAACTGGATGTATCCGAGCGGGAACGACAGGAGTTGTTCCGTCAGGTGATTGCCACCGGGAGCGGAGAAACCGTCCCTGAGCAGGCCACGGTCTACGCGCGGGAGGCTTACCACAGGACCAAGAACGATTTACAGATGCTTGTCAGTATTTGTAACGTGCGGATGCGGCAGGCGGCCGAGGAGGAAACGCGGCTGCGCCTGTATGAAATGTCGCAGTTGATTCTGACGGTAGCGTCGTTGAACGATGTGCTGACGGTGCGCGCGGTATCTTCGCCCAACGGCATGATTTCACTGCGTGCGCTGCTGACGGATGTGCTCAAGCGAATCCGGACGCTGGTGCCCGGGCAGATGCAGGTCGAAATCACATTTTGCTGTGATGAGATCCATGCGCGCCCGGAACGGGCGATGGCTGTCGCGCTGGCGCTCACCGAATTGATTACCAATGCAATCAACCATGCTTTTCCAAATGGAGCCGGCGCTTTAGACGTATCGCTGCATGCGGACCGCAGCAGCTGCAGCGCCGTCGTACAGGATAACGGCTCCGGATTTACCGGTGATGTTACCGGGGCTAAGGGACTGAAAATTGTATCAAGTCTGGTAACCGACAAACTGGAGGGGACGTTCACCATTGCCTCCGGTGAAGACGGAACCACGGCGTCGTTTACGTTTCTTCCGTAAGGAGAGATTGCAAAGCGGCGCATAACAGGAATCGCAACGCTGCACAACAGGGTGCGGCGCGGGCAAGAGGGCTAGGGCTGAACTTCAGCCTTGGCTTGTTTTGTATCTCAATCCGCTCCGGCCGGTTACGAATTTACAGGAAATGGAGAACGGTGTATGGAGTCCATTGTGAGCGTTGGCATTGATATCGGCACGACGACCACGCAGGTCATTTTCTCCCGGCTGTTCCTTGCGGATACCGCTGGGTATTTCACCGTCCCCGATATCAATATTGTTCAAAAGCAAGTGATTTACCGCAGCGTTCCCTGCGAAACGCCGCTGTGCGGAGACTTTGAAATCGACGCCGACGCGGTTCGCCGCATTGTGGAAAATGAATTTGCGCAGGCGCGCCAGCGCCCTGAGAATGTTTCGACCGGCGCGGTGATTATCACGGGAGAGTCGGCAAAGAAGCGCAACGCCGCCGCAATTTTGTCGGCCGTGTCCTCGCTGGCCGGGGACTTCGTGGTGGAAACCGCAGGGCCGGAGCTGGAATCCATCATCGCGGGCAAGGGCAGCGGCGCGGCGGCATACAGCCGGAAGAACCGATGCCGTGTGCTGAACATCGACATTGGCGGCGGCACGTCCAATGCGGCGCTGTTTGATAACGGCGGCGCGGTTTCCACGGGCTGCATCGAGGTGGGCGGACGGCATGTCCGCGTGGATGAAAACGGCCGTATACGCAGCATGACGAAGGCGGCGCAGGCAATCTGCCGGCGAAACCGGATTCCGCTGTCCGTGGGTGAAACAAACCTGACCGCACTGCGGGAGTTTACCGATGCGCAGGCGGCGCTGCTGGCCATGATGGCGGGTCAGACGCCGCGGGACGATCTTTATACGGCGTTGACGACGCCCGGGAGCGCGGCGTTGGACGTATCCGGCGGCTACGAAGCCATATGCCTTTCCGGCGGCGTTGCGGATGCGGTATTCGGGGCCTTTGCCGGCGGCGATGATTTCCGCTTTGGCGATCTCGGCATACTGCTTGGACGAAGTATCAACGCCGGGCAGTTTCTGCGAGGCCACACGTTGGTGCATTCGGAGGAAACCATTCGTGCCACGGTGGTAGGAGCGGGTACGCACACCACTTCGGTTTCCGGCAGCACCATCCTGGCCGCACGGGACGCGCTGCCGCAGCGGAATCTGCCGGTGCTGTACCTGACGGGCAGGGAAATACAAAAGCTGTCGCATGGCGGGGCCGGGGTGCTGACCGAACGACTTAAGTGGCTGCTGCGCCAGCAGGATGAGGACAACGCGGCGATAGCGTTCACAGGAGAGCGGGACCCGTCTTACGCCATGGTGCAGACGCTGGCGGCGGCCATTGCGCGGGGGGCGGAGCAGGCGCTCGCGCCGGACAAACCGCTGATTGTGGTGATCGAAGAGGACATGGCCAAGGCGCTTGGTCAGGTGATGCGGCGGCATACACAGAGACCCGTAATCGCCATCGACCGGATTCGTGCGCGCGCGCATGACCGGATTGATATCGGAAAACCCCTGATGCACGACCAGGTGGTATCCGTGGTAGTCAAGACACTCGTATTCGGAAGGTAAACCGTTATGGCTTACACAAAGACATTACAACGACAGACCTTTACGTTTGACACCGTCAAGCAGGTGATGGCCTGCGCCAACGAACTCAAATCCGGCGACGTGCTGGCGGGCGTGGCGGCAAAGAGCGACCTCGAGCGTGTTGCGGCCAAGATGGTTCTGGCCGATCTGCCGCTTTCGGAGCTGCGCGAAAATCCCGCGGCGCCCTATGAAATCGACGAGGTCACCCGCATGGATCAGGACACGCTGTCCATTCCCATCTACGATTCCATCAAGGGAATGACTGTGGGCGAGATGCGGGAGCATCTGCTCTCCTACCACACCACGGAGGCGGAAATCCGGCGGCTTTCGCGGGGTATGACCGCCGAGATGGTGGCGGGCGTGGCCAAGTTGATGGGCAATCTGGATCTGATCTACTGCGCCAACAAGGTGCGCGTCACCGCCCATTGCAATACCACCATCGGTCGCCGGGGGACGCTTGCCACCCGATTACAGCCGAACCATCCCACCGACGACATCGAGGGAATCACCGCATCGCTGTTCGAGGGGCTGTCCTATGGCTGCGGCGATGCGCTGCTGGGACTTAACCCGGTGAAGGACACGGTATATGCGCTCTCCGAGGTGCTCAAACGCTTTGAAGAGGTGAAGCATCGCTTCGAAATCCCCACGCAGACCTGTGTGCTGGGGCATATCAATACGCAAATCGAGGCCGTCAGGCAGGGTGCGCCCACCGATCTGATTTTCCAATCCATCGCGGGCAGCCAAAAGGGCAACACCGCCTTCGGCTTCTGTGCCGATACCGTGCGGGAAGCGCGGGAGCTGCTGCGTGTGCGCGGCATGGGTAACGGGCCGAACGTGCTGTATTTTGAAACCGGACAGGGCAGTGAACTGTCCAGCGACGCGCATTACGGCGCCGATCAGGTGACCATGGAGGCGCGTTGCTACGCCTTTGCGCGGCAGTTCTCGCCATTTATGGTGAACACGGTGGTGGGCTTTATCGGTCCGGAATACCTCTATGATTCCAAGCAGGTGATCCGCGCGGGGCTGGAGGACCATTTCATGGCCAAGATGATGGGCCTGCCCATGGGGTGCGACTGCTGTTATACCAATCACATGGATGCCGACCAGAACCACATCGAGACCCTTGCGGTACTGCTGGGCGGCGCGGGCGCGAATTATATTCTTGCGGTGCCCGCAGGGGACGACGTGATGCTCAACTACCAGACCAACGCCTGTCAGGACGTCAACGCCGTGCGCGAGACGCTGGGGCTTCGGCCGATCCCGGAATTTGAGCGCTGGCTGGAGAAGCTCGGCATCATGGAAAACGGGCGTTTGACCGACCGCGCGGGCGACGCGACGATCTTTATGAGGTAACGCGATGGATACCGAACAAATTGTGGAATTGATCCTGCAGGAAATTAAGGGTTTGCAGACGTCCGTTCCGGCGGCAGGACCGGCGGAACCGGCGCCGCAGCCTGCGGCACGGCCGGTGACAGAGGAAAGCTGCTGGGCGGCGGAGGCCGGTCCGGACGCATCCTGTGCCGACCGTCCGCCGGAGGGACTGATGCTGGATGCGCGGCTCTGCCCGGACTTCGTCCGGCCGGATAAGCTGCGCGTGTGCGGCGAGAACCGTACCCAGATGCTCAAGCGCATGCAGGCGGCCACCAGCGCGCGCATCGGCATCGGCAAGTGCGGCGCGCGGATGCGGACCGGCACGGTGCTGCAATTCCGTGCCGACCATGCGGCGGCCAGGGACGCCGTCGCCAGGGACGTGCCGGAGGAGCTGCTTAGCCAACTGGGGATGTTTACCATAAAAACGCTATGCCGCGATCACGACGAATATCTGACCAGACCGGATCTCGGGCGGATGTTCAGCAAGGAGACGCTGGAACTGGTCGGGCAGAGATGCCGACACGACGTGGATGTGCAGCTGTACGCGGCGGGCGGGCTAAGCTCTACGGCCATCACGGCCAACCTGGCCAACATTTTGCCCGCCATCACCGACGGACTGACGGCTAGGGGGCTAAGCGTCGGCACACCGTTCTATGTGCGCTTTGGCCGCGTGCCGTCCATGGACGAGCTGAGCGAAACGCTGCACCCGAAGGTGATCTGCGTGCTCATTGGCGAGCGGCCGGGGCTGGCCACCGCGGAGAGCATGAGCGCCTATATGGCGTACCGGGCCACCGCCGGCATGCCGGAATCGCGCCGGACGGTGGTCAGCAACATCCACCGGGGCGGCATCTCCGCTGTCGAGGCGGGGGCTTACATTGCGGATCTGATCGGGAAGATGATCGAAAAACAAGCAAGCGGCGTGGATTTTGCCCGCTGTGGCAGAAAGGGAGACCGGCATGAAGGGTGATAAAATTCCCGTCAAGGTGCTGTCTGTGCGGATGATTCCACAGGCGGACGAGGGCCTCAAGCAGGCGCTGGGGCTGCTGCCTGCGGAGCGGAGTCTCGGCATCCTGACCACCGACTGTGACGATGCGTCCTATGTGGCCGTCGACGCGGCAACCAAGATGGCCGCCGTCCGGGTGGCGTATGCAAAGGGCTTCTATGCGGGCGCGTCCAACGCGTCCACAGCGCTGGCGGGCGAATTCATCGGCATTCTCGCGGGGGAAGCGCCCTCCGAGGTGCGCAGCGGACTGAGCGCCGCGCTGGAATATCTGGCCGGCGACTGCGGTTTCTTTTCGGCCAACGACGCGGGCACGATTCCTTATTTTGCCCACTGCATCTCCCGCACCGGATCGTTTCTTTCCAGGCAGGCCAACGTACCGGAGGGAACGCCCATGGCGTATTTGATCGCGCCGCCCATGGAGGCCATGCTGGGAGTGGACGCGGCGTTGAAGGCGGCGGACGTGCAGATGGCGGAGTTCTACGGTCCGCCGACGGAAACGAATTTTGCGGGCGCGTTGCTGACGGGCGATCAGGCGGCATGCCGCGCGGCGTGCGAGGCCTTTGCACAGATGGTGACAGACGTGGCGGAGCATCCGACCTGCTTTTGATAAAAACCATACGGAACATATCGCCGCCATGGCAAACCGGCAACCTTACAGGCGATTTCACACATACCAGGGAGGCAAATTATGGCACTCGATAAGGATTTACAGTCGATTCAAGAGGTGCGCGACCTGATCGCGGCGGCAAAGGCCGCGCAAAAGACGTATGCAAAGACAGACCCGTCACGCATGAAGGCGGTGGCGGCCGCCGTGGCCGAGGCGGGCGAAGAAAACGCGGAGCGGCTGGCTAAGATGGCCAACGAGGAGACCGGCTACGGCAGATGGCAGGATAAGGTGCTCAAGAACCTGCTGGGTTCGCGCATCTGCTACGATGCCTGCAAGGACATGGAGCTGGTCGGCCTGATCCGGGAATGCCCGGAGGACGGCATTCTGGAAATCGGCGTACCCATGGGTGTGGTGGCGGCGATCATTCCGTCCACCAACCCCACCTCAACGGTACTGTATAAGTCCATCATCTCCCTGATTGCGGGCAACGGCATTGTCATCAGCCCCCATCCGGGTGCGAAGAAGTGTATTCTGGCGACCTATGAGATCGTTCGGGACGCGGCGGAGGCCGCAGGCGCGCCCAAGGGCCTGATCGGCTGCATCAGCGAGCCCACCATCGAGGCGTCGCAGGCGCTGATGAGGCACCGCGACGTCGGCGTGATTCTCGCCACGGGCGGCGAGGCCATGGTGCGCGCGGCATATTCCTCCGGCAATCCGGCCATCGGCGTCGGACCGGGCAACGGCCCGGCATACATCGAGCGGACGGCGGATGTTCCGCTGGCGGTCAGGCATATTGTGAGCTCCAAGACCTTTGACAACGGCACGATCTGCGCTTCGGAACAGAGCATTGTCACCGAACGCATCATCGAGCGGAGCGTGGTGGACGAGATCAAAAAGCAGGGCGGCTATTTTCTCGACCCGGACGAGACGGAGCGGGTGGGCAAGCTCCTGCTGCGCGCCAACGGCGCCATGAACCCGCAGATCGTCGGTAAAACCGCCGTGCGGATTGCGGAGATGGCGGGCATCAGGGTCCCGGCCGATACGCGCGTGCTTGTGGCGCGGCAGACGGAAGTCGGCAAAAAGAACCCGTACTCGCGCGAAAAGCTCTGTCCGGTGCTGGGCTTCTATGTCGAGGACAACTGGGAGCGCGCCTGTGAACGCTGTATCGCCATCCTCGAAAACGAGGGTGTGGGACATACCATGACGATCCATTCCGCAAACGACAAAGTCATCCGTGAATTCGCGCTGCAAAAACCTGTGGGCCGTCTGCTCGTAAATACCCCCGCCTCGCTGGGCGGCGTGGGCGCGACCACGAACCTGCCCCCGGCGTTGACGCTGGGCTGCGGCGCGGCGGGCAGTTCGTCCACCGGTGACAACATCACCCCGAAAAATCTCATCAACATTCGCCGCGTGGCCTATGGCATGCGCGAACTGGAGGACCTGCGCAACCATGTGCCGCGCAGTGAAGGCAGGGTGACGACCGGACGCATGCTCTCCATTTGCGGCGCGGGCGGCGAATACGCCGGCCTGACGCGGGAGCAGATCGAGGAGATTACCCGGCGCGTGCTGTTCGCCCTGAAGGGCCGAAACGGTTAACAACGCGGCTCGTCGCGTGGTTATAAACAGGAAAAACAGATCATCTGACAGGAGGTTACAAAACAATGGCAACGTTATTGGCACTTGGCATGGTGGAAACAAAGGGACTGGTCGGCTCGATTGAGGCGGCGGATGCGATGGTGAAGGCGGCCAACGTCAACCTCATCGGCAAGGTACATGTGGGCGGCGGCCTGGTGACCGTGATGGTTCGCGGCGACGTTGGCGCGGTGAAGGCGGCGACGGATGCGGGCGCGGCGGCTGCGGCGAAGGTTGGCGAGCTGGTCAGCGTGCATGTGATTCCGCGTCCCCACAGCGAGGTGGAATACATTCTGCCGAAGCTGGACAACTGCGACGTACAGTAATCCGGTATGGAAATCCTGACGGAAGCGACACTCCGGAGTGAGTGCCCGTTGGGCGGCTGTGACTACCGGTATCAACCGGGTACGTTTGTGACGGAATCGGCCCGGCAGTACGCGGCGGAACGTCAGATTCGACTGGTCGAACAGGGCTGGGAGCAGATGACGTGGACCAAGCCGCCCGCCGGGTCGCCAAAGGCTGATAAGCCGGAGGAGATGACGCACATCCGTGCCGGAGAGCTGGTGAAAAAAACGGACCCGCGCATCCGCTTCCGGGGCAAGATGGACAGCTTTGAGGCGGAGCTGCTCTGCCTGATGGCGGCGGCAGACCGGCAAAGACGCACGGAATTGGTACGGGATATCGGCTCGATTCTGACCGTGTGCCGCAATATCCTCGGCACGGAGGTTAAGCAGGAGCCGCTGGGCGCCTGGACCATGCTCGGCATGGACGCCGAACAGATTCACCGTGCGTCGCACGCGCCGCCGCATGTGGTGCCGGATTACCGGATGGGTGAATTCGCCATGGCGCTCAACCGCCTGCGCGCGCTTTCACGCGAACTGGAACTGAATTGGCTGGCGGCCTGTCCGCCCGGAGAACGGGAGGATATCGTCCTTGCGCTGAACCGGTTGAGCAGCGCGCTGTATGTGCTCTTTCGGAAAGAGGTGAAATTCCATGGATGAGCAAAGTATTCGGGAAATCATCCGCCAGGTGCTCGGCAGTGAACTGAACAAGGCCGGCGGCGCCGCATCGCCCGTTCCGGCCGGGCAGGCGGCGTCCCTCTGCACAAGCGCTTCCGGCGGCTCCGTGCCGCTGGAGGTATCCGCGCGGCATGTCCACCTGACCCGTCGGGCGATGGAGCAGTTGTTTGCACCGGGCGCGAAACTGGAGAAACAGCGGGATCTGAGCCAGCCCGGCGAATTCCTGAGCCGGCAGCGCGTCAAACTTGTCACCGCAAAAGGCGTGATCGAGAACGTGGCCGTGCTGGGGCCGGAGCGCAGGACGGTGCAGGTGGAACTGTCCATGACGGACTGCCGCACGCTGGGCGTGAAGGCGCCGGTGAACCTGTCGGGCGATCTGACGGGCGCGGGCGATGTGATGATCGTCGGCGACAGCGGCTGCATCAGCGCGCCGGGCAGCGTGATTGTGGCGCGGGCGCATATCCACATGACGCCGGGCGATGCCTGCCGCTACGGCGTACGGGACGGAGAGCATGTGCGCGTACGGATACAGAGCGTGCGGCCAACCACCGTGGGCGACGTGATCGTGCGTGTACGCGAGAACTTTGCGCTGGCCTGCCACATTGACTTTGACGAGGCCAACGCGGCCTGCGCAACCTGCGCAACCCCGGCGTGCATCGTCGGCAAGAGCGACGCGGCCTGCCGCGCCGTAACCGGGGCGCCCGCCGCGGCGCAGACGAGAAACGCCGCGCCATTGTTCGACGGCAAGCTCGTTACCGAGGCTATGGCGGTTACAGTGCGCGAGCAGGGCGGAACGGTGCAGATTAAAAAAGGTACCGTCATCACCCCGGCGGCACGGGACATCTTTACCAACGCACACATGAAAATCGAGATTGTTTGAGGAAGCCATATGGAGATTGCAACGGTTGTCGGCCACGTTTGGGCCACAAAGAAGGAAGATACCCTCACGGGTTTTAAGCTGATGGTGGTGCAGCCGATGACCGGCGGTTCCGCCTATGTCGCCGCGGATGTGGTCAGCGCGGGCATCGGCGAGCGCGTGCTGGTGGTCAACGGCAGCACGGCGCGGCGCGCGCTTGGCTCCGATAATTGCGCCATCGACTGCGCGATTGTCGGCATCATCGATTCGCTGGTGGTGGACCGCGGGACCATGCAGCAGCTGCGTGACAAAAACGCCGCTGAAAAACAGCGCAACGCCGAAAGCCGCCGCCCGGCACAGGGGGCCGTAAAGAAAAACGCCGTCGATAAGGCGCAGGATATTCCTGAGGAAGGCTGAGGAGAACTCCAATGAGGCAAACCGCGGAACAGGTTCGCTCCGCCGGTCTGGTCGGCATGGGCGGGGCAGGATTTCCCACCCATGTGAAGCTGAACGGGGCAATCGAGCACATCATCATCAACGGGCTGGAATGCGAGCCGCTGCTGGGAACCGACCGCTATACCATGCGGCACGAGGCGGAAAAGCTCGTTTCGGCGCTCATGCGCATCCAGTCGGACCTGGGGATCAGCAAGGCGACCTTTTGCCTGAAAAAGTCCTATTTGCCGGAGATGGACGCGCTGTGCGGCGCAATTGACCGCGCGGGCGCGTCCATCGCGATCCATACGACGGAAAGCTTTTACCCGGCGGGGGACGAGCAGGTGGTTGTTTACGAGGTGACGGGCAGAACGGTTCCGCCGCTGAACATTCCGCTTTCGGTGGGATGCGCAGTGATGAACGTCGGCACGCTGCTGGCGGCGTTCGACGCGTTTGACGGCAAGCCGCTGACGCGTCGTTACCTGACCGTGACCGGCGAGGTGCGCACGCCGATGATCCTGTCGGCTCCCATCGGCACGCCCTTTACGGACTGTATCGCGGCGGCGGGCGGAATCACGCGGGAGAACTGTCGCATCGTTTCCGGCGGACCGATGATGGGCAAGTACTTTGAGCTGGACGCGCTGGACACGCTGTTTGTGGGCAAGACCACCAGCGGCATTCTGGCGCTGCCCAAGGAACGCTGCCGCGCGGCCTCGGCAAACATGCAGCAGATGAAGGTGCGCGCACAGGCGGCCTGTATCCAGTGCAGCTACTGCACGCAGCTCTGCCCGAGACACCTGCTGGGACATCCGCTGGAGCCGCACCGGATTATGCGCAGGCTGGCCTACGAGCGGATGGAACACGTGCTGACCGATCCGGTGATCCAGTCGGCGGCGCTGTGCTCCGAGTGCGGCGTGTGCGAGGTATTCGCCTGCCCCATGGGGCTGCAGCCGCGCAGCGTCAACGCGGTGATTAAAAAGGAGTTGGGAAAGGCGGGTATCCGGTATCCCAAGAGCGAGGAACGCACCGTACCCAATCCCATGCGGGAAAGCCGTCTGGCGCCGACCAAACGGGTTGCTGCGCGGGCAGGCGTTTTGCAGTACTACGGCACGCCGCAGGATACGTTACAGGCGTTAACGCCGCAACATGTGGAGCTTTCTGTACGGCAGGGAATCGGCGCGCCGTCCGAACCGGTGGTGCGTGTCGGCGAGCGGGTCCGGATCGGACAGCAGATTGCAGCCTGCCCCGAAGGGAAGCTGGGCGCGCATCTGCACGCGACCATTGACGGCGTTGTGCGCAGCGTTGGGGAGCGAATCGTACTCGAGCGGGAGGACGTCAAATGACCACGACAATTGGTTTTCTGGAAACAAACAGCATTGCGCGCGGCATCGAGGCGGCGGATGCAATCCTCAAGGCGGCGGATACGGAGTTGATTTCGGCGCGGCCCAGCTGCCCCGGCAAATACCAGGTGCTATTCTCCGGCGAGGTTGCGGCGGTTTCCGCGTCTCTGGAGGCGGGAGCGCGCATGGCGGAAGGCTATGTGGTGGACTGCGTGGTGATCCCACGGGTACATCCGCAGGTCTTTGAAGCCATCGGCATGGCCTGCGCGCCCGCCGATTTGCAGGCCATCGGCGTGATGGAATTCTTCTCCATCACGGCGGCGGTATACGCGGCGGACGCGGCTGTCAAGGCGGCGGACGTGCAGCTGCTGGACGTGCGGCTCGGAACGGGCATCGGCGGAAAGTCCGTCGTGATTCTGACCGGCGAGGTCGCGGCGGTGAACGAGTCTGTGGCATGCGGCATCGCTGAAGCGGCGAAGAACGGAATGGCTTACGAAAAGTGCGTGATTCCGAACCCGCGGCCGGAGATATTCGAGAGCATCTATTAAGAAAACGCGATATACGGGGAGGGAGGTTCCATGACGGAAGAAAAGCAACGCATCATTCAGGAATATGTACCGGGCAAACAGGTGACGCTGGCGCATGTGATCGCCAATCCGGACGCGGGCCTGTATAAAAAAATCGGCGCACGGGAGGATACGCACGGCGCGCTGGGCATTCTGACCATCACGCCCAGTGAAGCGGCGATTATCGCGGCGGACCTGGCTATCAAGACGGCTCAAGTGGAGATCCTGTTTGTGGATCGGTTTTCCGGCTCGCTGGTCATCACCGGCGACGTGTCCAGCGTGGACGCTTCCGTCCGGGAAATCCTGAACGTGCTGCAAAACGTCATGGGCTTTTCCCCCGCACCGGTCACCCGTTCATGAAGCGGTTCATGGCCATGGGCAAGGCCGGCAGTGGGAAAACCTCGCTGCTGCAACGGGTATACGGATACGACATGCGCTATCAAAAGACGCAGACGGTGGAGAGCTTCGACGCATCCATCGATACGCCCGGAGAGTATCTTGAGCAGAAGGGGCTGTACAGCGCGCTGATCGTGACGGCCACCGACTGCGACGAACTGCTGCTGATTCAGGCGGCGGACGACGAGGTCTCCAGCTTCCCGCCCAGTCTCGGTGTTTGCTTTAACCGCGAAATCACCGGGGTGGTGACCAAGATGGACCTGGCAGATAATCCGGCAGCGGCGCGGACCGCCATGGAATGCCTAAAAATCGCTGGCGCGGATCGGATTTTTTATGTGAGCGCAAAAACAGGCGATGGAATGGACTCCCTGCGCGAATACATGCTCGGCTAACTGTTCCACTGCGGGTTGGAACCCGCAGGCGGCATATTCATATCCCCCGGGATATCGGCGTTATGGCCGTCCCACACCGAAGATCGTCTTATGAATGGGTCGTGCGCACATCATACTTGGTCCACGTATCCTTGGCGGGCAATGTGCCAATCGGCGACCATGGCGGAACCGACGGAAACCGGAATGCGGGTGCGTAATCCGGCTGCGCGCATTTTACGCATATGTTCAAAGCCCATGCCGCTGCTCTGCAGCACAGCAACGAACAGGCGCAGAACCATACACCGTTCGTTGGAGTACGGCATAAAACGAAGAAACATCACATCGCAAAGGCGGTCAGATTCGTTTACCGGAGAGCACCTCACGTGCGGCCGCAACCAATGCGATCCCGCCGGCGCTTGCCATGGAAGTCAGCATTTTATATGCGGCAGATTCGTTGATTCCCTTTTGCCGCATCAGCATGGCTTTGGCTTTGTTGACCGTTTCCCGGTCGGAGCCGCTTTCTACGATGCGCTTTGCGATGGCGGGCAGGGAGCTGCGTTTTTCCATTGCGAGCACCTGCATCTGCCGGTATGCTTCGCTTTCTGCAATGCCTCGCTGCTCGGCAAGCAGCGCTTTGGCACGGTCGATCAGCTTGACGTCGGCAAGCTTTTGCTCAAGCAGATGTTTCTCCTGCCGGAGATCCGCTACGCGCGCGGTATCCGCCAGCGCAATTTCCAAAACCGGCAACAGCTGGCGCTTTTCCACGGGCTTGACAATCCATCCGGCGACGCCGGCCTGCGCGGCGCGGGAGATGTTGGCCTGATCGCTGTACCCGGAAACGATGATGACGCATCCGGCCAATTGTTCGGAAATGATTTTTTCCGCCGCGCCGAGGCCGTCAAACACCGGCATATTAACATCCATCAGCACAACGTCCGGCTGCGTTCGTTGGCAAAGCTCAATGGCGTCGAACCCATCGCGAACAGCGCCGATCACCGTATAGTCCAGTTCCTCCAACATCTGGGAAAGATCAAGACGCGTAATCGGTTCATCATCCACGACGATTGCTTTGCGCATGGGGTCACACCTCTCGGAACGCTTTTTTTCATTATAACGCAGTTTGGGGGAATTGTCACGAAACCGCACGACTGCGGCGGAAGAAAATGGATGCGAAAAAGGAAACCGTGTAAAATAGTTCTGTGAAAAACGAGAGGGGAAAAGAAAGCATGCGTGAGCGAATCGGGACGGCCGCCCCCGCGGGGGCGGAGGCGCAAAACGCACAGGGACTTTCAATCCGCGTCAATCGGTAAGTTGGCACAAGCAGACGCGGCAGACGACAATGCTGCGTGTCTGCACACAAACAACCCGCCCAACAAAAGAAGTGCCGCGCCGAAGCCCGTGGTCATTATTTAGGTCGGCAGGAGCAATTCGCACAGGCGAAGGATACCGGACATGGTGTCGCCGCAGCGCATGTCCGGATGGAATTGGTCATGTCGACGCCGGGAATGAGCGCCATAATGATCTCCACATCACCGCATCCGGCTGCACGCCAACCCCGGCGGCGACCGTCGTCACACGGTCTTTTTTGCCGGGTCCGTCACCGGCGTTCCGTCCACAACGCCGAATTCTCCGCAGTAATCCGTCAGCAGAATATGCTTCAGAGTCTCAAAATTGTCGGTGATGGACACGGCCCACATCATTTTGGAAACCAGCGCCTCACGGGCAATGCAGCCCGCAGACACCGCGCCGCACCGGGCAGCGTTTCTGCCTACCTCATAGACTGAGATGTCGCTGGCGCCATGCCAGCATTGGGTCGTAATCACCGTCAGCATCCCATGCTCGCACAGGGTCCGAATTCGCGGCAGAAAGCTGCGCTCCAGCGCCGGGATGCCACCCGCGCCGAAAGCCTCGATAATCACGGTGCGATAGGTCTTCACCGTCTCATAATCCAGCATGGAGGGGCGAACGCCGGGATAAAGCTTGAGAAGCAGCACATCCGCGCTGATACTCGCCCGCCACGGAAACTCCCGGCTGTTTCGCAACGGCGCATAGTGGATCTTGAGAAAGGCTTTACCGCTGTCCACCTCGCCCACATCGGTCGTGTTGACGCTGGAGAAGGCATCCAGCGCCTGCGTATCCGTCTTGCATACGGAACTGCCGTTGATGATCCGCCCGCAGAACACCACATACACGCCGGTGAGCGGGATCGCCGCAGCCGCGTAGACGGCGTCTCTGAGGTTTCGGAAGGCGTCGCTGTCCGGTTGGGAAATCGGAATCTGCGCCCCGGTAAACACCACCGGCTTTTCGATGCCCAACGTCATGAAACTCACCGCCGCCGCGCTGTAGGCCATGGTATCCGTGCCATGGAGCACCACGATGCCGTCATAATTCTTTTCCTCATCCCGGATCGTCTCGGCGATCCTGAGGCAGTCTTCCGGCTGGATGTTGGTGCTGTCCAGATTCATGAGAGCCTTGCATGTCAGTTCCGCATGCTCCATGCACTGCGGAACGAGGCTGAGCATTTGCTGCCCTGTCATGGTTGGCGTGAGCCCTGCCTTGGTGCTTGTGCAGGCAATGGTTCCGCCCGTAGTAATCACCAGAATCCTTTTCATGGCAAATTCCCCTCGTAGATATACAAAAACGCGGGAACCGAAAGGGGCGTATGGCTATCGTTCCAATTTCTCATTTGGACATTCTATTTGTTCAGATCCTCCCATTTGGAGCAGCGTACATAATGGCCTTCCGCCACCTCCCGCATCTCGGGACAGCGGGCCGAACAGTTGTCGTCCGCGTATACGCAGCGCGTATGGAACAGACAGCCGCTGGGCGGATTGGCCGGGTCCGGCGCATCGCCGATCTTCAGATCCAGATGAAAATCCTCACCGTTCACGCCCTTGGAAATGCTTGGCGCGGACTTGAGCAGAACCTTGGTGTAGGGATGCCTGGCGCTGTCATAGATACGGGCCGCGGGCGCCGCCTCCATGATCTTACCCCCATACATAATCATCGTATAGTCGGCGATCTGACGCACTACAGCAAGGTCATGGGCCACAAAGAGCATGGACAGATGGAATTCATCCTTCAAATCCATCAGAAGATTCAGCACCTGGGCCTGCAGGGACACATCCAGCGCGGAGATAGGCTCGTCCGCCAGAATCATTTCCGGCCGTTCCACCAGCGCTCTGGCGATGGCCACACGCTGGAGCTGTCCGCCGCTGAGGCTGCCGGGATAACGGCCGCAGTAGCCGGCATCCAGACCTACCTTGAACAGCGTATCGACCACCTGCTCCTGCCGCTTGAATTTATCGGACATACCGCTGAGAATCAGGGGCTCCTCCAACGCTTCCTGAATGGTGAACTGCGGATGAATCGCCGCCTGGGAGTTCTGGAAGATCATCGACACCCTAGCCCGCATCTGGCGCAGGGTCTGGGGTGGGGCGCTGCTCATGTCCTCGCCCTCATAAAAAATTTTGCCGGAGGTTGGCGCTTCAAGGCCGATCAGGGTCCGGAGCAGCACGGTCTTGCCGCAACCGCTCTCTCCCACAAGGGCTACGGTATCGCCCCGCCTGATCTCTAGATCGATGCCGTCGACGACTTTCTTTGTTGCAACCTGTTTGTTGAACATGCCCTTCCTGATTGGATAATACTTGGAAAGGCCCTCCGTCTTGAGTATGATATCGCTCATGTTACTACCTCTCAATCCAGCTTCGTGTCGTCGGACGTATTGTAATCCATCAGCGGATAATGGCAGGCAATCTTACGGCCCTCGCCGCAGTCTACGAGGTCGGGCTTGCATTTGAAGCATGCTTCCTGCGCCCATTCGCAGCGCGGTGCGAAAGCGCAGCCCTCAGGCGGATTGGCCATATCCGGCGGGAATCCCTTGATGGACTTCAACCGTTTGGTTTTTCTTGCCTCCAACAAAGGCACGGAACGAATGAGGCCGACCGTGTACGGATGATGGGGGTGCAGCAACAGTTCTTTTTTGGGTGAACTCTCAACACACCGGCCCGCATACATGACGAAGATGTCGTCGGAAAATTGGGAGACCACGCCGAAGTCATGGGTAATGATGATGACGGAGTTGCCAACCCGATTCTTCACTTCGGTCAGCGCCTGAATGATCTCCGCCTGAATGGTGATGCCCAGGCTGGTGGTCGGCTCATCGGCAATGAGCAAATCCGGCTTGAAGATCATGGCCATGGCGATGAAGATTCTCTGCCGGAAACCGGAAGAAAACTCGCAGGGGAATTTCTTCATGATTTCTTCCCAGTTGTTGATGCCAACGAGCTTTAACGCGTCGCGGCATTTTTCATTATATTCCTGCCTGCGGGCGTTCTTTTCATGGACCTTGTAGGCCTGAATCATCTGATCGCCAATGGTCATGAATGGATTGAAGGACGTGGTCGGGTCCTGAAAAATCAGGGAAATCTGTTTGCCGCGGATCTTGCTCATTTCCTTCTCGGAAAGCTTCAGCAGGTCGCGGCCCTTGAAATAGATCTCGCCGCACTCCACCTTGCCCGGTTCGTCCACAATTCCCATGATGGTACGGGAGGTGACGCTCTTTCCGGAGCCTGATTCGCCGATGATGCCCAGCACCCGACCCTTCCGGAGGGTAAAGTTAACGCCGTCTACAGCCTTGATGACGCGCGACTTGCCCATGTGAAAGTAGGTCTTGATATTCTTGACGTCCAGCAGAACATCGCCGGTTTTCAACCCGGCATTTTCCAATTCCGCACGTTTCGGTTCGTTTGACATGACAGTTCCCTCCTCCCTCAGTTTGCGCCGCGCATGTTCTTTTGCAGATCGTCACCCATGAGCGTAAAGGCCACGGCGATAATCAGGATGACAAACCCGGCGATACCTGTGATCCACCAGTGGGTGGAGATGTAATTGCGGCCGTCCGACATGATGTTGCCGAGGGAGATGGTCGGTGGCTGAATGCCGAGGCCCATGAAGCTGATGCAGCTTTCTGTGAGGATGACGTTGGAAAAATCCATGGGAACCACCGGCAGGATGCCCGGCATGATGTTCCGGCCGAGATACTTGTACGCAATGCGCCAGTTGCTCGCGCCCATGGCGCGTCCTGCCGCAATATAGTCGATCTCCTTATCCAGCATTACGCTGGAGCGGATCATGCGTCCGTAGACCGGCCAGGTAGCCAACATCAGAACAAGCGAACAACTGCCCACCGTCGGCGTCGCCAGCGACACGATGATAATGACCATGACGATGAACGGGATGCCCATCTGAATATCGGTAATACGCATGAGCACGCTGTCCAGCGGGCCGGGATAGCTGAGGCCGGAGACAATGCCCACGAACACGCCGATGATGACCGCGCCCGCCACTGCGCCGAGGGACACCATCATGGAGGTCTGGATGCCCATGATGATCCTTGAGAGCAGGTCACGGCCGATATAGTCCGTGCCCAAGGGGTGCTCCGGATTGGCGCCTTCCATCCAGAACGGCGGCAGCAGCTTCATCTTCGGATCGCTGGCCTGTGGGTCATGCGGACAGATCTGCTTGGCGAAAATGGTAATGAACAGCACGATCAACGTCACGATGAGGCCGATTGTGAACCCTGGGTTCTTTTTGCAGAACTTCAGGAAGTTCAAAAGGGACTTGCCCACGCGGGACGAGAAGGATTCCTTCCGGCAAAATGCTATCTTCTCCATATGATTACAGCCCCCCGTTCGCCTTGCGGATTCTGGGATCAAGATATAAATAAGAAATATCGATGAACGTGTTTATGATGATGAACACGGCCGACACCAGCATGACCAGCGCCTGAACCAGAAAGTAGTCCCGGCGGGTAATGGCGTTGAGGATATGCAGGCCGATGCCGGGAACGCTGAAGATATACTCAATGATGATGCAGTTGCCCAGCATACCGCTTAACTGCGAGCCGATCAGCGTGATGATGGGAATTAGGGAGTTACGGATGGCATATCCGAAAAGCCGGACATAGCCCGGGATGCCTCTGGCTCTGGCAGCCTTGACAAAGTCCTGCGAAAGGCTCCCGATCATGTTGCCGCGCACGTTCTTTGCAATAATACCGATGAGGGGCAAAGCAATGATGGCCGCGGGCAGAATGGCATATTGATAATTTTTGTATCCACTCGCGGGCAGCCAGCCCAATTTTGCGCATATCAGCTGGATCAGCATAATCGCGATCCAGTAGTTGGGCAGCGACTGCTCGATGACCGACGCCGTGCTGACCAGCCTGTCTACCCAGGAATGATGGTGCAGGGCCGCAAGAACGCCGAATAGAAAGCCCAATATAATGGCCGGCACGATGGCAAAGAGCAGCTCCAGCGCCGTCTTGCCCCAAGCTTGCGCGATGACGTTGGACACGTTTGTCTTCTGGAACCAGGAGTAGCCCAGATTGCCTTGCAGAAGATTTCTGATGTACACGATGAACTGTTCTGGAATGCTCTTATCAATGCCCATTTCATGACGCAGGGCCTGAACGGCTTCCTCAGTCGCGATGGTAGACATCTGACGGGCGGGATCGCCCGGAATCAGCCGCAGCAGCACGAAAATAAGGATCATAACCATCACAAGGACGAGGCAGCCCTGCAGGAGGCGTTTGACCACCGTAGTTAGCATTTGACCCACAGAGGATACGGTCGGTATCCAGCTCCTAATTAACAGATTTGCGGATTTGTCCGAGGCCGCATCCCTCGGTTATAAAAATTTAACGCCTTGACCCAGAGCGAAGCTTGGTTTGGGCCTGCGGCCTGTGCCGGAGAACTTCCGGAGGCTCGCGCTATCGCCGCGCATGCTCCCGCTCCCTGCTTTTGACGACATGCCCCGCGCAGAAAACCCAGATGTCCGCATTCGTTTTTGCGGACCCTGCGTTGGCAGTCCGTGTGGAAAAGAGAATCCTCCGTTTTGATAAGGGGACGGCCCGGCGCTGCCGGTCAGCGCCGGGCCGGATCGTCGTTCTCAGAACCTAAGCTTCTTTTGTTTCAGGATTATTCAGCGAAGCTGTACTCGTTGAACAGCATGTTGGAGGTCGGGTAGCCCTTAAACCCCTGAAGCTTGGCATTGTAAGCCCAAACCATCATGGAATCGAAGAGTGGGAAGGTCGACATGCTCTCGTTGAGGGCCGGCCACAGTTCATCGTGGATGACCTGCTTACGCTCGGCGGCGTCCACCGTGGCGGTCTCAAGGGCGATGGCGTCGAACACCCTCTGATCCGTGCTGTAGTCCATCAGTCCATGGGGCGCGTTGAAGCAGGCTGCGAGCTCTTCATTATCTTCGTTGCCGATCATCCAGCCGGTGTCGATCATATGGCAGGAATCCTCTGCGTACAGGGACTCGGACCATGCGCCGGACTCCTGAACCTCCAGGTCGACTTTGATGCCAACCTCGGCCAGGTTGGATACGATGTACTCGGCGTACTCCTTGGTTTTCGGATAGAAACCGGTAGAGGTGATGTACTTCAGCGGGGGCAGGCCTTCGCCGCCGGGGTAGCCGGCTTCTGCAAGGAGGTCCCTGGCCTTGGCCGGATCGTAACGGATGAAGTCCTCACACACGGAATAGTTGCGGCAAACCTGGGCCAGCCAGCAATCCGCCTTTACAGCATAGCCCTCCATGATATCGTCGATGATGGTATCCACATCGATTGCGTAGGCGATGGCTTTGCGGACAAGCGGATTGTCCATGGGCGCCTGCGTGGTCTTGAATACCATATACTTCTGTTCGAATACAGGGGACACGTTGTAGGCGAGATCCTCGTTGCCCTCGATGATGGGGAGCTGCTCCGTTTCAACGCGCTCGACCAGATCGGCTTCGCCGGACTGCAGCGCGGCCAGACGGGTCTGGGACTCCGGCACATAGCGGAATTCGACTTTGGGAATTTTGGCGGCCTTGGCATCGTCGAAGTAATCTTCGAACTTTTCGAGGTACATGGTCTCGTCCTCATACTTGACCATCTTGTAGGGGCCGGTGCCGTTGAGACGTTCGCCCAGCCTGTTGTTGTACACGTCGTCGGAAGAGATGATGCCGGCTTCGTAGTAGGTCAACAGGTTCAACAAGGGGGCGCGGGGTTCTTCGCTGGAAGGATAGATGCGGCAGGTGTAGTCGTCGATAACTTCAACGAGATACTGCTCGCCCCAGTCGCCGCCGCGGGCGGAGGCGGGACGGCTCATCCACTCGACGGTAGCCTTGACGTCCTCTGCATCGAACTTGCTGCCGTCATGGAAGGTGACGTCGTCGCGCAGATGGAAGATGATCGAATAGCCGTCATCGCCGTATTCCCAGCTGGTGGCTAGGGAGGGCTCAACCTCATAGGTTTCGTAGTTGAGCTCAACCAGGTAGCTGAGTACGACCGCCTGCAGATGGACGTTTGCAAGAACGGTGTGCGCAGCGGGATCCCAGCTGCCGGAGAAAGCTTCGGAGGAAAGCACGACAAGCGTGTCTTTCTTTTCAGCCGCTCCGCCCTGGGTCGTTGCGCTCTCCCTGCTGCCGCATGCGGTCATTACGCTGAGCAGCATAACAACGGCCAGGACAAGTGTCAGTAATTTTTTCATCTGGGTGCCTCCTTGATCGATTTTTTATGGATTCGCATGTTTATACCCGACGGGCCCCTTTTGTCCCGTTTGGATCCGATATTTTCGGTATTGCCTTTGAGATGCCGGTTCTTCGAATTCCGTCAGTTGCCGTTTCCTCCCCAATGTGCATGGCCTGTACCAAACTTTATTGTAAATTGGTTCCTCATTTGTACCCCTCTGTGGCCAATCGCCCGGATCTGTCCGCCACAGTTCCCGGATGATTTCTGCGGATCCCGTCCTTGCGCGCCACGGCCGCGCGGGGGCGCGGCCTTTCCCGTCAATTCCGGACGAGCGCTACGCTTCCGGGCACGCATGTCAAATATGAAAACCGACGTGATTCGCGCCGCCCGCTCCCGCAGCGCCCTCTCCTGCCGAACGCCTCTCCCCCGCCAGTCCATTTTGGATTCCACTCTGCAGATAGGCGTCCAAAGGTTGCATGCCTCCCGAAAAAAGCGTGTTTGTGTGGGTGCCCTTGAGAAGGAGCGCAACATCGGTGTCGGAACAGTTGATAAAAAACAAATGGTTTCCGGGGGCCAGGAAAAAGCATTAAAAAAAGACCGACACAAATACAGCCAGCGAAGCTGCAATTCATCGACCTTCTCGTCTCATTGAAACCGCACCCTTTTGTGCGGTTTTATGATATATTATTACCATAGAAAGACAATGAAGTCAAGAACCTATACAAAATTTTCGAAGTTTATGGTCCTGATTTCATTGCCGGAACATGAACCTGCAATTGGTATATCGTTCCGCGCCAGTACGCGCGCCGCGTCCCTTGTCCATAATTCCTTCAGCGGCGTATTGTAAGACAAAACAGCAGAAATCGCAATCGGCGAGTCCGATTCTCATAATATCGGCCCCCTGCGCCGCTCCTTGCGGCTGCCCTCCGGGGGGGGGCGCCCCTCGTGCCGCAAGACCCGCATGCGCCGGGGCATTTTTCCGGCTTGGAAAATGCCCCGGCGCTGTGTTGTTTGCGCTGGTTTGCCTATTCCTCATAGAGCGCTTTGTAGGCCTTGTAGGACATGTAGCAGTCCATCTTGGATGTAATTTCAAAGGGGGAATGCATGCCCAGCACCGGGACGCCGGCATCCAGTGTGTCGATTCCGCGGTTTGCGATCTCCAGCGCCACCGTGCCGCCGCCGCCCAGATCCTGCCGCCCCATCTCGGTGGCCTGCCAGACGACGCCCTTTTGCTCGAAGAGCCTGCGGGCATATGCCACAAGCTCGGCGCACGCATCGGAGGCCTGCTCCTTGCCCTTAAATCCGGTATACTTGCAGATGGCGATGCCGTGATTCACCTTCGCCGCACTGGCGTGGTCGAAGCAGTTTGCAAAATTAGGGTCGTAAGCCGCCGTAACGTCGGCAGAGAAACAGAAGGAATTCCGATAACAGGTGGAAAGCGCGCAGTTCTGCTGATTGCACAGCTGCTCGAGGAAGTAATCAAAAGCAGCCGAACGCATACCTGTGATGCCGTTGTTGCCGACCTCTTCCTTGTCGGCAAAAATCAGCACCGCCGTCTTGTTGGGCTTCTTGAGCTGGAACAGGGCGTCCAGCGCGGCATAGCTGCAGACCCGGTCATCCTGTCCGTAAGCGCCGATAAAGCTGCGGTCCAACCCGACCTCGCTCACCGGAAGCGACGGCACGATCTCCAGCTCCGCGGAAACGAAGTCATCCTCGGCAATGCCGTACTTCTCGTTGAGCATCTTGAGGATGTTGATCTTCACGGCCCTGGTCTTATCCGCATCGGCAAGCGGCACCGAGCCCAGAAGCACGTTGCACTGTTCGCCGGTATGGGCTTCGTTCAGGGGCAGCTTATTCTGCTCATTGGAGATATGAGGGAGAAGATCCGGAATCACCAGCTTCGGGTCCCCGGGCGCATCGCCGATGGAGACTTCTACCGCTTTGCCGTTTTTCAGGAAAACGATGCCCAGGAGCATGAGAGGCAGCGAAAACCACTGATATTTGCGGATCCAACCGTAGTAATGCGTCTTGAAGAAGGCCATTTCATCTGCCTCATACAGGGGATTCGGCTTCAGGTCCAGCCGGGGGGAATCCACATGAGACGCCACAATGGAGCAACCGCCGGCGAGGGGCGTCGTGCCGATGACAGCCAGCGCCATGGAATGGTTCCGGTTGTTGAGATAGACCCGATCGCCCGCCTTCAGCGCCTTTCCCGGCACAAGGGGCTTAAAGCCGCGTTCCTCCGCCAGGCGGATGGATTCCGCGACGGTGGTCCGCTCTGTTTTTGCCGCCCGCAAAAAATCCATATATCGCCTGCAGTAGGCCTCCATCTGAGCGAGGTCCTCTTTGTCTGCACAGCGATATCCATTCTTCGCTTGGGCGCACAGTTCATCATAGGGGTTCATCTGCGTTTCTTAGCCTCCTTCATCGACTTGTCATTCTCCAGGGAATTTTCGGATGTGCTCCGATCGTTCGTTTACACCGACGGATTTTTTTATTATACGACATTCGTTCGATTTGGCAAATAAAATTTTGTCGCATCGAGGTGCGGAATTCCAGCGGGGCCTGTTTAATTATTCATAATCGCAGTATGTTTACAGATATTTTGCAAATGCAGAAGAAAACCGCCCGCTTCCTCACGGATGGCGCGTTCTTCCCATCAGGGCATAGCTGTGACATCATGATAATTGCGGCGGGAATATACCGAATTGCATCGTCAGGCAACAGGGGTTTTTCCGTGCGGCACAGAATTTTTGGGTTCCGTCCCAACAGTTCCAGGCGGACCCGGCCATTCCGGCCTGGTCACGCCTCCGCGCGGATGACGCTTTCCACCTCGTCGACGCAGGGCAGCTCCCTGATCTCGGCAATCGCGGCCTGTACGCTGAATTCACCGGCCATATGCGTCATAAACGTGATGTGCGAGGAAGGCCCGTCCGCCTCGCCAAGCTGCAATACGTCCTTGAGCGAAACGCCGTGCCTGGCGAACGTCTGCGCGATCGCGGCCAGCGTGCCGGGCTGATCGGTCACATGTAGCCGGATACAGTAGATGCATGTAAAATCGCGCACCAGCGTGATTTCGCTGCTCATTTCCGGATTGTTGACAAACGTCATGTACTTGTGACGCTTGTGCGCATGGCAGGCGTAGATCACGTCGGAAACGACCGCGCTGGCCGTCGGCATGCATCCCGCGCCCCGGCCATACAGCATCACATCGTCCACGGCATGGCCGGTGAGGAAGACGGCGTTGAACACGCCGCTCACGCTTGCCAGGGGATGCGAGACGGGGATCATTGTGGGATGCACGCGTACCTCGATATCCGTACCGTCCTTTTTGCCGATGGCGAGCAGTTTGATGCAGTAACCAAGCCGCCTGGCGGTCTCAAAGTCCGCCTTGGTCAGCCTGGTGATGCCCTCGCGGTAAATCACGTCGATGGGCATATGCGCATGAAACGCCAGCGACGAAAGGATGGACAGCTTGTACATCGCGTCATAGCCCTCCACATCCGCCGTCGGATTGGCCTCGGCATACCCCAGCGTCTGCGCCTCGTGCAGCGCTTCGTCAAAGCTCTTTCCGGCCTCGTTCATGCGGGTAAGGATATAGTTGGTCGTGCCGTTGATGATGCCCATGACGCGGTTGATGTTGTTTGCCTGCATGGAATCGGTGATCGTACGGATGATCGGGATGCCGCCGCCGACCGTCGCCTCCATATAAAGCCCCGCGCCGGTCGCTTTGGCGGCATGCTCAAACTCCGGCCAATGCTTGCTGACGACCTCCTTGTTGGAGGTAATCACCGTTTTGCCGCTTTCCAGCGCGCGCAAAATAAACGTACGGGCGGGCTCCACTCCGCCGAGGCATTCCACGACAATGTCGATTGCCGCGTCGGAAACGATCTCGTCAAAGGAGGTGGTGAACAGTTCCAGCGGCGCCATGCCGAGGTTGGGCTCGTGCACAAAATCGCGCACAAGAATGCGTTTCACGCATAGCTCCATCTGCTCGCGGTGGATCAACTGCCGATCATTGTCCGACAGGATGCGGTATACGCCGCTGCCGACCGTGCCAAAGCCCAAAATAGCGATCTGAAAGTTTTGCATAACCATTTTCTCTCTCCTCTTTTACACCGAAGGTATCGTTCAAAAGGCCCCGGGATTATTGAGGGCCCAGCCCTGAACCCATAAGTTCCGGCCCTGGCGGTTTTGCCGCCGGGACGGACCGCCTATGCGGGCGGCTTCCCTGCGCATGTTGCCGTCCGCGCCCAAAGGGCGTTGGCAATATGCGGTTGTCCCGACAAAAACGTTTTTTGCCGGCTATTCCATTGCCGCGCCGATGGCGGTTGCAAACGGCGCGTTGTCCGGCGTGAGGAACGCAACCCTGTGCAGCGCGGCTACGTCGGACAGGCTGCGCCCGGCAATCGGCCAATCGGTGATGGTCCCCGCCATTACGATGGTGCGGGTAAAGTGCTTTTGCACGGCGAACGCGGCCATTACGCCGATACTTTGAAAAATCAGGTTGCACAGCCCGGCGGCAAGATCTTCGACCCGGCTGTCGCCGCCGGATTTTGCCATGTTGGCCACGGTGCTGTCGGGCTGGAGGTTGGAAAGCGCGCCCTGGCAAACGTCCTGCAACTGCAGGTCGACGGCGTGCAGATCGCCCTTGGCAGCAAGCGACTGAAGCCGTTGCATGTCCGTAACGCCGCAGAGCCGTTCTGCGAGCCCCTTGAGCATTGCGCCGCCGATCCCGGTGCCGCCAACATGCCACGAGCGGATGGGGGTCACGCGGGTAAACGACGTGCCCGTTCCCACGCTGACGACAAGACAGTTGCTTTTTTTTGCCAAACGTGAAGCACCGCGCGAAAGCGCGAGAAATTCGTCCACGCGTACCGTCGGGAGGCCGCAGAGATTCTCGGTAACAAATGACGCGCCGACGCCTGTGACGGCCGCGCGCTTTACGCCCGCAAGACCGAATCCGGCAAGCGCCTCTTCCAGCGGCTGCCCGTCGGGAACCCGCAGCGCCTTGACGCAGCGTCCGCCCCTGACCAGCGCCAGCTTGGTGGTGGAGGCGCCGATGTCCACGCCAAGCACCAGCTCGCGCGGCTGAACGGCCGCCAGAACGCTCGGCGCAATGAGGATGGCGGCGACAAGCTCGATGGCGCCGTTCACGCCGATGATCGTGGCATAGATGGTGCCGAGCAGCGGCGCGCCCGTGAGTACGGCGGAAAACAGCTTGAGCGCAGTGAGCACCAGCACGGTGTTAACCAGCGTTGCGGCTGCGGCGGAAACCGCCCCGATCACATACGGCTTGCATTTTACGCTGCGCAGCCCATCTGCGGTTAACCCTGCGGCAATGCCGACAAGAACCCGCGGAACCAGCGACACAAGCGGGTTGACAAAGGGCGCCCAAAGCGGATTGGTCAGCGCGCGCAGCATGCAGGTAATGCCCCAGACAAAGCCCAGAACACCGCCATAGCGCCAGCCGAGCATGACCGCGCCGATGGCCACAACGATATGCAGCGTGGTGATCTCGATGAGGCCATAATAGATATAGCCGGTGTATGGAACGACCGTCATCACGATGATCAGCGCGGACAGGATACCCGCACGCACCAGTTTTTTTGTATCGATTTTACGCATCGGCTTGCTCTCCATATCTTTTATGCTCCATACAATGACCGGCGTTTACGGATATGCCGCGCGTCCGGCCGAATTTTTTCTTAAACTATATTGTATATCATTTGCAGGGATATCGCAACGCAAAAGATGCAAACTATTCCATATGAAACAGGAAAAAAAGCATGTGTCAATCTGGAACCGGCTCAGGGGACAAACGGCGGCCACCGTCTGCTTTTTGCTGCTGGCGGGGCTTTTTGTGTACGCCTGCATCATGCTGGTGGGCAGCGTGCTCCGGCAGGAGCTGACAAAGAACCAGAATTTGCTGCCGGATCCGCCCGCAGAGGTGGCGACTCAACCCACGCCTTTGGCCACGCCGGAGCCGGCGGACCCGCTCAGCGACGTTTCCTCCATCCTCGTGCCGCAGGAGCCTGGCGAAGACGGCGGCATGGCAAAGGGAGCGGACGCGCAGCCCACACCGTCCCGGGAACCGGAGGTCACGGCCACGCCGGAGCCAACGCTGCTGCCGTTGCAAAACGCGGCGCCGGTTTCAAACGGATATGCCGACTTTGTGCTGGTGGGCTTTGACGCGCACGAGCGCGCCGACTGGTTTGCAATCGTCAGCATGCAGGAAAGCGGCTGCATGGTGCTCAGCGTGCCGCGCAATACCCTTTCGGCCTCGGGAACGCCCCTGATGCAGGCCGCCTCGGCCAATCATGCCCTGCGGCTGCTGCGCACGGTCTGGCCGGTCAGCTATCAATATTATGTGGACCTCAAGCTCTCCGGCGTGCCGCTGTGCGTGGACCAATGCGGCGGCGTAACGATCGACGACAAAGCGTACACCGGCGAGCAGGCGCAGGCGTATCTGGAGGAAAGCGATGCCGACGAGCTTCTGCGCATTGAGCGGCAGCAGGCCCTCATGCGCGCATACCTCAAGCAGCTCCAGCAAACAAGCTGGCTGAAGCTGCTGACGTTCAGGTTTACGCTGCAAAAGCTTGTTGACAGCAATTTCACGACAACGCAGCTATTGGCGCTGTATACGCACTTCAAGCAGATCGACGTGGATGCGATCACCTTTTGCACGTTGCCCGTTGACAGCATAAACGTCAATGGCAAACGGCATTATACGGCCGACGTGGCGCTGGTCAACCGGATGCTTGAGGAGCGCGGCGCGGATTAGCCCGCGCAGTCCAATCCGGGTGTATGCGCCATAGGAAACAGAGAACATTTCTGCGCAAAGTGGAAACCGGCATGCTATACTAGTTGATGAAAACAGGAAAAAACGGAGGGAACAGGCATGCTGAAAAAAAGTGCGGAGATTGTGGCCCGGATCGGCGAAAACATGCGCGGCGGCAGTGGGCAAGTGTATACCTACGACTTCCTGACCAGGGAGGAATCCGGCGGAAAGGGGCGGCTGTTCGGAAAGATGGTGCTGCCGGCGGGCGCTTCCATCGGCATGCACCGGCACGAGGGCGAGTTTGAGGTCTACTATGTTGTTAGCGGAACGGGGCTGGTCAACGACGGGCAGGCCGATTATGCGATTTCGCCGGGCGACATGTACTTGTGCCAAGACGGCGGCGCGCATCTTCTGCTGAACAACGGCGCGGAAGACCTGGTTATCATCGCCATCATCCTCTATACCTGAAACGCTCCGGGTTCACATAGCCTTCCGGAACGGGCCGGGGGCTTTTCCGGCCTGTCGGCAAGCAATTTACAAGTACACGCACACATTCAGCCGCAATGCACGCGGGACCGCCCTTTTCCCGGCATTTTGGCAAGCGGTCGCGGCGCGCCGGCGGAATGGAAACACCGCGGCGTTAACGGGGCGGGCCGGGGCACATACCGCCTGCGCCCGCCCCGATCCGGTGTGGCGGTCTAATCCGACCCTTTGCCCACAATTTTTTCCCGGTGCTTTTGAAAGGTCTTTATCATATCCAGTATATAGTCCTGCTCTTCCTCGGACAGCTCCCCGGCCAGGCTATAGATCTCCGAAAGCAGCCGGGCGCTTTTTGCCAGATCCGGATTGTCGTCCATTTGTCCCCGGCCGGAGACAAGCCAACCTTCATCAATGTGCAGAGCTTCACAGATCGCACGGATTACAAGCGATCGCGGCTCGGTTTTTTCATATTCAATATTCGATATAACCCCGCGGGAGACGCCAATGGCGCTCGCCAACGCGTCTTGCGTATATCCTCTGGATTTACGCGCCTGTTTTAAGCGTGAGGCAATGTTCATCGTACACCTCCCTTTGAACAGGGCCATTATAGCATGTGAAAATGTATTGTCAAGACAACGGAGTTTTATTAAAACAATATAAAGTCTTGACAAAACCAAAAATATCCATTAAAATGACTTAACAAAGCACAATGTTGGGCTTCAGAAGCAAAGAGGCAAGCGGGATGACGAAAGCCGGGGATAAAAAACGTTTAGACGCGATCGTTGAAGGCGCGAGCAGGCTGCCGATTGAAAATCAGGAACATATTCTGACGGCGATCAAAGGGATGCTGTTCACGCGAAGCCTGCTGTTAAAAAAACCAAGCCCTTCAAACGGGCCGCCTGAAGACCGTTCCACCTAGTATGGAAGCTCTCGCCCCCGGTTACTACGCTGTTTATGAAACCGGGGCCGCGGCCGAGGGCGATGTGTGCCCGCGAAAAAACGGTTAACGGGGCCGGCGTTTCCGGGACGGCGGGCGGATGAAAAGTCAGGATATTTATAATAGGAATAAATGGCCGACGCAAACGAAGGCCGCGGCGCTGTTTTTGCTCTGCGGTTGACGTGACCCGGTATATCTGCTAAATTAAAGGTATTCATAGCATGGTTTATATTGGTTTCCAGATCAACAGATGTTCAAGATAAAGTTTTGACCGGAGGTGTGCATGAAACGGATTTGCGCGGCGCTGGCGGGTCTTTTGCTGCTCTGCATGACCGGCTGTACAAATAAGGCGCAGGTGAACCGTCCGGAGCCGGCGGGAAACGTAACCGCCGCGCCCACCGCGCCGTCTGCCGCGACGCCCGAAACGGCGCCGAGGGAGACGGTTATGCCAGAACAGAGCGGGTCGCCTCTGGTCGGCAAGCTGATGTGCTGGGCGGACGACGAGGCGGCGGCAAAGGAAATTGCCGGTCTCTACGGCATTGCATTCGTTGCCTATGCCGAACATATTGCGACGTTTGATACGGAAGAGGATGTGAACGCCGTGATTGCGCGCGGCAGGCAGAATGGCTGGCCGGCGCTTTCCATCAACGGTGAAACGACTGCGTTTTGACGCTCCGTCCGGCGGAGACTTGCCGGAAAAGGGCGGTAGCCAAACGGGACCGGGGAAATTGCCAACTGGATGAACAGAAGCACAAATAGAAGCCGATGGGGAGGTAGAACTTTGAAAACGAAAATAGCCAGACGATTCCTTGCATTCATGCTGGCGTTGATGCTGGCGCTTGCGGCGTTCCCGGCTGCGCTGGCCGAGGGCGCGGAGGGGGATGCGGCTGAACCGCACGAACCCGCTGCCCAAACGGAGCCCGAGCCGGAGCCCCAGCCCGAGCCGGAGCCCCAGCTGGAGTCCGAGCCGGCCGCGACCGCCGAGCCGACGCCTGAGCCGGCCGCGACGGCGGAACCAACGGCGGAACCGACCCAAACTGCGGAGCCTGCGATTACGCCGACCATGGAGCCGACGCCGGAGGGACCCTGTGCGCTGACGGAGGGCTGTATGCTGCCGGCCGGGCACGAAGGCGAATGCGCGCCGGCGACGCCTGAACCGGAGTTGCCTGTTGCGTTGCGGGAACAGCTTGCAGCGCTGGCCGAAACCGGCGGGGAGGCGCGCTGTGACGAGGACTATGCGCTCGATGCGGATTTGACGATTCCGGCAGGGGTAACGCTGACCGTGACCGGCCGGCTCACGATTCCCGCCGGAACAACGCTGCAAAACGACGGCGCGCTTTTGCTGCACGGCGTGACCGACGTATACGGCGCGCTGGTGAACCGCGGCAACGCCCGGATGGAAATCCGGCCGGACGCGGAGAGGTATCCGGACGCGCCCTATGCGCTGACGGTCTTTGCCGATGGCGGACAGGCCGGCGCGCTGCAAAACGCGGGGATGATCGCGCTTTACGGTATTCTGGTGGTGCAGGACGGCGCAACGCTTACCGGCGCGGCTAACGTGACGGTCAACGACGGAGCAGGCATTGTCGGCAAGACCGACTTGCCCGAGGCTACGGAGGAGCCGGAGGCGTTGCCGTTCGGCTTTGCCGGTATGCCGGAGGAATACCCGCTCAGCGCCGCGCAGATGGAGGCCAAGGCACAGCTGGCCGCGCGCGACGCCGCCGGCGAAACGGAGGGCCTGACGCCGGGCGTGGATTACCGGGAAAACGAGATCATGTTCTGGGCGGACACGCGCGAATATGCCGAGGCGGTGGCGGCGGCCTACAGCGGCACGCTGACCATGTACGCCGAAAGGATCGCTGTGGTTGCGCTGGGAACGGCGACAACCGTGCAGGCGCTGTCGGCGGCGTCGGATCCGATGATTCCGCTGCCGGCGGTCGACGCAAACCACATCATCACGGTTTGGCCGGACGCCAACGAGCGGCTCGCAAGCCCGCAAAAGGAGATTTCGGCGTTTGGCGTGACCGCGCCGGAGAAAAAGGCGTGGGAGGATTATAAGGACGGCGACCCGAAGCTGCGCGACCCCGCCGAACACGAGTATCAGTGGATGCACGACGCGGTCAATTCCTATGAGGCATGGGGTGTGACGACGGGCATCGGCTCCGTCAAGGTCGCCGTTTTGGACAGCGGCGTTCTGTCGACGCACGAGGAACTGGCGGGCCACACGTCCGTTGTATCCATGACGGGTATTACGGGCCAGGGCGACGATGATACGCACGGCCACGGCACGCATGTTGCGGGCATTATTGCCGCAACGTTGGGCAACGATAAGGGCGGCAGCGGCATCGCGCCGGGCGTGAGCATTCAATCCTATTGCGTTCTGCCGGGCGGCACGGGCAATGACGCCTGGACGGCGGCCGGCATTAATCGAGCGGTTGCCAGCGGAGCGGACATCATCAACATGAGCCTCGGCGGATACTATTATAACGGCGTTTGCGACCAGGCCGTTCAACAGGCCGTTGGCGCGGGCGTGACGGTCATCGCCGCAATGGGCAACGATGGCAGCAATACCATGTGCTACCCCGCCGCGTACGATCACGTGATTGCGGTGGCGGCGGTCAACCGCGACGGCGTGCGCGCCAATTTTTCCAACTACGGCGCATGGGCGGATATCGCCGCGCCGGGCGTGCAGATCTATTCCTCGAATAATAACGGCGGCTATCGTTTTATGAGCGGCACGTCGCAGGCCACGCCGGTGGTGGCGGGCGTAGCGGCGCTGTACATGAGCAAGGCCGGAGGCGTGTCTCCCGCCGCAATGGAAAAGAAGCTCAAGTCCTGCGTCAACAGGGCGGGATCCACCCAGATCGGCGCGGGCGTCATCGACGCGTCCAGGCTGTTCGCGGCCGATAAGACCAGGCCGGCGATCACGGTCAGGGACGGCGGCGGCAACCCGATTACCAATTTCAAGACGGCCGTGCCATACGATTCCACGCTGGTGATTTCCGGCGCAAGCGGCAGCACCAACGACGAGATGATTATTTTCACCACGAACGGAAAGACGCCCGCCGTGAAAAACGGCGAGGTAACCGTCGGCGAGGAATACACGGGGCCGATTGCGCTCAATCAATTTCCAATCGGCAAAAGCGTTACGTTCAAGGCCGCGTGTATCAGCGGCATGGGCGTGCTCGGCAGCGTGACGTCGCTGACGCTGAAGGTCGGCGAGAACCCGAACATCACCGGCATCACCATCTCGGGCGAGAACGCGCTTGTCTCGGGCAAAAGCGCGACCTATACCGCCGTTGTAGAACCGGATACGGCCCTGCAAAAGGTGGTCTGGAGCATCGTGGAAAAGCCGGACGCGCCCAAAGCGACCATCAGCCCCGCGGGGCTGCTCAAGACCGTGCGCGGAGACAGGGGCACGGTGAGAATCCGCGCCGCGTCCGCGGCGGATGCGAGCAGATTCGCCGAGTTTTCGGTAACGGTCGACTATACGCCGTACATTAAGACCATCCTGCTCAGCGAGACCAGGCTCAGCCTGCGCTATACGAGCGGCGGCGCCGGGGAGGCAACGCTTGCAATCACCAGCTTAATCGACGTGGAAGACAACGACGTGACCGGACAGGCTTCCAGCTATGCCAAGGATTGGACCAGCAGCAATATCAGGGTCGCTACCGTCGATGATACCGGCAAGATCACGGCCGTGGGCAAGGGCTCGGCGACCATCACCTGCAAGCTGCTCGACGGCAGCAACAGGAGCGCAAGGTGCGCCGTTACGGTGCTGCAGATGGTTGAAAGCATCGCCATCACAGGCCAAACCGGCCTTGCTTTGGGCAAGTCGGCAACCTACCGCGCGGCCGCGCTGCCCGCAACGGCGAACAACAAAGCCGTCGATTGGGCGCTTCTGAGCGCGCCGGACGGCGTAACGATTTCAGCCACCGGCGTGGTCACGGCGGCGGCCGCGGTGGGCGGGGACACATTCAGGGTTCAGGCAACCGCCCGGGACGGAGGCGGAGCGGAGGCAACGTTTGACGTTACCATCCAGCCGCTCGCGACTTCGGTGGTCATCGATACGGAGGACGACCGAGCGGTCCGCAATGCCAAAACAGGCGTGATGACCGGCGCGACCATCGATACGGATCGTCCCGCGATCGTGCTGAGCGCGGCCATTGCGGGCAACCCGGCGCATACCCCGCTTTGGACCAGCAGCAATGTAAGAATCGTGACCGTGAACGCTTCCGGCGAGGTAACCGCCGTTGGCAAAGGCAGAGCGACCGTTACCTGCGCGGCGCAGGACGGCAGCGGAAAGAAGGCGAGCGTGGCCATCACGGTGGCGCAGCTTGTCGAAAGCCTGACGGTGACCGGCCCGGTGAATATCGCACCGGGGAGATCCGGAACCTACAAAGCGGCGGCATTGCCCACGACGGCGAACAACAAAGCCGTTACATGGGAACTCGAGGGCGCGCCGGACGGCGTGACGATCTCAACCGGCGGCGTGGTCAAAGTCCCCGCCACGGCGCCCGGCGGCACGTTTACGGTCAAGGCGACCGCCAAGGATGGAAGCGGGGAGCGCGCGACGGCTTCCGTTGCCATTCAGCCGCTCGCGACTTCGGTGGTCATCGATACGGAGGACGGCCGCGCAATCCGCAACGCCAAAACAGGCGTGATGACCGGGGCCACGATTGACAACACAACCAACAGCACCATACAACTGACCCGGACGATTGTGGGGAATGAAATCGTCCCGCTCTGGACGAGCAGCAGCGCCAAGGTTGCCGAGGTCGACCAGACCGGCCTGGTTACGGCAAAGAGCGTAGGCAGGGCGACCATCACCTGCGCCGCACAGGACGGAAGCGGCAGGAAGGCGAGCGTCGCCATCACGGTGGCGCGGCTTTCCGAGAGCATTGTGGTGACCGGGCCGGATTACCTCGTGCCCAATAAATCGACGACCTATCGGGCGGCGGTGCTGCCCGGCAACGCAAGCAACAAGGGCGTGAGCTGGAGTCTCGAGGGCGCGCCGTCCGGCGCGACAGTTTCAACCGCCGGCGCGGTCAGGGTGCCTGCTGCGACGCCCAACGACACAACGTTTACGGTGCAGGCCACCGCCAGGGACGGAAGCGGCATGGTTGGTGAAAAAACCGTGACGGTCCGGGCCCTTGCCACCGCGGTCGTGATCGACACGGAGGATTCCCGCGCGGTATACAACACCAGAGGGGTTATGACCGGCGCGACAATTCTGAATGTCAACCTGCCTTCGACGCCCGCCACCGACGAAACGGTCATTGCGCTGCAGGCCTCGATCACCGGCAACAGCGTCGCCCCGCTCTGGACGAGCAGCAACGCAAAGGTTGCGTCGGTCGAACAGGACGGCATGGTCACAGCCAAGAGCGCGGGCAAGGCGACCATCACCTGCACCGCGCAGGACGGCAGCAACAAGCGGGTAAGCGTGGCCATCACGGTCGTCGTGCCGGCATCGTATCTTACCATCACAACCAAAGCGCCTAGGATGCAGTTTGATACGCCGACAATCGCGTTTGGCAAGTCGATTGCCAATACGGTTGTATATGGAGACGCCTACGGCGCGCCGACGCTCAAGAAAGCGACGTGGGACTTTGCGGTCTGGGAGACCGACCGCACCGGCGCATTGGTCACGGACTGGACCGGCACATTCAAAAACAACAAAAAGGTGACGTTGAGCACGAGCGGCACGCTTTCGGTCAAATCGACGATGGCGGCGGACTGGCTGGGAATCCAGCACAACTTTGTGATTCTGGTGACGGCAACCGCTGCGGACGGAGGCGGAGCGTCGGATACGATTACCTATTATGTGTCCAGGCTGACAACAGCGATGGTGGCCGTGACGAGCACGCGCGAGGTGAACGTAGGTGTTTCGCCGTACCTTGTCTTCGCCTCGAACAGCTACTTTAACGACTTTACCGTCACAAGCAGCAACTCGAAAGTAGCAAGCTATATCGGAAATGTCGGTATAACTTCAGTGGACGAATCGCCAGGCTATTACAGGCTTGCGGTTGCCTGTAACAGTCCGGGCACCGCGAGAATCACGATCAAGGCCAACGACGGTTCGAACAAGTCCTGCGTGATCACGGTGCGTGTCAAGCCCGCGCCGTAGGCGTTTGGGCGCAAAGGTAAAAAACGTTGGCAACACGGGGGCCGGCAAAATTGCCGGTCCCCGGCTTATCCCATAATTAGTAGCATGGAGCGGCAAAATACCCAAGATTTAGGAAGGGCAAAAAAAGAACACTAATTTTGCAAAAATTACGTAAAAATCTATTGACTTTTCAATTTCCCGTTGCTATAATACAAAAGCTGTCGCGAGGGGAACCGGGGAGAGGAAACGAAGAAA
>CAYUTA010000018.1:0-41136 GCA_964447605.1 uncultured Oscillospiraceae bacterium | reverse complement strand
TCCGCCACAGCAAGGGATTGATTGGTTACCGCCTTTTCGAAAAGCTCATGCGGCAATATCACGGCATTTGCTTTATAAATATCCGGTCTCCAATTGATATGCAGCGCATGCACTTGTCCCATAAGGCGCTCAACCGCCTCATAATCGTTCATTTCAGAAAAGCGAATGATACTTTGTATCATGCGTATAAGCTCCTTTACTATTCATGCAAGCGTATCATCTGGATTGTGGAAACCTTCCGTGTCTTCCTAAGGCAGCCGGAGAATCGTTTGATAAGGAAAATTCTGTTTCACGTGAAACAGGGCGCCCGGTCAAAATTTAGATCAGAGCCATAAAACCAGGGCATGGACGGATGAAGACGGCTATTCAATGGGTTTCCCTATTTGCAGGGCGCGCCGCCACTCCGGCGCTGCGCCGTCGTCTCCCCAGTATTCATCGAGCCGTTTTATCCTTCCGTCCTCTATCTCAAAGAACGATACCGCATGGAAGGAGTGAGTTCCAGACCACACGCGCGTTGCCGTTACGATCAGCGGTCCGCAGCGCTCCATCCGCTCCATCTTTCCGTTCCATTGACCGGGATATTCGCAGTTTGCGCGGATAAATTCTTCCCGTGTGAACTGCTCGTTGGTGCAGTGCCAGAATATGAGCGCGTCGGGCTGGAAACAGTCGCGCAGACCGTTCCGATCCTGCCTGGCGACCAAATTCCAATAGCGCCGCATGCACGTTTCGCCGTCCATTCTTTCCCCCTGAAATCAAAAGATTCGCCGTCCCGGTCATCTACGCTTTCTCAGTACTATCATAACCGAAAGGTGGCGGCAAAGCAATGGTATGCGCAAAGGTGCAAAGAAAAAACGTTGCGCATAGAAGGGACAGGATATAAAAGATGCCGTACAGGAACGTATATTGGAACAAAATCCGGATTGCAAATGGCGGCGGGCAGCTGCGCATATTTTGGTAATTTCTTCCGCCATAATGAAAATGGAACGGAAGCGGTCGATTGTGACGGCAAGCGTTTGCGCTAAGCGCCGCGGGATTTGACCGGTAAGCCTGTGAAAATGTAGGGACGAATCTGGCGGATTCATTACGAAACGGTAAATGTTTCACGTGAAACATTGAAATATCCTGTTTGCATAGCTATAATAAGCTTACGAATCAAACATGGGAGGGACGTCCTGTTTATGAAAATTGTGGCGATTGCCAATCAAAAGGGCGGCGTTGGGAAAACCACTACGGCGGTGAATCTTTCGGCCTGCGTTGCCGGGCAGGGGAAGCGGGTGCTGCTGGTCGACCTTGATCCGCAGGGAAACAGCACCAGCGGCCTTGGTGTGGATAAAATGGAGGTAGAAACCTCCATCTACGACGTGATGATCAACGAAACGCCCATTGACGAAGCGGTTCTTAATACGATGATCGACACGCTCAAGCTGCTGCCTTCCGGCATCGAGCTGGCGGGCGCGGAGGTGGAGCTGGTCACGATGATGGCGCGTGAGCAGGTGCTCAAAAAGGCTTTTTCACAGATGCGGAAGGAATACGATTTCGTGTTCATCGATTGCCCGCCCTCGCTCGGGCTTTTGACGCTCAATTCTCTGACCGCTGCGGACACGCTGCTCGTGCCCATCCAGTGTGAATTTTTTGCGCTCGAAGGGCTTTCGCTGCTGATGAACACGGTCAAGCTGGTGAGAAAGAGCCTGAATCCGACGCTGGATGTGGAGGGCGTTGTGCTGACCATGTATGATTCGCGCACGAATCTTTCCATGCAGGTGGTCGAGGAGGTTAAGAGGTTTTTCAAGAATAAGGTGTATGATACGATCATACCACGCAGCATCCGGCTTGGAGAGGCGCCGTCGTTCGGGCTGCCGATCACGCAGTATGCGCCGGGCAGCGCGGGCGCGGTCGCCTATGTGGCGCTTGCAAAAGAAATGACGGGCAGGGAGGCGTAATACAATGGCAGCACAGAAAAAGGGGCTTGGCCGCGGGCTCGACGCGCTGCTCGACCCGTATTCCGTCACTGTGGAGGAGGCGGCGCCGGGCGGCGGCGTGCTGACGGTGGATATCCACCGCATCGACACCAACCGCGAACAGCCGCGCAAGCAGTTTGATGAAACTGCGCTGCAGGAGCTTTCCGCCTCGATTCAAACACACGGCATCGTGCAGCCGCTGATTGTCAAGGAGCGCAACGGGCGCTATATGATCATCGCGGGCGAGCGGCGCTTTCGCGCGGCGCGCATGGCGGGGCTGACCGAGGTGCCCGTGCTTGTGGCCGATTACGACGAGGCGCAGATCCATGAGGTCTCGCTTATTGAAAACATCCAGCGGGAGGATTTAAACCCGGTGGAGGAGGCCGCCGCCATCCGCTTTTTGATGCAGCAGCACGATATGACGCAGGAGGAGGTCTCCGGCCGCATTGGAAAAAGCCGTCCCGCGGTCGCCAACGCCCTGCGGCTGTTGCAGCTGCCGGAAACGGTGATCGCCCTGCTCAGAGACGGCACGCTCAGTGCGGGACACGGACGCGCGCTGGCCGGGCTGACGGATGCGGCAATGATTGAAAATCTTGCGGACGAGGCGGTGCGCATGGGCGATTCCGTACGCGCGCTGGAATCGCGCATCAGGCGCCTTGGCGAGGAAAAACCCGGGAAAAAGTCGAAAAAAGCGGAGTCTGCCTTATCGCCGGACCTGCTGAGCGTGCAGAACACGCTGCGCGAGCGGCTTGGAACCAAGGTGCGGCTGCAGGGCTCCGAGCAGCGAGGAAAAATCACCATCGAGTATTTTTCCCGCGAGGACCTGGAGCATGTGTATGACAGCATCATCGGCCGCTAACGCAGTGCGTTCGCAGCCGCGTGTGGCGCGCGCACAGCATAGAGGCGCGCGCGCAGGCAAAGACGGCGGGGCGGATGATACGAAAGCCATGCGGGCGGAAGGAGAGGCCCGCGCGTTCGGCGGCGTGCAATGCGACATGCTGCTTACGGTGATTGTGCCGGTATACAACGTTTTGCCGTATCTGGACCGCTGCGTTGAATCGCTGCTCGGGCAGCGCTATGGCAGGCTGGAAATCCTGCTTGTCGACGATGGATCGACCGATGGAAGCGGGGACGCGTGCGATGCGTGGGCGCGGCGGGATGAACGCATCCGTGTGATACATCAGCGCAACGGCGGGCTTTCCGCGGCGCGCAATGCGGGGCTGGACGCCTGCACGGGCGAATGGATTGCATTTGTAGACAGCGACGACTGGGTTGCGCCGGAGATGTTTTGCGAACTGATCGCGCTGTGTATCGAGCATGACGCGCAGATTGGTGCGTGTGCGTTCAACTATGTGTTTGCCGGGCGGGAACAGGCTGCGGGCGCGACGGGCGCAATCACGGTTTTAACCCGCAATCAGGCGCTTGGGTTGCTGCATGCGCAGCGGGAGACGCGTTTTGAGGCCTGTGCGCGCGTGTACCGGCGCGGCGTGATTGGGGAGAACCGATTTCAGGTCGGTCAAATTTTTGAGGATATTCGCTTCACGCGCCTGACCTTTTGGCAAATGGAGCGGTATGTGTACCTTGACCGGCCGCTTTACCAATATTTGCAGAACCGCGCGGGCAATACCAATAGCAGCTTCCCTGCGGCGAAGCTTCAAATTGTGGCCGAATGCGACGCGTTTGCCACAGAGCTGGCGGCCGGGGGGCTGCCAGCCGCCGCGCAGGGCATGGAAGCGTTTACGCTCGAGCACCTGATACGCATGGATGCCAACGCGCGGGCCTGCCGCGCAGGGCATGGGATGCTGCGCCGCATCCTGCGCGATTACCGGCAGCGGATGATCCGGGCGCTGAGGGAGCGCAATCCCTGTGTGCGCAAGGCGCGCGGGCTGCTGTTTTTCCTGTCACCGCGATTGTACGGCTGCGTTTCGCGGCTGTTGCGCCGGGGCCGGAATCGTGTGTCCGGCTGATCCCGAATAGGGAGGGACTCCCGCGCGATACCGCCGGGAGCGAGGGAATTCCCGGCCGGGGGAACGAAGCTTTGTCCGAACCAGATCGAAAGGAGAAACGAATCATGAAACGAATCAGCATCATTTGTCTGGCACTGTGCCTGACGGCCATGTTCTTACCAGGCTGCGCAAACCAACCGCAGCAGCAGCCGGAGGCGACGACGGAAACGGAGGCGACGCCTACGGCGGAGGCAACGCCCGCGGCGGTTCTTTATACCGAGCCGGTGAACGCGCTGCGGCTCGACAGCATTGACTACGATCAGGAAAAGAACGAGTATCAGCTCAACGTTACGCCGATTGAATATACGTTTGCAGCTGAAAAGGAGGGGAAACAGACCTATACCACCAAGGAAAACGAACCCAAAAAGCTTGTGCTCGACAAGGACGCGGTGGTGGATTTCCCGATGCTCGACAACGCCGCGCAGACGGTCACGCTGCTGCCGGGCGAGCTGACGGAGGAATACCTTGCCTACGTGGAAACGTATGATGAAAAGCCGCTGTTCATCGCCGAGGAAAGCGGGGATACGGTAACGCGTTTGACGCATTTTTATCTGCCGTAAGCAAGGGGGCTTCCTCAAAAAACGTAATTATTTGACGGGATAACCGCATTTCATCTCTGCCCTGCGCACGCCCGGGCGGCGGAACACCCAAAGAGGCCGCCCGTTTCCGGGCGATCCGTTCCGGCGGCTGAACCGCCGGAGGCGGAATTTATCGGCTCAGCGCCGTGCCCCTTAACAAATCCCCAGGCTATTTTGACATCCTGACGCGCCGCCACACCCGTGGCGGCGCGTTGTCCTGCCGTAAAACATCGTTTATCCATTGATAGGACAAACATGTTTAAATCGGACAGTCAGTCGTTTATTATGAAATATAAAATCAATATAAAAGAATATTTGTAATATATAATAGACATAGTGTTGAATATATGATAAAATTCCTGTGAGGTGATAAGATGGCAAGAAACATTCAAATTAAGGTGGCTCGTGCGCAGCTGGATCTGACGCAGAAGGCGCTTGCTGAAGCGGTCGGCATTTCGCGGCAGACCATGAATGCAATCGAGCAAGGGGAATATAATCCCACAATCAGGCTTTGCCGGGCGATTTGCCGGGTGCTGGGAAAAACCCTGGACGAACTGTTTGGCGAGGAGGTATCTTCATGAAAAGATGGAAAAATCATTTGGATGAAATGCAGGAACAGACCATGCTCAGGATCGAGCATGCGGGCGTATGGCTTTGCTTTTGGGCGCTGTTTGCCGCGCTGATGATTCAAGTGGCGTTGGGTGCGGCGTTTGATCAGATTGCCGGGGAGTTGATCGTTTTTCTCACGCTTTGCGTATATCTGGTCGCGCGCTGTGTAAAGGCGGGGATCTGGGACCGGCGCCTGAAGCCCAACCTGAAAACCAATCTGCTGGTCAGCCTGCTTACAGGACTTGCGACCGGCGCCTTTGGAGGGACGGTCAACGCGGTCCGATTCGGGCTTGACGCGGGCAACGCGCTGCTGGACGGGAGCGTTACGGCTGTGTTTACGTTTGCGCTTTGCTTTGCGGCGCTCAGCGCCTTTGCGTTCGTTTGCAAGAGACGGGTCGAGAAGCTGGAGCGGGTTTGTCAGTCCGCGGACGCCGCGGCGGCAGACACGATACCGGAGGAGTCGATCCGTTCATAAAATTGGATTGCATCGGGCCTGCGCCGTCAGTCCCGCAACGAAACAGGCATTTAAAAAGCCTGCCCGTTTTCCGCCGGCAAACTGCGCCAAAGCGCGTGTCCGCATCAGGCCATGCGCTTTTTGATATCCTCAATCACGTCTGAAAAAGCGGGATCCTCCTGCATCATCTCGTCAATGCGGCGGCAGGCGTTGATGGCGGTGGTGTGGTCGTTGCGCGAAAACAGCGTGCTGATACGCTTATACGGCAGGCCGAGCATGTTGTGGCACAGATACATCGCCATCTGGCGCGGCATCACGATCTCGCGGTCGCGGCGTTCGCTGAGCAGGCTGTCGAGCGAAATGGAATAGTAATCCGCCACGGTCTCCTTGATCAATTGCGGCGTGATCTCCTTTTTGCGCACCTCGGGCAGCAGGTCCTTGAGCGCCTCCGTCGTCAATTCCAGCGTGAGCGGGCGGCGGCGCAGCATGGAATAGGCCACCACGCGGGTTAAGCAGCCCTCCAGTTCGCGGATATTGGAGTTTGCGTGCTCGGCGATGAACAGGATGATATCGTTGCTCACGTTAAGATGATCGAGCTTGGCGCGGTTGTGCAGGATGGCGATGCGCGTCTCGATATCCGGCGGCTGAATGTCGGCAATCAGGCCCCATTCAAAACGGGAGCGCAGCCGCTCCTCCAGGCTGGAGATCTCCTTCGGCGGCCGGTCGGAACTGATGATAATCTGCTTGTTGGCGTTATGCAGGGTATTGAACGTGTTGAAAAACTCCTCCTGCACGGATTGTTTTTTGGCGATGAACTGCACGTCGTCGATGAGCAGCACGTCCACGTTGCGGTACTTCTTGCGGAAATCCAGGCGCTTGTCGTACTGGATGGCCGTAATCAGCTCGTTGGTAAAGGTTTCGCTGGTGACGTACATCACGCGCGTGCCCGGAAAATTTTGCTTGACCGAATGGCCGATGGCATGCATGAGGTGGGTTTTGCCAAGGCCCACGCCGCCATAGAGGAACAGGGGGTTGTAGGCGTTGGCGGGATTCTGCGCAACGGCCAGCGCCGCCGCGTGCGCAAAATGGTTGCTGCTGCCGACGACGAACGAATCGAACGTATACTTGGGGTTGAGGGCAAACACGTTGATGGGCTCGTTGCTTTCGGGGGCGAGATACAGCGCGCGGTCCTCCGGCAACACAAGCCGCACGTCCGAAATGGTATCGTTGGCCGCTTTTGCCGCGGTATATAAGTTTTCAAAATAAAAGTCCTGCAGGGTCTTTTTGATATCCGGGGAGGGAACTTCGAGCACCAGCACGCCGTTTTGCAGCGCAAGCGGAACGATCACGTCAATCCATGCGTGGAAAGAAAGCCCCGTCATTTGCGGGCGGATGGTTTCTTTTGCGCCCGCCCAGATTGCGTTCAATTGCTCCATTTACGCGTATTACCCCCAAAGATACTTGATACGGGCCGTCGGAAACCAATGTGTTTGATGGAAAAATGTTTCCCATACCGGGAATGCGGCGCGGCCGGGAAAAGCGCGCGGACACGCCGCCCAAAGACAAGCGGCCGCGCCAACACAGCCGGGACGAACGGACAAAGGTCCTCCATCCCGCATGACCCGGAATCCGTTTTGACAAACCGTATATCTCCATTATCATAGCAAAAAGAGGCGGATTTATCAAGGATGGGTTAACAATCTGTTACAAACGGCGGGATTGATTGCAAATATTCCTTATAAAGGATACAATATGATAACTAATGTAGCGGGGGAGATACGCAAGTGGGAGAAACGATATTCCAAATGTTCATTAACTCCGACCAGGTGGGGGAAACCGTCGCGATCACGGTTCCATCTTCTGAGGACGAAGAGGATGTTGAACAAGCAAATATCCATTATCTGGAGGCGGGCGTAGGCGAGCCGCTGATCCTGATTCATTCCCTGGGTCAGTCGCTGTATACGTGGCGCGGCGTGTTTGCCGAGCTTTCGGATCATTACCGCGTGATTGCAATCGACCTGCCGGGACACGGATATTCGTCCCGGCCCGATACGTTTACCTATTCGATGGACGACACCGCGGACGTACTGCGGCAGTTTTTGGATCAAAAGGGCATTCAAAGCGCGCATATGATCGGCTTTTCGCTCGGGGCGATGTACATGCTGCGGTTTCTCTCCCTGTATCCCGACCGCGTGGCCAACTGCATCGCCATTGCGCCGGGCGGCCTGACGGAGCGCATGCCCAAGCTGATTCAACAGATCAACAAGCCGTTTGTGCAGGTATTTGCGCGCAACCTTTACACCGCGGGCGATGTGGAAAAGCTGCTGAAAGAATGCGTCGCCGACCCCGCGCTGATCGACGATCAGGTGGTGCGGCAGTATTACCAGCCGATTTCCGACGGGCTGACGCGCGAGGCGCTGATGTATGCGCTGCGCAACTTTGACATGGACGTTGTGGCGGACGGGCTGATCCCCATCGAGCACGAGGTGCTTGTGCTGTGGGGCAAGGAAGACCGCTGGCATCCGCCTTCGGGCAGCGTGTATTTTCAGGGCATCCTGCAAAACGGGCGGTATTACCTGATCCGCAACGCGGGGCACCTGCTGCAGGAGGAGGCGCCGCAAAAGCTGCTGGAGATCATACAAAGCTATATTCCGCCCGCAACGCCGGATTACGGGGGCTACCGCTGAGGCGTATGCCGCCGGCATACCGGGGCTGACCGGCGGGACATGGCGCGGCTGTATTGCTGAATTATGGAGGGCAGGGATTGGTGATGAACGGGGAATCGCCGCATAAAATATGTTGACACAATTCGAACTGGGTGATATCGTCACCATGAAAAAGCCGCACGCATGCGGCACAAACCGGTGGAGCGTCATCCGCGTGGGAGCGGACGTAAAGATCAGATGCCTGCACTGCGGGCGGATTGTGATGATGGACCGCGCCGATTTTGTCCGTATGGGCAAAAAGGCGGTTGCCGCAAAACAAGAGGAGCAGCAGAAAGAGAAGGCTTGAAACAGAACTGCTTTACGCCCGGAGAGCTGCGCTTTCTGCGCATGCAGGCGGAAAATCAATATGAAGGCATGAAAGGGGCACGCTTCTATCGAAACGTGGACTTCTTTCTTTATATCCTGCTGGTCGTCCTCATTGCGCTGGGAATTCGGACGTTTCTGGCCGAGCCCATCCGGGTGGACGGCGCTTCGATGGCGCCCACGCTGACCGATGAGGAGCATATGTTCGTTGAAAAGGTCAGCTACTGGTTCGGCGGGCCGGGGCGCGGCGATATCGTCATCTGCTTCTATCCGGGCTATACGGAAAGCTGCGTGAAGCGCGTGGTTGGCCTGCCGGGGGAGACCGTGGCCGTGCGGGACGGAATCGTTTGGATCGACGGCGCGCCGCTGAACGAGCAGGCGTACTGGAACGGCGAGATCCATGGCGACATGGAGCCCGTGATTGTCGGCTTAAAGCAGGTGTTCGTCATGGGTGACAACCGCAACGGCAGCAAGGACAGCCGCAATCCGTCCGTCGGCTGCATTCCCTACCGCCGCGTGGAAGGGCGCGTGCGCGCGGTGATCTGGCCGGTTCAAAATGTTATCACGTTTGACGATGAGGGATACTGAGGCATGGAGTACGCGCAGAGAAAGACAAGACGCCGCACGGACGGCAGGGAACCCCGCTACCGGGCGCAGCGGCGCATGGGCTGGCTGATTTCCATTCTGATTGCCGCTGCCGCGCTGTGCTTTGTGTTCCTTATCTGGCTGACGCCCATGACCGTTACGGGAGATTCCATGTCGCCCGCGCTCAACGACGGAGAGGTCGTGCTGGCCGACCGGCTCGGTAAGTACTGGAAGCGGCCGGGACGCGGGGATATGATCGTGTTTGCCGGCGTGGACGGCGTGTTTATCAAGCGCATCGTGGGCCTGCCGGGCGAGACCGTCGATATTGACGGCGGGCGCGTGTACATCGACAGCCGCCCGCTCGACGAGAGCGCGTACGCGGTCAATCAAACCGGTGAAATGGAACCGGTGTCCGTGCCGGACGGCGCGGTGTTCGTGCTTGGGGACAACCGGGAAAAAATCTATGACAGCCGCCTGGAAAACGTCGGCTGTATTCCATACGATTCCATTGCCGGCGTGATGCGGCTGCGCATTGCGCCCATCAGCCGGTTCACCATCTTCTTTTAGCCGCGCAATCGGGCCGCCAGGAAAGGCGGAAAAGGAGGCTGCGGCCTTTTGCCTTTGCACGACGAAATCGCGCGCCCTTGCGTACGCATATCCCATACGAGCGCCCTGAGAAACGCAAAAACAGACTTCTTTTTTGAAGCGAGGCTTTGGGGCCGGGCCATGACATACATGAGGAGAAACAAGCAATGCAATTGGATTTTGACGCCTGTCTGGCAGATTTGATGGACACGGCCCAAACGCTGCTCGCCGCCGACAGCCCGAGCGGGTTTACGCAGCGCGCCGTGGACGCGGCGCAGCGGCTGGCAGACGGGCTGGGGTACGAAACAAAACGCTCCAACAAGGGCGGCCTGAGCATCCATGTGCCGGGCCGGGAGGGAGGCAAACGCATCGGCCTGTGCGCGCACGTGGACACGCTGGGCCTGATGTGCCGGTCTGTTACCGACAAGGGCGAGCTGAGGTTCACGTGCATCGGCGGCCCGGTCCTGCCGACGCTCGACGGCGAGTATTGCCGCATATATACGCGCGGCGGACGGGTCTATACCGGCACCATCCTGTCGCGTTCCCCGGCGGCGCATGTGTTTGACGACGTGCTTTCCCGCGCGCGCGATGAAAAAAACATGGCGGTGCGGCTTGATGAAAAGGTACAAAGCGCGGCGGACGTGCGCGAGCTGGGCATCGAGGCGGGCGACTTTATCTGCATCGACCCCAAAACGACCGTAACGCCGAACGGGTTTCTCAAATCCCGCTTTATTGACGACAAGGGCTCCGCCGCCTGCCTGCTTACGCTGCTTAAGCTGATGCGCGACGCAAACGCGGGCCCGCGCTACGATACCACGATCTACCTGACCGTGTTTGAGGAGGTCGGCCACGGCGGCGCGACCCTTCCGCGCGACTTAGACGAGCTGCTGGCCGTGGACATGGGCTGCGTGGGCGACGACCTTGCCTGCACGGAGTATCAGGTCTCCATCTGCGCCAAGGATACCGGCGGGCCGTACAGCTACGACATGGTCGGCCGCCTCGTGGCGCTGGCCAGAGAAAACGGCGTGGATTACGCGCTGGACGTGTACCCGCATTACGGCTCCGACGTAGGCGTAAGCTGGCGCGCAGGCAGCGGCGCGCGGGCCGCGTTGATCGGCCCGGGCGTTCACGCTTCGCACGGCATGGAGCGCACGCATTTCGATGGCATGAAAAACACGGTCCGGCTGGTTGCGCTGTATCTGGAGTGTTAGGCCGCCGGTAAACATCGGTTTTCGGCGGCGCGCGCCGTTCCTTGCCGATTTCGCATCGCCGTGCTATAATGCAATCACACGTTGAACAGTAAGGAAAAAAGAGAGGGGCAACATGGCGCGTATCCCGTTTAATATTCCACCGTATGCAGGCACGGAGGAACGTTATCTGCAGGAGGTCGTCGCCGCGCATAAAATCTGCGGCGACGGCCCCATGACCAAACGCTGCAATGCATGGATCGAGGCGCGCACCGGCACGGCCAAGGCGCTTTTGACCCTGTCCGGCACCACGGGGCTGGACATGGCCGCGCTGCTTTGCAATATCCGGCCCGGCGACGAGGTCATCATGCCGAGCTACACGTTTTCGTCCACGGCAAACGCGTTTGTGCTGCGGGGCGCGACCATCGTGTTTGTGGATATCCGGCCGGACACCATGAACCTCGATGAAAAGCTTGTTGAAGCCGCGATTACGGAACGGACGCGGGTGATCGCGCCCATGCACTACGCGGGCGTTTCCTGCGAGATGGATACGCTGCTGGAGCTCGCGCGCGGGCAGGGGATCACCGTCGTTGAAGACGCCGCGCAGGGCGTGATGAGCAGCTATAAGGGCCGCGCGCTGGGCGGCATGGGGGCCATCGGCGCGTTCAGCTTCCATGAGACAAAGAATTACTCAATGGGCGAGGGCGGTGCGATTCTAATCAACGACCCGTCGCTGATCGACCGTGCGGAGATCATCCGCGAAAAGGGTACGGACCGCTCGCGCTTTTTGCGCGGACAGGTGGACAAGTATACCTGGGTGGATGTGGGCTCGTCGTGTTTGCCAAGCGAACTGAACGCGGCGTATCTGCTCGCGCAGCTTGACATTGCCGACCGGATCAACGAAAGCCGCCTTGCCTGCTGGAACCGCTACCATGAATCGTTTATGGCGCTGGCCGCCGAGGAGTGCGTGGAGCTGCCGTTCGTTCCGCCGGAGTGCGTGCACAACGCGCATATGTACTACATCAAAACAAGGGACGTCGAGGAGCGTTCGCGGCTGATCGCGCACCTCAATCAGGCGGACATCGGCGCGGTGTTCCATTATATTCCGCTGCATTCCGCCCCGGCGGGCCGGCGCTTCGGCCGGTTTTGCGGGCAGGATATCCATACGACCAGGGAAAGCGAGCGCCTGCTGCGGTTGCCCATGTACTATGGGCTGACGCGCGCGGACGTGGACCGGGTGGTGGAGGCGGTTTACGACTTTTACAAGTAGGGACGGGCGCAAGCAATCAAAAAACCGTGTTTTGCGGCCGGAGAAACATTGTTTTTCAATGGAACGGCAGTGGGCTGCCTCCCGCGATTCGCGCTCCCGGCGGGCGTACCGCCGTGGATGTGGGCGGGTTGCCGCACAGGCCGTCTTTGCCCACGAAAGAACCCTTTTCTCCCGGGTATTTTGCCGATTTTCCAGATAGCCGCACCGCTTTTGACCGCCGCAATCCCTGCGGCGGGTCTTTTACGGTTTGACGATGGCCTGCGCCGCGGGATGAAGGCGCGCGGGGATGTTCCCGTAAAAGAAGCCATCGTATGCTAAAAGCCCCGCGGGGCGCGCATATGAGCATGAATGGGCGGGCGCGGAGAAGAAGCGCGCCGGGCGGACAAAAATTTGGCGGCCCGTGCAAAAGCCCGCCGCGGTGCGTTGACCGTCCGGTCCGCTGAAAATCGCGCCGCTTGACTTACCTTATGGATCGGGGAAACGGGGCGGATTTTTCAAAGGCGGAACGGCTGCTCAAGCAGCTTGGCAGGGACGGCTACGGGCCCGCGGAAGCAAGGCTGCCGGCGCTGTATTATAGATGGGCACAATGGCTGCTGGCGCAGGAGGAACCGCTCGACGCCTACGACAAATTTCAAAAGGCGGGCGATTATGAAAATGCGCCGGTGATCGTTACGGAAATGACCAAAGTGTTTTACGAGCAGGGGATCAAGGATTACCATGCGGGCGACTACAGCGAGGCGGGCCGCTATTTCCGCACGATTGGCGATTACCAGCGCAGCGGGAGCTATAGGGTGCTGGTCGGCGCGCATTTGAGCCGCACGCGCGCGCACTGCTATGAAACCCTTCGCGCATTGATCGGGTTTGAGGACGCCGCAGAGTTGCTGGTTTCCGAACAGGGAATTGCCGAAAAATTCCTGCTCGGCGCCTGGAAGGGCGGCGGGCAGACGCTGATAATAAAGGAGAGCGGCGATGCCACCTGCACGTTTCCCATCCATGCGGGAAGCGGATATTACGATATTGAAAACGGCGCGTTCCGTTTTTATAAAGACAGGGACGACGGCAGCGGCAAGACCGTTTTTTCCGTTATTGTCATCCATGAAAACTGCATTCAGGTACGGGTAACGCAAAACAAGAAAACGTATGCGCTGTACCGGCAATGACGCCGCGCGCGCCTTTCCGCCGGCAGGGCGCGGGTTAACGGAGCAACCGCAGCCTGTCAAAAAGCCTTGGGACGGTTCGGAGGGCCGCGGCCTTCCGGCGGCTCGTTCCGTCTCCGCCGGATTTGCCGGCGGAATGGATCGACCGGTTTGGGCGGGCTCCCTGTGCTTCTTGCCGAACGGTAGCCCGCAGGCTTTCGGCAAGAAGCGGTTACCCTGTCAAAAAACAGAGTTTTTTCCTTAAAAAAAGCACGGCGGCGCGTTTTTTCATGCGGCTTCGCCCGGAATACCCTGGGTATTTGCCGGCGTTCCTCATGGTCAGATACGGCGTGTACATTCGCTTGCCCATGCCCTTAGCTTTCGCCGCCCGGGAGCGCGGGAAATAAACCGCTGCGATCCCATCGAAAAACAAGGCTGTTAATCATGGTAACGCCGCTACAGCACCTTGGACAAAAAGCTGATCAGCCGCGGGTCCCGCGGGTCGTCGAACAGCTCCCGCGAGGGGCGGTCCTCGGCGATTTTGCCGTCGGCGATAAACAGCGTACGGCCGCTGACATTGCGTGCAAAGCGCATCTCGTGGGTCACGACCACCATCGTCATGCCTTCCTCGGCCAGCACGCGCATGACGTCGAGCACCTCGCCGACCATTTCGGGGTCGAGCGCGCTGGTCGGCTCGTCAAAGAGCATGACGTCCGGGTTCATGGCCAGCGAGCGCACGATGGCCGCGCGCTGCTTTTGCCCGCCGGACAGCTGCGCGGGGTAGGCGTTGGCCTTGTCGGCAAGGCCGACGCGGCTGAGCAGCTGCATGGCCCGCGCCTCGGCCTCGTCCTTACCCATGCGCTTGATCCTGACCGGCGCGACGGTCAGGTTTTTGAGCACGGTCATGTTGTTGAACAGGTTGAACTGCTGGAACACCATGCCGATCTTCTGCCGGTGCAGGTTGATATCCGTCTTTTTGTCGCAGATATCCGTGCCTTCAAACACAATGCGGCCGGAGGTGGGCTGCTCCAGCAGGTTGAGACAGCGCAAAAAGGTGCTCTTGCCGGAGCCGGACGCGCCGATAATGGAAACGACCTCGTTTTTGCGGATACCGGTGCTGATATCGTCGAGCACCAGCAGCTTGCCGAATGTTTTGACCAGGTGCTCCACAACAATCAGATTCTCGTCCGCGGCGACGGTGGACGTTTGCAGCTTATCTTGTTCCATTTGCCATCCTCCGTTCCATAAAGGCGATAAACCGGCCGGTCAAAAACGTCATCAGGAAATAGATGATGGCCGCGATGGCCAGCGATTCGAGCTGGATATACGTGACCGCGATCACGTCGTTGGTGCGGAACATCAAATCGGCAATGCCCACAACCGAGACGATGGACGATTCCTTGATGACGGTCACAAACTCGTTGCCCAAAGCGGGCAGGATGTTTTTGATCGCCTGCGGCAGCACAACCATACGCATGGTCTGCCCGTGCGTAAAGCCGACGGAACGCGCCGCCTCGGTCTGCCCGAGGTCGACGGCCTGAATGCCGGAGCGGATGATCTCCGCCACGTATGCGCAGCTGTTGATGCTCATGGCAAAAATACCCGCCGCAAAGCGCGGAAAGTTCGGAATAAAAGAAATTTCGGGGATCTGGATGCCGGTCATCGGCAGGCCGTAAAATACGAACATCAGCTGAATCATCAGCGGCGTGCCGCGGACAAACTCGATATACGCGGTCGCCAGATACCGGACGGGCTTGAAGCGGCTCATGCGCATCATGGCCATCAGCGTGCCGAGCAGCGTGCCCAGCACCACGGCAAACAGCGCGATAATCAGCGTGTTTTTCACGCCCTCGGCAAAAAAGGCGCTGTAACGCTCGAGCAGCTTCCCCATGCGCTCAATAAATACCATAATGGACTACGTTCCCTTTCAAAAGCTTCTTTGTGGGCGATAAAACGCCGCTCCCCCCGCGCAGCGCATGCGCAGGGGGACGGCGGCCGTTGCTGCCAAACAGGCGGACAACGGGGGGTTATTCGATGCCGAGCGTGGCCGCCAGCGCCTTTGCGTCTTCAAACGCCTGCTCAAACGAGCCGTCCTCTGTGATCTGCTGGATGACTGCGTTGGCCGCGGCGACGAGGTCCGCGTTGCCCTTGGCGACGACGACGGCCTTACCAAAGTCCGCTTCTTCCGGCGTGAACGCAAATTTGGAAACCACGATGTCGGGATTGGTGGAAACCAGGCTCTCGCCAACCGCGCCGTCCACGACAAGGCCCGCGATGTTGCCCTGCGCAACCTCCATTGCCAGCGCTGGATACTTGGCCAGCTCGAACAGCTCGCACTCGGGCAGCGCGGACTGGATGAGCAGGGACTGAATCGTACCCTTCTGCGCGCCGAGCTTCAGACCCTTGAGCGCCTCCTTGGCGGAGTAAAGCTCTTCGTTGCCCTTTTTGACGATGAGCAGCTGCTGGTCCCTCTGGTAGATGTCGGTAAAGTCGATTTCCAGCGCGCGCTCCTCGGTTTTGGTGAACGCCGCGATGCCCATATCGACCTGGCCGGACTTGACCGCCGGGATGATACCGTCGAACGACATATCCACAATTTCGAGGGTTACGCCGAGCGATTCGGCAATCTTTTCCGCCATCCACATGTCGCAGCCGACAAAGTTGGCGTCGAGATCCTTGAACTCAAAGGGCGCATACTGCGCTTCCGTGCCCACGACCAGCTTGCCGGAGGACTTGATCTTGGCCATCGCGGGGCCGTCGGCAGACGCGTCTTCCGCAGGCGCGGCCGGTTCCTCCACGGGTGCGGCCGGCGCTTCGGTCGGGGCGGGTTCGGCCGGGGCGACGGGCTGCGCACAGGCAAACGCGCCGAGCGCCATCAGGACTACCAACAGGATGGTTACGAGTTTTTTCATCTTCATATCTCCTCCCAGAAATAATATTTGATAAAGTCAGATGCACCGTGTTACAAGCGCATCTATAATTATACACATTAATATTCATTTGTAAAGGGGGTTTTTTTAAAAAATATAAATAATTTTTGCATGATAATTCGTTATTGAACGCCGAACACACGTTCCATGCGGTGGAAGGCCTCGCAAAGCGGCTCTTGGCCGACCGTGCAGGCAATGCGGATGAAGCCCTCGCCCGCCGCGCCGAACGAGTTGCCCGGAAGCGCCAGAACATGGGCCTCTTTCAGGAGTTTTTCGCAGAACTGTGCGGAGCTTAGGCCCGTGCCGGAAACACACGGGAACACATAGAACGTACCGCCCGGCGGCACGACGGACATGCCCTTGATACGCGCGATGCGCTCGGATGCATAAAATACGCGTTCTTTGTATGCCTGCACATAGCGCTCGCGAATCTGTTTACGCATACCGATTGCATAAATACCCGCGCGCTGCGAAATGGAGGGCGCGGAATAGACCACGTTTTCATTGATGGCCTGCAGCGTGCGCGTTACAAACGGCTCGGCGACGACGTACCCCACGCGCCAGCCGGTCATGATGTAGTCCTTCGACAGGCTGTTGAGCGTGATGGTGCGCGCCGCCATACCGGGCAGCGTGCGCATGGGCACAAACGGCTCGGCATACATGTACTGCGTGTAGATTTCGTCGGCCAGCACAAGGAGGTCGCGTTCCCGCGCGACCTGCGCAATGATTTCATAAGCGCGCAGATCGTATGCGGCGCCGGTGGGATTGCAGGGGTTGTTGACGATGATGGCGCGCGTGCGGTTCGACAGCGCGCCGCGCAGTACGTCGTCGCGCAGGGTGAATCCGTCCTCGGCATACGTGGGCGCTTCCACGGCCACGCCGCCCGCCAGCTCCACCTGGTTTTTATAGATGGAAAAATACGGCGAGAGCAGGATCACCTCGTCGCCGGGGTCCAGAATGGCCATGAGCGAGAGATGCATGCCCAACAGGCTCGAGGCGGTGACAAACACCTGCTCGGGCGCAAGCGGAACGCCGAACTGCTCGCGGTACAGACCGATGATGGCGGAAACAAACTCCGGATCGCCCGCGGGGCTGGTGTATTTGGTATGGCCCGCGTGCGCGTCGGCAAACGCAGCGTCGATAATCCGCGCGTCCGTGGTGAAATCCGGGTCGCCGATGCTCAGGTTGATCAGGTCGCCATAGGACGCGAGCTCCTCGGGATCCACGCTGACGAACCGCGGCGGTTCGTTCCAAAACCGTTTGGCAAGATACGGATGCTGCATCTCTTCTCCTCCTGATCGCGTATTGTTTTCGGCTTGCAGAGGAACACCCCGCCGCCGCGCGGAAAACGCATTTCTGAAAACCCGTGTGGCTGCCCCCCCCCGCGCGCCCGCCGGGGGATAAAATGCGCCCTTGCCCTTTTTCTCGCAGGGGGAAGGCGCCGCGCCCTCCGTTACAGCTTTGGGATCACCGTGCTGCCGTTTGGAATGAGGTAGGTCGATTTTCCGGCAATGTCCGCATCCCGCAGCAGCGCAGCCATGTCTGTATAGACGGAGATACCCATCGCCGCGGCGTCCTCCGGGTCGAGACTGGACAGCATGAGGATACGGTAGCGCCGCGCCTGCTCGCAGTTGACGAAGAAGATGTAGCCGGGAATGGTGAAGTTTGCGCGCAGTTCCTCGACGAGCGTACCGTTTTTCAGCGGCGAAAGCCAGTCGAAGTATTCGGCCGGGCCGCCGCCCTCGCGGCATTCCATAAGGAGGATGAGCGTGCCGCCGGGTTTGAGCGCGGACTCGATGTTATCCACGGTTTTGCTGCCCTGGTAGAGCGAAAGATCCTTGGGAAAACCGCCGCTGCCGACAATGACCACGTCCGCCTGCTCACGGATGGACGCCTCGTACATTTCCTCTGCGGCGCGGCAGGCGCGCGTCCAGCCGTGCAGCCAGTGGCCGGAATAGACGGCCGCAAGCCGCATGTCTGCGTTCATGACCAGGTTTACGATGAACAGATGCGGCAGCATGGCCGCGGCCTCGCACATGTCCTCGTGCACCGGGTTGCCCGCAAGCACGCCGTTGCCGATGCTGGGATTGGAGCGCGGCGCGAGCCTGTCGAGCGAATGCGCGTGGTTCTGCCGGATGGCCTGCATGGAGGCGACGCCCGGCAGGATGCTCTTGCGCCCGCCGCCAAAGCCCGCCAGCAGATGCTGTGTGCACGCGCCAAGGCAGACGACTTTGCGCATGGCCACATACGGATCGATGCTAACGCGCGTGCCGCGCGAGGTTGTGCCGATCTCGATCAGCTGATCGGAAAGGCAGTCGTGGTTGACGACCTGCACGCGGTCATAGATTGCGTCGGTCACAAGCGTGCGCAGCTCCGCCTCCGGACCGCCGATATGCGTGCCGGTTGCAACGACGATGACGATGTCCCTGTCCGGCACGCCGCAGCGGTCGTTGAGATATTGCACCAGGTGCGGAATCACCAGATCCTGCCGCATCCAGAAGCGGGACATATCGCTGACGACCAGCGCAAGCTTGTCCCCCGGCGCGGCAAACGCAGACAGCGGCGCGTGCGCAATGGGCGCGTCCAGCGAGGCGTAAAGCGCCGCGCGGATATCGTCAAGCGGCGGCACGGACCTGCCGCGCAGTTCCGCAAGCACATCCCGCTCGTCCACGGAAAAAGAGACCGTTGTGTCCCCATATCGATAAGAACAGGTTTTCATGTGCAACAGTCTAACGCCTCCGCGCGGAATGTCAAGAAAAATATGTATAATCATGCACAAAAAAGATTGTGCGTTTCCGCGGGCGCGTGTAATATTAGAAGAACGGGGGGGAACGCGGAAGCGTGAGGACGGCGAGGGTGGAGCTCCCGCAAAAAGGCGCGGCGGGGCGCGGCCCCGCACCCCGCTCAGAGGATACATCCCCATAGAACCCCATAAAGCCGGAAGGAACTCCCATATATTCCCGGCATGGGGGATTCTCAGGGGCTGAACTCTTGCAAAAAGACGGCCGCAGCGCATGGAGGCACGGGAACGCCGCCTGAAGCCATCTGCTTTTTTGCGGGCAGGCGCGGCTAAAACAAATTATATTTGAGAAGGAAAGGGTTCATGATGCAGCACATCGGCACGCAAACCATTCAAACGCCGCGCCTGAACCTGCGCGCGTTCCGGCCTGACGACGCGCAGGCCATGTATGAAAACTGGGCGGGCGACCCGGAGGTGAGTAAATTCTTGACGTGGCCGGCGCATCAGAGCGCCGCGGACTCCCGGGCGGTGCTGGAGGGATGGGCCGCCGCCTACGCGCGGGCGGATTTTTACGAGTGGGCCATTGTACCGAAGGAAAACGCGGACGCGCCGGTGGGCAGCATCAGCGTCGTGCGCTGCGAAAAAAACCTTGCCAGCGCCGAGGTTGGCTATTGCATCGGGCGGGCATGGTGGAACAGGGGCGTTACGTCCGAGGCGCTCATGGCCGTGCTGGCGTACCTGTTTGAGCGGGCGGGCTTCAACCGCGTTGCGGCGCGGCACGATCCCGACAACCCGTATTCCGGCATGGTGATGCGGCGCTGCGGCATGCGCTGCGAGGGAACCATGCGGCAGGCGGATCGAAACAATCAGGGCCTGCGCGATTGTGTTCATTACGGCCTGCTGCGTGCGGACTGGGAGGCGCAAAGGGCCGCGCGCGCAGCCGCCGGCGGGTCTGCAAGCGCGGATACGGTGCATTCGGACGATTTTCGGCCCGGGCGCTACCGCCACTTTAAGGGCGGCGAATACGAGCTGCTGGGCATGGCTGCGCATTCGGAAACGCGGGAGCCGATGGTGGTCTACCGCGCGCTGTACGGCGAATGCGGACTGTGGGTGCGGCCTGCTTCCCTGTGGAACGAGACGCTCGCGCGCGGCGGCCGCCGGGTCAAACGGTTCGCATTCGTTGGCAAAACCGAGGGCGGATTTTTTACGGACGCGGCGCTGTGCGGCCCGCTTCAAACCGCAATGGAACAGGCGCAGGCGACGGAGCCCGGGCCGCACAGCCCGGCGGAGCCGGACGCATCCGGCGCGCATAAGCCCGGCGGTCCAAGGGCGGAAGCGGAGGCGCGTGGCAAAGGCCGCGGCTGACGGGGAAGATACGGCGTATGCAACGGGATTCGGTCATCACCTTGGATCTTCACGGAAAAAACGTCTATCAGGCGCGGGTTATGCTCGACGCGGCGCTGCGGCGCGCGGCGGGCGTATACCGCATCCGCGTCATCCACGGCCATCATAGGGGCACGGCGCTGCGGGATATGGTACGCGACGCCTATGCGGCGCACCCGAAGGTGCTGCGGATTGAACGCATATGCGACAGCGTAACCGGGCTGGTGCTGCGCGAGCCGTAGGGCCGTCTCAGGGGCGGCGCGCCCGCAAAAGGCGCGGCCCGTGCGGACGCAAAAAGAAGCCGGAGCCCTTTGGCTTTACGAACGCGGTCGAATTTAGTATAATGATTGCACGGGATGAGGACGGCGCGCGCCCGCGCGCCCGCAAAAGGGAAATTTCATGCTGAAATCATTGCAAAAATATCTGAATATCCTCAACCGCCTGCTGGATACCGGCCTGATTGTCGGCGCGTATTATGTGGCCATATGGTTCTGGCTTGTGGTGATTAAAAAGGACATGGACAGCATTGTGCTCACCATGGGCCGGGCATGGGTGTTTGCGCTGCTGTTTGCGCTTGTCGCGGTCATTGCCTACCAGATCATGGGCCTGTACGATTCCCTCCGCGCCCGCCCGATCGGCATGGAGATTTTGCGGGTGCTCGAGGGCAACCTGCTGAGCGTGCTGAGCGTCGCCGCGGTGCTGTACGTGCTCAAGCTGCAGGAGTTTTCGCGCGGCGTGCTGGCATTCTTCTATCTCTTCTCCTGCCTGTTCGTGCTGGCAAAACGGATGGCCATGCGCTATACGCTGCGCTATATCCGCAACCTGGGCTACAATCAAAAGCACGTGGTGCTCGTGGGCGACGGCGCGCAGGCGCGGCAGTATTGCCGGACCATCCGGGAAAACCCACGCTACGGCTACCTGATCGACGGATACATCGGCAACGAGGCGGCCATGCCGGAGCTAAGGTGCCTGGGCGGGCTTTCGGCGCTTTCCACGCTGCTGGACGGACCCGGCGTAGACGAGGTGGTGGCCGCGCTGGAACCCGCCGACGTGGCGGAGCTGCCCAGGGTCATCCAGGCCACGGAAAAGCAGGGGGTCAAGGTGTCCATCATCCCCTTTTACAACGACTATATCCCCGCCAGCGCCAGAATTGAGGTGCTGGGGGCGTCCAGGCTCATCCATGTGCGCACCACGCCGCTTGACGACCCGCTCCGGGCCGGGCTTAAGCGCTTTGGCGACATACTGGGTTCGACGCTGCTCATTGTGCTCACAAGCCCGCTGATGCTCCTTGCCGCCGTCGGCACGCGCCTGAGCAGCCCGGGTCCCGTCATTTTCAGACAGCGGCGCGTCGGGCTGAACAAGAAGCTCTTTACCATGTATAAGTTCCGCTCCATGCGCGTCAACGCCGCGCAGGACACCGCCTGGACGCGCGACACAGACCCGCGCAAGACCGGATTCGGCGCGTTCCTGCGCAAAACCAGCATCGACGAGCTGCCGCAGTTTTTCAACGTGTTCAAGGGCGACATGAGCCTGGTCGGGCCGCGGCCGGAAATTCCGCATTTTGTCGAGCAGTTCCGCGAGACCATCCCGCTGTATATGGTCAAGCACCGCGTGCGCCCGGGCATTACGGGCTGGGCGCAGGTCAACGGTCTGCGCGGCGACACCTCCATTGAGGAGCGCATCCGGTGCGACATCTGGTACATCGAAAACTATACGATCTGGCTGGATATCCGCATACTGTTCAAGACCGTGTTCGGCGGAATGGTGAACCGGGAGAAGGTGCGGCGGAAAGGAAAGCCGAAACCATGACCGGACAGCCGAAAATCAGCGTAATCGTTCCCGTATACAACGTCGAACAATACCTGCAAACGTGCGTTGAAAGCGTGCTTGCGCAGACCTACTCCAATCTCGAGATCATTCTGGTGGACGACGGGTCAACGGACGGCTGCCCCGTCCTTTGCGACGCGTACGCGGCAAGGGATGCGCGCGTGCGGGCGCTGCATCAGGAAAACGCGGGCGTTTCCGCCGCGCGCAACGCGGGCGTGGCCATGGCCTCCGGGAAACTGGTCGCCTTTGTGGATTCGGACGATTATGCCGCGCCGGAGATGATCGAGCGCCTGTATCGGACCCTGGCGCAGAACGAGGCTGCTGTCGCCGTCTGCGGCGTACGTTTCGTGGATGAGAAAGGCCGGACGCTGCCGCCGCGCCCCGCGCGCGTTTGCTGCGTGCTCGACGCAAACGCGGCGCTAAAAGCCATGCTGTATCAGACGCTGTTTTTCACCTCGCCCTGCGGGAAGCTGCTGCCGCTGGAACTTGCGCGGGCGCACCCGTTTCCGACCGGCCGGCGGTATGAGGACATGGCGACAACCTACCTGTGGCTTGCCGGCGCGGAGAAGGTCGCGGTGGATACGGAGCCGCGCTACATCTATGTGCAGCATGCGAAAAGTTTCATGAATCGCGCGTTTTCCGCGGAGCGGTTTGAACAGCTTGCCGTTGCGGACGAGGTGTGCGCGTTTGTTGCGTCCCGGTTTCCTTCGGTCCTGCCTGCGGCGCGGGCGCGGCGGTTTGCCGTTTGCTGCCAGCTTCTTTTGCAGATGCCGGAAGATGCGCCGGAATATGTTGACGAACGCAAAAATCTGCTTGCCGTGATGCGGCGGGACGCGCCGGGCGTCATGCGCGACAAAAATTGCCGCAAAAAGGACCGCGCCGCCGCCGCTGCGTTTCGCGTAAGCGGAGCGCGCGGGCTGCGCCTGCTGTGGCGGGCGGCGCGGGGAGGCGTAAAATGAAGCTGCTATTTTTGGAATATAATTCCTACCCCATCCCGGACGCGGTGGGCAACTGCGCCAATAAGCTGCGCCGGGAGCTGTTTCGGCAGGGGGTCGCGTCGGACGTGCTGACGTTTCGTTGGGACCGCTCGCTTGCCGATGCATACCGCGACGACTGCGGAACGGTGTATCTGGCGGACAGCTGGATGCTCCACGCGCGCGTGAATCGAGATCCTATGGGGAAAATCACGGGCTCCCGGCGGCGCCTTGCCCGCGCGGTGTGCACAAAGGCGCTGGCGTTTCTTTGCGGCGGACGGTATGTGCTTGAGGACAAGCTCCCCGCGGCGGCGTGCGAAAAGTTTGGAAAACGGCTTGCGGCGCTCTGCGGGCGGGAGCGCTATGACTGGGTGATTGCGTGCGGCAGCCCGTTTTGTGTACTCTGGACGGCGGCGGCGTATACGCCCGCGAACACGAAGCTGGCGCTTTACTATTTTGACCCGCCCTTTTTTGCGATTCCGGGCTTTTCACAGCGTCCGGCGCGCGTGCGGCAGCGGCTTAACAAGGAGCTTGCCGCGTGGGAACGGGCGGATTGCATCGTCGTCGCGCCGGAGCACCGGAAGCTGATCGAGAACGCGGCCTTTGACGGCGTGCGGGAGAAGGCGATTGCGCTCCCGTTCCCAAACCTGGAAATTCCCCGCGAAAAACCGGACGGGAAAGAGGACCAATGCCCGGTTGCCTTTGAAAAAGAAGCGATCAACTGCGTCTATCTGGGCACGCTCTACGACGGGGGGCGCGAGCCGGAGGCGCTGCTAAAGCTGTTTTGCGGCATGGCGGAGGCCGAGCCACGGATCAGACTGTATCTCATCGGCGATAAAACCGGCGCGGCGGTCCAAAGCCAGGTGCGGGATTATGCGGGGAGGCTGGGCGCGCGCCTGATCTGCATGAGCGCCGTACCCTTGCGGGAGGCGGAGGGCGTGATGCGCCGCGCGGATATCCTGATCAATCTTGGAAACCGCGATCTGTGCTATCTGCCGAGCAAGCTGTTCGACCTGATCTCGCTGGGCAAGCCGATTTTGCAGCTTTGCATGGTGCGCGACTGCAACACGCTGCCGTTCATTCTCCGGTATCCCAAAGCGTTTGATTGCTTTGCCGACGAATGCGGCAAAAGAGAAACAGCCGAGGCCGCGGCGCGGTTCTGTGTCAAGCAGGCGGGGACTGCGTGTGAAGCCGGGCGGCTGATGGAGCAATACCGCGGCCATACGACGCACGATGTGACCGCGCGGGTTCTGGAGGAACTGGCGAAGCGGTGAAAAGCTCTGGTTGTATTGCGGAGCGGATGCTTCGGGAGCGCAAAAGCCTGATGAAGGTTTTTTGTTTTGACACGGGCCGCATGCCGCGCAGGAAAGGGGAACAGAACGATTTGACGAATTCGCAATCCCGGAAAAAGACGGTCGTATCGATCAATACGGTTCGGTTTGGCAGTACGGGCGGGATCATGACAAGCGTCTCCGACGCGGCGGAAAGGGCCGGGTGGACCTGTTATACTGCATTTGCAAAAACCCGAGGCGACCGGGGGCCCTTTGCCGGGCGCGACATTCTGATTTCAAACGCCGTGCTGAACAGCCTGGCAATCCGGATCAACCGGCTCCTGGGCTTCAACGGCTGCTATGCATGGATCGAGACGGCGCTGTTTTTGCAAAAGCTGCGGAGGCTGAATCCGGATATCGTGCACCTGCACAATCTGCACAACTGCTATATCAACCTGCCCATGCTGTTTGGGTTCCTGAAAAAGCGGCGGATTCCCGTGGTCTGGACGCTGCATGACTGCTGGGCGTTTACCGGCCAGTGCCCGCACTTTGCGCTGGCGCAGTGCGAAAAGTGGAAAACGGGGTGTCGCGACTGCCCGCAATACAGGCTGTATCCGGAATGCCGTTTTGACAGGACAAAAACCATGTACCGGCTGAAGAAGCGCTGGTTTCTCGGCGTGGAAAACATGACGCTTGTAACGCCTTCAAACTGGCTTGCCGGGCTGGTCAAGCAGTCGTTTTTGCGGCAATATCCGGTGCGGGTGATCCATAACGGCGCCGACCTTTCCGTATTCCGTCCGATGGAGAGCCGCATTCGGGAGGAACGAGGGCTGGGCGGGAAGTATCTGCTGCTGGGCGTAGCCTTTGGATGGGGTGAACGAAAGGGCCTGGACGTGTTTATCGAACTGGCGCGCCGCCTGGACGGGCGGTACCGGATTGTGCTGGTGGGAACGGATGATGAAGCGGACAAACAATTGCCGGGCAACATCCTGTCGATTCATAGGACGCAGGACCGGACCGGGCTTGCAAAGCTGTATACGGCGGCGGATGTATTTGTCAATCCGACGCGGGAGGAGAATTATCCAACGGTCAATATGGAAGCGCTTGCATGCGGCACGCCGGTCATTGCGTTCGACACCGGCGGAAGTCCGGAGATTCCGGACGAAACCTGCGGCAGGATCGTACCTTGGGGCGACGTCGACGCGCTGGAAGCGGGCGTCCGGGATATCTGCGAGAACGCGCGCTTTTCCGAACAGGCCTGCTTAACGCGCGCGCGCCTGTTCGACGAGCGCGAGAAGTATCAAGAGTATGTCGCGCTGTATCAAACACAGGTTGCAGCAACAGGCAAGGGCCATGAGGAGGAGACAACTTGATGAAAAAAATGATCTGTCTGAATCCATCCGTGTCCACCATGAACCTGGGGGATTGTATCATTGCGGAAAGCGCAAAAGAACAATTGGCGGGCATCCTAAATGGGAACTTTGTTGTCGATATTTCAACGCACCTGCCCATTTCGCACTTCTATGCGGATTTTCTGGCGGATGCCGACCTGCGCTTTGTGCTTGGAACGAATTTACTCCGAAACGAAATGAAACGCAAATTCCGGCAGTGGGATATTGACTTTTATAGCGCAAAAAAGCTGTTTCCAAGTGTGCTGATGGGCGTAGGATGGCAAAATGACGGTTGCTCGCTTACCTATACTGCGCGCAGGCTGTATCAGCGCGTCCTGCAAAATGCGCCATACATGCATAGCGTTCGGGATGCGTACACCAAGGAACAGCTTTTGAAAATTGGCATCACAAACGCGCTCAATACCGGATGTCCCAGCATGTGGAAGTTCACGCGGGACTATTGCCGCACGATCCCCACAGAAAAGGCGGAGAATGTCGTCTTCACGGTAACAGATTATAGCCCCCAGCCTGATTTAGACGGCGGCATTGTTCAACTTTTGAAGAAACACTACAAAACCGTGTATGTATGGCTGCAAGGATATCATGATTACGACTATATTGAGGAGTGCGGCTTTGCCAACGATGTGACAATTATCCCACCCGAGCTTTCGGCATATGACGCGTTGCTTTTGCGGCCGGATGTTGAATACATTGGAACGAGACTTCACGGCGGAATCCGTGCCTTGCAGCATGGGCGGCGCACCATGATTCTCGCGGTAGATGAACGAGCGATTGAGAAGCAGCGCGACTTTGCGCTTCCCGTCATTCGCCGGACGGAGTATGAACAACTTGAACAGCTCATCGATAGGAGCAGACCAACCGATATTCATATTCCGGAGCATGCGATTACGCAGTGGAAGGCGCAATTTGATTTGCAAGCTGAAGAAAAAGGAGAATAGATTGGGTCAGGGCGTTCGCACCGAAAACATGAAGCGCAACATCCTTTGGGGCTATATTGCGCAAATAGGCGTTCTGCTGCTTTCGTTCATCGGCCGCAGGCTATTTTTGAACTATCTCTCGCTGGACTATCTCGGCATAAACGGGCTGTATACAAACGTCTTGCAGGTTTTGTCCCTTGCGGAACTCGGGATGGGAACCGCCATTACGTTCTCATTTTACAAGCCGCTTACTTCCAATGATGAGGCTTATATCCGTTCGCTGGCAAAGTATGCAAAGAAGGTTTACTATTGTATCGCGCTGGCGGTGCTCGCCATTGGCTTGGCTCTGATTCCGTTCCTGCCCAGCATAATCAACAGCGACTTGCCGCAAAAGCAGTTCGTGCTGTATTATGTGCTGTTTTTGATCAATTCAACGCTTTCCTATTTTGTCGCCCACAAGGTCGCGCTCATTTCCGCTGACCAGAATAACCGCTTGCAAAAACGCGTGGAGCTTGGAATTGCGCTGTTGGGGCAGGTGTTGCATATTACGGTGCTTGTTATCTGGCGCAACTATACGCTCTATGTTATTGCTGGAATTGTCTGCACCGTTGTCGGAAACATTGCGCTTGGCGCAATTGTTGACAGACGCTATCCTTATTTAGCGGAAACGGGTGTGAATGCGCAGATTGATAGTGCCGCCATTGTTAAAAATGTGAAGGCAACGTTCTTTTATAAGCTTGGAACGGTGCTGATGAACAGCACGGATAACATCCTGATATCTACGCTGATCAGCACCGCCGCAGTGGGGCTGTATTCCAATTATCTCGTGATTGTCTCTGCGGTGCAGGGGTTTGTTTCCACGGTCACAAACGCACTCTTGAGTGCGATTGGAAGCCTGCATGCAGAATCCGCAAAATCGCGCATGTTGGAAGTCTTTGACGTGCTGCTGCTGCTTTATCATGTGGTCGCAGCCTTTGGGGGCGTTTGCTTTTTTCTGCTGTTCAATGATTTTATTCCCATCTGGCTTGGGCAGGCGTATCTGCTCGATCCCTGCACGGTGTTTGTGATTGCATTTAATTTCTATTTGACCAATGCGGTGAGTCCAATATGGATGTTTCGCGAATCAACAGGCATGTTTACTAAGGTCAAGTATCAGATGCTGATCATGGCGTTTTGCAATATCGTGCTGTCAGTTCTCTTCGGGAGAATTTGGGGCATGTTTGGTATCCTGATCGCATCCGCATTGTCTCGGATCATGACCTCATTTTGGTACGAGCCGATTTTGCTCTTTCGCAACGTGTTTGGCATGGGCGCTGGGCATTACTGGGGCAGACAGGCGAAGTATCTGTTTTGTACGTTGCTCTCCGCTGCATGCTGCTGGTTGATTGCGCAGGGGATGCCGCACAGCTTGCCGTTCATTCTGATTAAGGGCGTTTTGTTTGGGATTATAACCGCCACGGTATTCTTTGCAGTCAATTTCCGTACGCCGGAGATATTGGAAGTGCGCGCGACCATTCAAAAAACGTTTGGCTAATCACGGATACAGGCATCGAATCAGCTTACGGCGCACTTATTCCTGCGCGCCCATCCCCCGCAGCATCCGCCTTGCGGCATCATCCGACGTGCAATCGGGATAGAGCGCCGCGACGGCGGAAAAGGGAATCGTCGCGTCGCTTGCGGACCCGATTCAGCGCGCAACAGCGCTATACAATTCACACTTTGTTTTCTATAATATATATACAATGCTCCTGTTGCATGGTATAATACCCACAATGCGGCCATTATCCGCCTCCGGCGGGTTATAAGCCGCCCGTTTTCCCGCCGCTTCCGCGGCAACCGAAAACGATGGCACATGATCCCATCTCCCATAATGGGAGATGGGATCATCAGGCCGTCAAAAAAACCATGTTTTTTGGCGGGGTAACCGTTTCCTGCCGAAAGCCCCGCGGGCTGCCGTTGGGCAGGAAGCACAGGGAACCCGCCCAAACCGGGCGATCCGTTCCGCCGGCAATGCAGGCGGAGCCGGAACGAGCCTCCGGAAGGCTGCGGCCCTCCGAGCCCGCCCATGGCTTTTTTGACAGGCTACATAATACAGCTTTGTGTCACGGCTTCTGATGTGCGCCCGGCCGTGAAAAACGCCTGTTGCACCATAGCCGATATGGTGCAATCTTTGAGCAGCGGGGGAGTTTTTGCGCGATGCATATCACCGGCGTCCGTCTCGTCAACTACCGCAACTACGCGTCGCTCGCGCTCCGGCCGGACGCGGGCTTGTGCGTGCTCACGGGCGAGAACGCGGCGGGCAAGACCAATGTGCTCGAATCGGTGTTTCTATGCGCGCTTGGACGCAGCCACCGCACCGTGCGCGACGGCGAGCTGATTGCGGCGGGCGAGGCGGGCGGATATGTTGGGATCACGCTGGACACGCGCGGCGGGCCGCGGCAGATCGAGCTCAGGCTCGCGCAGTCCGAGCGCAAGAAGCTCGTGGTGGACGGCAGGACGCTTTCCCGCTCGGGCGAGCTGCTCGGCGTGCTCAACGTGGTGATGTTCGCGCCCGAGGACCTGGAAATCGTCAAGGGCGGACCCGGCGAGCGCCGGCGGTTTCTCGACATGGTCATTTCACAGCTGCGGCCGTCTTACTACTATGCGCTGCAAAAGTACAACGCCGCGCTCAGGCAGCGCAACGCATTGCTCAAGGATCCGGCCGGGCAGTATCCGGGCGCGCTTGCGCCGTGGGACGCGCAGCTTGCAAGCCTTGGCGCAACGATCATGCTTGCACGCGCGGCGCATGTTGAGCGGCTTGCGGAGGTTGCCGTGAGCATGCATGAAACCCTGTCCGACGGCAGGGAACGGCTGAGCGTGGAATACCATCCCAGCCTGTCGGAATACGACCCGGTGTATTTGATCGACCAGCTGCAACAGGCGCTGAGCGACGGCGTGGAGCGCGACCTGCGCTACGGCAGCACGACGGCCGGGCCGCACCGGGACGACATTGCGCTCACGCTCAACGACGCCGATGTGCGCGTGTTCGGTTCGCAGGGCCAGCAGCGCACGGTGGTGCTAAGCTTAAAATTGGCGCAGTTGGAAACCCTTAGGGAAGAGCGCGGCGAAGCGCCCGTGCTGCTGCTCGACGACGTATTTTCCGAACTGGACAGGCGCCGCCAGCAAATGCTCGTGATTGCGGTGCAGGGCTGCCAGACGTTTTTGACCTGCACGCACCTTGAGGAACTCGAGGAAGCGGGCGTAACCGCCATGCAGGTGTACCGCGTGGCAAACGGACAACTATTTGAGGAGTAGGCGCATGCTGCTGCACATTGGCCAAAACATAGGCATTCCGTTGGAGCGGGTGTTGTTTGTGCTCAACGAGCGCGGCATCATGCCCGGAACGCGCGCCTACGTCAACCGCGCCAGGCGCGAGCGCCGGTATGTCGGCTGCACGGGCAGGCCCAAGTGTTATGTGGTCGCCAGCGAGCACGGCCGCGAGGTGGTGCACGCGTCCATGATCGCAAGCGCGACGCTCGAAAAACGCTGGCGTGACGAGATCTGTCGCCGCTACCTCAACGAGGCGGCGGTGCTGACGGTGACGGACGACGCAGAGTCGTCCGCCGGCAGGAATTTCTCGCGGGATTGACGCTGCAATCCGGCAGGCAGGGAGTCAAAATCACCGCGCATGCCGCTGATTTTGACAGATTGCCCGGGTGCGCCTCCTTGTTCCTTTTGCAGTGCCCGGATGGAGGGACCCATCCGGTTGATACCTTTGTCCAGGGGGATTGTGGGGCCGTAGCCTTGAAGCGGCGTACGGGGCGAGGGTTTTTTCCAGGGCTCCGCGCCAAGCCCCGCCAAAGGGTCCATAGCGGGTTCTCAGGGGAGGCGGCGGCTCCGCCGAAGATTGCAATCGAAAGGATAGACTGAAAACATGGAAGAACACACGCAGCAAAGCTATGACGCATCTCAAATTCAGGTGCTGGAGGGACTGGAGGCCGTGCGCCGCCGTCCGGGCATGTACATCGGCTCGACGGATGCGCGCGGGCTGCACCATCTGGTCACCGAGGTGGTGGATAATTCCATTGACGAGGCGCTGGCGGGCTTTTGTACCCATATCGAAATTTTTATTCATCCGGATAATTCCGTTACCGTACGCGACGACGGCCGCGGTATTCCGGTGGGGCTGCATGAGAAAACAGGCAAGAACGCGCTGACCGTGGCGCTGACCATGCTGCACGCGGGCGGCAAGTTCGGCGGCGGAGGCTACAAGGTTTCCGGCGGGCTGCACGGCGTGGGCGTCAGCTGCGTCAACGCCCTTTCCGAAACCCTGCGCGCGGAGGTTCGCCGCGACGGGCATGTGTACGTGCAGGAGTTCATCCGCGGGGAGCCGCTTTGCGACGTGCATATCGAGCGCGACATCCAGGAGGACGACACGGGCACGATCGTCACGTTTCTGCCCGACCATACGATCTTCGACGAGGTCAACTTCAGCTTTGACACTATGACGGGCAGGCTGCGCGAGCTCGCGTTTCTCAACGCCGGCATCCGCATCACCGTCAGCGACGAGCGCGAAACGCCCGCGCGGCAGAAGACCTTCTGCTACGAGGGCGGCATTGTGTCGTTTGTCAGGCATTTAAACAAGAACAGAGAGATTCTGCATCCCGAACCAATGTACTTTTCCGCCACGCGCGAGGAGGACGGCGCCGAAACCGGCAGCGTGGAAATCGCCATGCAGTACAACGACGGATATACGGAGAACATCTTTACGTTTGCCAACAATATCAATACCATCGAGGGCGGCGCGCACCTGGTGGGCTTCAAGGCGGCGCTGACCCGCGTGGTCAACGACTATGCCAGGCGCGCCGGCCTGCTCAAAAACAACGACCAGACCCTTTCCGGCGAGGATATCCGCGAGGGGCTGACGGCGGTCGTCAGCGTCAAGCTCGCCGAGCCGCAGTTTGAGGGGCAGACCAAGACCAAGCTCGGCAACGCGGACATCCGCCCGCTGGTGGACGGCGCGGTGGCGGACGGGCTGACCCGGTTTTTGGAGGAAAACCCCGCGACTGCCAAGCTGATTATTGAAAAGTGCGTCACCGCCTCCCGCGCGCGCGACGCGGCGCGCAAGGCCCGCGAACTGACGCGCAGGAAATCCGCGCTGGATTCCACGTCGCTGCCGGGCAAGCTGGCCGACTGCCAGGAAAAGGACCCGGTCAAGTGCGAACTGTTCATCGTGGAGGGCGACAGCGCGGGCGGCAGCGCCAAGATGGGCCGCAACCGCGTGACGCAGGCGATTCTGCCCTTGCGCGGCAAAATCCTTAATGTAGAAAAAACGCGGCTCGACCGCATGCTGGCCAACGCGGAGATCAAGGCCATGATTACGGCGTTTGGCGCGGGCATGGACGACGACTTTGACGAGACCAGGCTGCGTTACCACAAGATCATCTGTATGACGGACGCGGACGTGGACGGCAGCCATATCCGCATCCTGCTGCTGACGTTCTTTTACCGCCACATGCGGCCGCTGGTGGAAAAGGGCTACGTATACATCGCGCAGCCGCCGCTGTACCAGATCAAGCGGGGCAAATTTGAAAAATACGTATACAGCGACGAGGAATTAAACGCCACGCTCGATGAGATCGGCCGCGATCCCAAGCCCACCATCCAGCGCTACAAGGGCCTTGGCGAGATGAACCCCGATCAGCTCTGGGAGACCACGATGGATCCGGAGACGCGCGTGATGCTGCGGGTCAGGGTGGACGACGCCGTTGAGGCCGACGAGCTGTTTACGCTTTTGATGGGCGACAAGGTCGAACCGCGGCGCGAGTTCATCGAGCAAAACAGCAAGCTGGTTGTGGATCTGGATGTGTAAGGAAGGGGCGCGCTATGGAGGGGGAACGTATGGATTCGGACGGATTGCAATCCGGCGGCAGGGTTTGGCAGCGTATATTTGTCTGCACAATGGCAGGGCTGTTCTTTGTGTTCATCCTGTTTTCCATGCTGGGAATCGGCGGCCAGTCCAACATATTTTTTGCCGAAGGCGGCGGGTATATGGAGGACACGACAAAGATGCTGCGCGACTATCTTAGCGGAGACAGCCCTTACCAGACCATAAGTTCGGACCCATCGAGAAGCGGGAGTTACTTGCCGCTGTCTTTCCTGCTGTATCAGGCGCTGTGGCTGATCAGCGGCGGTGCGTCGGGAACAGAGGCCCTGCGTTTGTTGACGGCGACGTTCTTTTCGTTCGGCTGCTTTGCCTTGCTGGCATGGGAGCTTTGGGCGATGACGGAGCGTATGGCGGGCGGCCGGCGCGCGTTGCTGCTGTGCGCGGCGTTGAGCGTATCCGGAATCGCCTTCTACGCTGTGGAGCGCGGTAACTTTATTGTGCTAACGGTCGCGCTATGCGCGTTTTTCACGCATCATTATTCCGATGAAAACAGGTTGCTGAAGGAGCTTTCGTTTCTGGCGCTTGCGGTTGCGGCTGCGCTCAAGCTCGCGCCGGCGTTGCTTGGCGTGATGCTGCTGATGGAGAAGCGGTGGAAAGAGGCGGCGCGTCTGGCCGTATACGGCGTGGTAATCGCGTTTGCCCCCTTCCTGTGCTTTGGGCACATCCATCTGAGTCTGCGGGCAATGCTGGAAAACCTGCAAACGTCGGACGCGATTTCCAATTCGCGATTTGACGCTGGACGCTTTGGCCATCGTACGCTATGGTTCTTTGCGGATTGCCTGCGCATTTCAAATGCGACGGCGGCAACGGGCGCGTTTTATGCCGGCCTGGCGCGCGGGTTGCGGATCGTGTTTCCCGCGCTCAACTATCTGGCGGGCGGGCTGGCCCTGCTTACCCTGCCGTTTCAGGACGGCGCGTGGAAAAAATGGATGTCCCTGCTGCTGATTATGGTGTTGCTGCCGTCGTTCAGCATCCTGTATGCCGGGCTGTACCTGTTTCCGGCGGCAATTCTGTTTCTGGCAGAGAGGAGGAAGGCCGGTTATAAAAAACTGGATTGGGCCTGCCTGTTCCTGCTGATTTGTATTCTGAATCCCGTACAGTTTTGCAGCACGATCCCCAACGTGGTTCACACCTTTTCAAAGGAGCCGGTTGTGTTGAACGCAACCGCGCTTGCGGCGAATCTTGCGGCGTATCTGCTGCTGATTTTATTGGCCGGCGGGGGTGTTTGCAGCCTGTCTGGCAAAATAAACCGCGGCAGGCGCGCAGCCATTCGGGGCGCCGCCATATAAAAAGCAGGCGTGCCGGCGAATCAACGGCCGGCGAAAAGAACCGGGACGAACGAAAATTTGGAAAGGAGAACATGATTCCACGCGGCCCTGGCCCTGTGCGGATCATGCGGATAACATATGAGCCAGCACAACGACAAAAACCGGACTCACCCGGGAGAGGGGAGCGCGGCGCAGCCGCCCGCTCCAGAGCCGCGGGAGCGCGGAGCGGAGCTTGCGCCCATGCCTTCGGCGCCAAGCCGGACCGCGGGCGACCGCATCGTGCCCATCCATTTAACGGATACGATGAAAACCAGCTTTATCTCGTATGCGATGGCGGTCATCATCAACCGCGCGCTGCCGGATGTGCGCGACGGGCTCAAGCCCGTGCACCGGCGCATCCTGTATTCGATGGACGAGCTGGGGCTGCAGCCGGAAAAACCCTACCGCAAGAGCGCGCGCATCGTAGGCGACTGCCTGGGCAAATACCACCCGCACGGCGACAGCTCGGTATACGATGCGATGGTGCGCCTCGCGCAGGACTTTTCCACGCGCTACATGCTTGTCGAGGGCCACGGCAACTTCGGGTCCGTGGACGGCGACGGCGCGGCGGCCATGCGGTACACCGAGGCCCGGCTTTCCAAAATGGCTGCCGAGATGCTCGCGGATATCGAAAAGGATACCGTCGATTTCATGCCTAACTTTGATGAAACGCTCATGCAGCCGACCGTGCTGCCGAGCCGGTACCCGAACATCCTCGTCAACGGCTCGGGCGGCATTGCCGTCGGCATGGCGACCAACATTCCGCCGCATAACCTCGGCGAAACCATCGACGGCCTCTGCGCGCTCATCAATAATCCGGAGATCAGCAGCGAGGAGCTGATGCAGTTTATCCCCGGGCCGGATTTTCCAACCGGCGGCATCATCATGGGCCTTTCGGGCATTTCGAGCGCCTATCGCACGGGCCGCGGCCGCATCGTGGTGCGCGCGCGCGCCGAAATCGAGCCGATGGCAAACGGCAAGAGCCGTATCATCGTCACCGAGATTCCGTATCAGGTCAATAAGGCGCGGCTGGTGGAGCGCATCGCCGAGCTGGTGCATGAAAAGCGCGTGGAGGGCATCACCGATTTGCGCGACGAAACCGACCGCACGGGCATGCGCATCGTCATCGAGCTCAAAAAGGACATCAACGGCAACGTGGTGTTAAACCAGCTGTATAAGCACACCGATTTGCAGAGCACGTTCGGCGTCATCATGCTCATGCTCGTGGACGGCGAACCCAAGGTGCTGCCGCTGCGGGATATTCTCTATTATTATCTGGAGCACCAGAAAACGGTCGTGACCCGCCGCACGCAATACGATCTCGACCGGGCAAAGGAGCGGCTGCACATTCTCGAGGGGCTCATCATCGCGCTCGACAACATCGACGAGATTGTGGACCTTATCAAAAAATCCGCCCATGCCGCCGAGGCCAGAGAAAAGCTTGTTGCGCGCTTCGGCCTTTCCGAGCGGCAGGCGCAGGCCATCCTCGACATGCGTTTGCAGCGCCTGACCGGACTCGAGCGCGACAAGATCATCGAGGAGGACCGCGCCCTGCGCGAGCGGGTCCGCTACCTCGAGAGCATCCTTGCTGACGAGGGGCTGCTGCTCTCCATCATCAAGGAGGAGGCGCTTGCCGTCAAGGCGCGGCACAACGACGCGCGCCGCACCGAGATCACGCAGATGATCGAGGACATCGACCTCGACGATGTGATTCAGGAAGAGGACATGGCGGTCACCATGACGCACCTTGGCTATATCAAGCGGCTCAGCCCGGATACCTACCGCGCGCAGCGCAGGGGCGGCCGCGGTGTGATGGGCCAGGGCACGCATGAGGAGGACTTTGCTGAGCGGCTGTTTGTCACCAGCACGCATAGCCACATCATGTTCTTTACCAACTTCGGGCGGGCGTTCCGCATCAAGTGCTACGTCATCCCCGAGGCGGGCAGAAACGCCAAGGGGCTGCCGATTGTCAACCTTTTGCAGCTGCAGACGGGCGAAAAGGTCACGGCCATGTTCCCCGTGCGCGGCGAGGGCGACGAGGGCTTTCTGGTCATGGCGACGCGGCGCGGCGTGATCAAAAAAACGCCGGTCACGGAGTTCAACAACATCCGCAAGGGCGGCCTGATCGCGCAAAACCTGCGCGAGGGCGACGCGCTGATCGCAGTGGAATACTCCTCCGGCGAGGACGAGTTCATCATCGCGTCCAGACAGGGCAAGGCCATTCGCTTTGCCGAGCGCGACGTGCGCGCAATGGGGCGCACGGCAACGGGCGTACGGGCCATGAACCTTGACGCCGCCGACGAGGTTGTGGACATGGTCAAGGTCATGCCGGGCGCGAACGTGCTTACCGTAACCGAAAACGGTATGGGCAAGCGCACGCCGGAGGACCAGTATCCCATCCACCACCGCGGCGGCAAGGGCGTGCTCGCCATGGCGCTGACCGGGCGTACGGGTGAACTGGCCTGCCTGCGCATGACCACCGAGGACGAGGACCTCATGCTCATCCGCGACGACGGCACCGTGATGCGCATGCCGCTCGATCAGGTATCCGTTATCAGCCGCAACACGCAGGGCGTACGGCTGATGCGCGTGGACGAGGGCACCAAGATCGCGGCGGTCGCAATCGTGCCGCATCAGGAGAGCGATGACGGCGACGAGGCCGGCGAAAACATCGCGCCGCAGGACGCGGAGGAATAGGAACGGGGCGCGGCGCGGCGTTACCCCGCGCCCCCTCGGGGGATACATCCCCATAGAACCCCATAAAGCTGGAGGGCACCCCCGTATATCCCGGCATAGGGAGATGCGCAAGGGCGACAGCCCTTGCGCGGGAGCCCTCGCAAAAAGGGGCGGCGTGGCAGAGTCCGCGCAAAAAGAAAGAACGGATGCATGCAGGAAACCGGCGTTACAATCCCCATCCCAGAGCAGCTTGCGCCCGTCGTCCGCATCTTTGCAGGCGCGGGCGTGCCGGCCTATGCCGTGGGCGGGATTGTGCGCAACGCGCTGCTCGGCGCGCCGCCGTCGGACCTCGACATATGCTCGCGGCTGAGCCCGGACGAGCTGAGCCGCCTGTGCGCGGGAACGGACGTGCGGGTCGTGCCCAAGGCGGTGGAGTTCGGCACGGTGGAGCTGCATGCCGGCGGCGCCTGTGTGGAGCACACGACGTTTCGCACGGAGCATTACCGCAGGGGCGGCGCGCACCGGCCGGAGCGGGTTTTGCTCGGCGGCACAATGGAAACCGACGCAGACAGGCGGGATTTTACCGTCAACGCGCTGTATGCCGATCTGACCACCGGCAAGGTGGCCGACCCCGTGGGCGGACTGGCTGATCTGCAGGCGCGGGTTTTGCGCGCCACGCGCGCAGACCCGGACGATATTTTGTCGAGCGACGCGCTGCGCGTGCTGCGGCTCGTGCGGTTTGCGTGCGAGCTGGGATTTACGGTGGATGGAGCGACTTTAAGCGCGGCAAAGCGCAACGCGCCGCTGCTTTCCGATATCGCCGCCGAGCGCAGGCGGGACGAGCTGGGCAAGCTGCTTGTATGCGAGCGGAAGTACCCCGCAATGGCTGGGTGCGCGGATGCGCGGAGCGTGCTGCGGGGGCTGCTGCTGCTGGAGGCGCTTTGCGCGTGGAAATGGCTGGTTCCCGCGCTGGAATCAGGCCGGGGCTGCGCGCAGAGGCCCGACCATCACCGTTACGACGTGCTGCGGCATCAGTTTCACACATGCGCGGCCACGCCGCCGGAGCTGGGGCTGCGGCTTGCGGGGCTGCTGCATGATATCGGCAAGCCGGCCTGCAAGGCGCAAAACGGCAACATGCACGACCACGCGCGCATGGGCGAGCCGCTCGCGCGCGAGGCGCTTCATGCGCTGCGCTTCCCAAAGGCGGTCACGGCCAACGTGTGCGCGCTGGTGCGGCACCATATGTACGACATCCAGGGGCAGGCAAAGGAGAGCACGCTGCGCGTACGGTTTGCAACATGGGGGCGGGCGCTGACAGGCCAGCTCATCCTGCTGCGCGAGGCGGATATCGTCGGCTGCGGCTATGACCCGCCGGGGTACCGGCATGCCGGATGGCGCGCGCTGTACCAAACCATGCTGGCGGACGGTACGCCGTTTTCCGCCGGCGAGCTTGCAATCGACGGCGCGGACATCATGCGCGCGCTGGGGCTTGCGGAAGGAATCGCGGTGGGCGCGGTTAAAAAACGGCTGTTTCTGCACTGCGCAAAGCATCCCGAGGACAATACCCGCGAGCGGCTGCTGCGGCTTGCTGAAAATTATGCACGATGAGCGCGGACGGGCGCAGCGGCTTCCGCCGGCCGGCCGTGCGACGAATATGCCCGGTTGGCGGCCGGATGGGGAACCGATAGGGGCGGACCGGCGGACAACGGGATAAAAGCGCCGGAATCAGACAGGAAGGGGCGGATCCAATGCCGGAGATTGCGGTCATATTTGATATGGACGGCGTGCTGCTCGATACCGAGCGGCTGATGATGGAATGCTTTTTGCAGGCCGCGCGCGAGCAGGGGCTGCCGTGCCTGCCGGAGACCTATCTGAGCACGCTTGGCATAAGCGAAAGCGACACGCTGCAAATCTATACCGGCCGGTTCGGCGGCGCGGAGACGGCGGCGGCGATTCTTGCGCGCGGCATCGAGCTGACGCACGCGCATATCGTCGGATTTGGCGCGCCGGTCAAGGACGGGGCGGAGGAGTTGCTTTCCTTTTTGCAGCGGCGCGGCTGCCGGCTTGCGCTGGCTTCGTCAAACCAGCGGGAATATATCGACGCGGAGCTTAAAAGCGCGGGCCTGCTGCACTATTTTGAGGCGATCGTCAGCGGGGACGCGGTTAAGCGCGCCAAGCCGCACCCTGAAATCTATACGCGCGCGTTCGCGCTGCTGAATGCGCCGGATGCGGAGGGCTTTGCCGTAGAGGACGCGCCCGCGGGGGTTGTCTCGGCGCATGGCGCGGGGCTAAAGCCCATCTTTGTGCCGGATCTGCTGCAGCCGGACGATGCGGTGACGCGGCTGGTACACAGGGTGTTTTCCACGCTGAACGAGACGCGCGTTTATTTTGAGTCGATTCTGTGAATAATCTGCGGCAATGCTAGGCAATCACGGCGGGCTTATGGTAAACTGTACGCCGTAAAAGGATGCGGTGGGAAACGCGGCGGCAGGATTTTTTATGCGGCGACCCGCCCCGGACGATTGCATCGGCTGCCGGACCCGCGGCCTGAAAAGCGTCAAAAGCGGCTTCCTGCGTTTCCGCTGCGCGCGGATTGAAACAAGCGGTACGCCAAAGAGCGCTGTTTGCGAAGGGTTCAGATTACATGGCCCAGGCCAGCAATCCCGGGGACGCTTTCCAGCGGATTCATCGCCTTGGAAACGCCGCCTCAAAAGGAGAATTTTGAATTGGCAAAACGGAGAAGACGAAACGCAAACAAGCTGTTTATGGTCGTTTTGGCGGTCGCCTGCCTTGTTGCGCTGATCATTTACTTAACAAGGGGCGGCGGCGTGCGTGCAGATGGCGCGACCGCCTCCATTGTGATCAACGAAGTCATGTCCAGCAACAAGGGAACCGTGCCGGATGAAACGGGCGATTTTCCGGACTGGGTGGAGATATTCAACAAGACGGATAAAAGCATCGATATCTCCGGCTACGGACTTTCAGACGATCTGCTTTCCGCGGCAAAATGGACGTTTCCAAACAATACGGTCATCGAGCCCAACGGATACCTGACCGTCTTTTGCAGCGGCGACGTTGCGCGCGGCAGGATGCACGCGGGCTTTCGGCTCAGCGCCAACGACGACGTGATCCTCTCCACCGTTACCGGCTCGGTCATTGACAGCGTGGAACTGCGGACCGTGGACGCGGGCATGTCGCTCGGCCGCTCGCCCAATGGGGAATCCATCTGGGCGCAAATGCAGCCGAGCCCCGGATATCCCAATACGGATGAGGGCGTGGCGGCGTTTCTATCCTCACAGTCGGCGTCGGCGGACGAGTCCATCGGCGTATATATCAACGAGTTCATGCCGAGCAACGCCTCCACGGTCGTGGGACCGGACGGATCGTATTGCGACTGGATCGAACTGTATAACACCACCGGAAACGCCGTTGATTTAAGCGGATACGGCATCTCGGATTCCACGTCCCAGCCGCTGAAATACACGCTGCCGCAGGGCACGAAAATCGACGCGTACGGCGTGCTTTTGATCTACTGCACGGGCAGGAAGACCCCGGACGGCGCGGCCGAGATCGAAGCGCCGTTCGGCCTGAGCGCGTATGCCGAGAGCGTGGTGTTTTCCACGCCGCAGGGCCGCATTCTCGACAGCTGTGACTATTCCAGGGCCGAGACGGACATCAGCTTTGCCAGGAACCCCGACGGCACGGGCGAGTTTTCCAAAAGCGCCCAGCCTACGCCGGGCTATACCAACAACAACGCGGGCCTGCAGGCGTTTATGGCGACGCTGACGTTCGGCACGGGCGACGTGATTATCAGCGAGGCGCTCAACGCCAACTATTCCTATTTAAAACAGCCCGACCAGGCGTATTACGACTGGATCGAAATCCATAACACAACGTCCGCGCCCGTCAGCCTGGGCGGCTATGCGCTTAGCAACAACGCCAAAAACCCGGCCAAGTGGACGTTCCCGGACATTCAGCTTGAGGCGGGCGAATATTTAACGGTGCAGGCGTCGGGAAAAAATATAACCGACCCGCAAAAAAAAAATAATCTAGCGACGAATTTCAGGCTTTCAGGCGACGGCGAGGTTGTGCTGCTGTTTTCGCCCGCGGGCGAAGTTCTTGATAAGCTGCAGCTGCCCAAGGCGCACGCGGACGTCAGCTATGGCCGCACGAACGGCCGGCTGATGTTTTACGCCAAGCCAACGCCCAACGAGGCCAACGGCGCGGGGGTGCCGGGATATGCCGAAATGCCGGAGATCAGCTTAAGGAGCGGCAAATACGGCGGCGCGCAGACGGTGAGCATCACGGTGCCGGAGGGCGCCACGGCCACCTATACCACCGACGGCAGCGTGCCGACCGAAAACTCCAATAAGGTG
>CAYUTA010000017.1:40001-41637 GCA_964447605.1 uncultured Oscillospiraceae bacterium | reverse complement strand
GATCCTGATCCTGGTAGATGGTTGAAATACCCAATTTAATGGGCAAATGTGGATTGTTATATTTATATTTCTCGCCAAAAATTACAATCTCTCCATAATCAGGAGTGATGGCACCTGAGAGAATTTTTATCAAAGTTGATTTGCCTGCGCCGTTTTCTCCAACGATGCAGTGGGTTTCCCCGGCACGTAGAGTAAAATCTACGTTTCTTAATACCGTAACGCCAGAATAGCTTTTTGTAATGTTGGTCAAGTCCAAGATTAGTTCTTTGTTGTGCATGTACCTTCCCCCTATAGACCATAGAGACTTAAGTGTGCCATCAAATGGCACACTTAAGTCTAAGACAGTTGATTAATACCACATTAATTCAGGGTAGAATTCCTGTGTCAGCTCTTTGAAGATTTCATTGCGGTGCCAAGGAATGATGATTTTGGGGTCCGGATTCTCGGCATCTGCCTGTTCAACAGCAGCGATGGGAACCATCTTCTGCTCGTTGAGGTAGTTGATCTTACCCATGATCTGGCTATACAGCATACGGAAGCAGATGTAGCCTTCCAGTCCAGGGGAGCTGGAGATCGTCATCTGAAGGCTGCCGTCTTTCACCATCTCGATGCCCATTTCCTGGCCATTTTGCGAGATAACCTTGTAGGGGTTGTTCAGCTTGCCAGCGTTTTTCAGCACGCGGACTACTGCAGAAGCCATTTCTTCCTGCATGACGAAGATGGTTTCAAATTCCAATCCGCCATTGATCAAATCCTCGGCTGCTGCGGCTGCTTTATCCGGGTTATAGTCTGCATCCCGGATATCGATGAGCTTGTTTACGCCCAGCTCATTGGATTTGTCTTCCATTCCCTTGTTAACATAGATGCAGGGATAGTGTTCGAAGTTTCCGGTGATGATAACGAAATCACCAGTGGTATTCTTTGCCATCCACTCTGCATAGATTTCGCCCATGTTGTACCAGTCAAAATCAAGGCAGCCCATGAAGTCTGCTCCCTTGTCCAAAGCCTGGCCTACGCTATCGGGAACGATGATGGGAATGCCAGCAGCTTCCATCTTCTTTGCAGCCAATGCTGCGCCGTTCTCATTGAAGGAGAACATGCACAGGCCGTCTACCTGCTCGGTGATGCACAGATCAATGTTTGCAACCTCTTTATCCACATCGTAGTCGGAAGGAAGTACCAGAACCTCTGCTCCGATTTCTTCTGCGGCATACTTGAAACTGTCAACAATTTCAACATACCAATTTGCATCCAAACCTGGTATAATGAATGCAAAGGTTAATTGTTTGTCCTCCTGGACAGACTGTTGCTCGGTGGTAGCGCTTGTTTCCCCAGGGGCTACCGCCGGTTCAGATGCTGTTGGGGCAGGTGCAGCACATGCTACAACAGCAAATGCCATCATCAGGCAGATGATCAGACTTACTACTTGTTTCATACCCTTTTTGTGTATAGCTTACTTCTATACACTCCTCCTTGTTATTTGGTTTTTTTATGAGATCCCCATAAACTCAAACTTATTCACTTGTATACTCTTTGAACTATCAGGATTCATTTTCTTCACTCGTTTTGCATGGTTTGCATTTTCATCCTGATAATAACACACAATCGAACAGAGAGCAACAGCTGTTTTTAGATT
>CAYUTA010000017.1:0-39991 GCA_964447605.1 uncultured Oscillospiraceae bacterium | reverse complement strand
AGATTCATGTGTTCATTTTTTTTTTTTTTGAATAAAAACAGTTTACATTGTTATTTTTGTGGATTAAAATTTAGAATATACTAACTAGAAAATTGGATTGCTAATATGACAACATACGAAAGACGACTTGAAATTTATAAAAAGCTATTGGAAGAGGAGTATCTGGACGTAAATCAGCTGGCTGTTTTATTTGATGTTACTCCGATGACCATTCGAAGAGATCTTGCCATCTACGAAAAGCAGGGTATTTTAACAACAGCTTATGGTGGTGCATATTTGAATCAGGATGCTGTTGCGGCTGACTCCATTCCCTTAATCCAAAGTCGATTGGATCTTACCGCGCGGAAGCTGGGGGATGCTGCTTGTACATTTTTAAAAAATGGAGATGCCATCTTTATTGATGCACATCCCCTTCCCTTTAGCATTGTATTTTGGCTCAACAATCTACGTTTAACGGTTGTCACCAACTCTCTGGATGTAGCCAATGTATTACGGACGTATTCAAGGATTAAATTGATGATAGCTCCCGGTACCTATTCCGCTGAACAAGGGTGCATTACAGGTAGTGCAGCAATTTCTTTTTTAAGAGGTTTCAGCTTTGACCATGCCTTTTTAGGCGGTGCAAACGTTGACATCAACTTTGGTCTTACTGTAGACGATGAAACGGATGCCCATTTAAAAGCAACTGTCTCAGACAATACAAAGCATACCGTGATCATGATCAATCACGATAGGATTGGCAAAAGCGCCTTTGCCCAAGCGGTCCCCTTGCGGCGGATACAGACCATTATTACGGAAAACAGCCTATCAAAAGAACATAAAAACGCCTTTGAACACCGCGGGATTCGGTTGGTTTCAGTGGGGGAATAGCTTGTATAGATCGGCAGTTGTATCCAACACGGATTATCATTTTGTATCCGGCTATGCAATTGCCAGCTTACATCACGACAACCGCGCATACTGCTCCATGTTTCTCTATACCCCATCACATCAGTAATTTGTGAAATCCACAATGAATAATGCGTTCCATCTGCTCTAAAAACTCTTGCTTTCGTGTCTTGGCTTGCGCCAATTCATCATTGAAAAATGATAGTGATAATTGCTTGTCCATGTTTTTATTTTACCATATTTTCTCTAGTTTTGCACTTGTGCGCTCCTCCGTCGCCCGGGACAAACGCATGAACTGCTAAAATAAAATAAGCGCATGCGTGTGGAAAGAACGTCACGGGCCTTTTCTGTCCGCCGATAAACTGTGTTTTCGACGGAATCGCGCAGTAAGCGCGGTTTTTTCTTCCATGGTTGACGCGGTATTTTCTGCAGGTAGCATATCATTTCCAATGCTCCTGTCGATAACATGACAGATTTGACACGTTGGGAAATCCGAAAGCGTCCTCTCGCCGCAGGCTGGCCATACTTTGAATTTCAGACGAATCTGCGCCGTTCCTATTCAACTAAAATGCATTGTCCTGTCGTTATATCGCAATGCCGCCGCAAACGCGGTCTCACGCGCGCCGCGTCAGCATCATATCCGCCAGCGCATGGAAAAGCCACGCGCGCCCGCCAAACGGTTCCACCGCCGCATGCGCAAGCCGGGCGGCCTCTTCGGCCTTCTGCCGTGCGCCCGCCAGTCCATATAGGGTAACGAACGTCAGCTTGTCCTCCTCAAAGTCCTTACCGGCCGTTTTTCCAAGCTGCTCCGTTTCTCCCGTAACGTCAAGCATATCGTCCGTAATCTGGAACAGCAGGCCAAATTGCTCGGCGTACGCCGCAAGCAATGCAAGCGCCTGTTCATCCGGCCCAACGCAATGCGCGCCGGCAAGCACCGCTGCGCGGATCAGCGCGCCCGTTTTAAGCCGGTGGATCACCGGCAGCAGCGCTGTTTCCCCGTTTGCGTTCAGGTCATGGCTTTGCCCGACGACCATGTCGAACGCACCGCTTGACAGAGCTTGCATCACGGCGGGATTTCCCATTTGCGCAACCGTCAGGAATGCAAGCGCCTGCAGGCCGTCTCCGGCAATGATTGCGTTTGCCTCACCAAAGGCGATATGATTGCTTGGCTTTCCACGGCGCAGGTCGTCGTTGTCAAGCGCAGGCAGGTCGTCATGAATCAGCGAATAGGTGTGAATCATCTCCACTGCGCACGCGGGAAGCAGCGCGGCCTCCGCCGTGCCGCCAAGCAACTCGCACGCCGCCATACACAGGGCCGGACGCAGGCGCTTTCCGCCGGCGAACACACTGTAGGACATGCTGTCAAACAACGGTTTCGACATGCCCACGGCATTGAGAATTTGCCTGAGCTTTTCGTCGATCAGCGCAGTATACGCGCCGAGCTTATCATGAATCGCCTGCATGTTCCTCCTCCTGCAAATCTGCGAGCCTTGTAATTTTGGTTTCGTATGCGTCGAGTTGTGCATTGCATTGCCTGACAAGGCCCATTCCACGCTCGTACAGTGCAATCATCTCTTCAAGCGTTCCCTCGCCGACCTCCATCTTTCTGACAATATCCTCCAGCGCACAAAGCGCCTGCTCATACTTCAAGCCTTCCTCAGGCCCGGATGCTTTTTCCATGTTTACGAATTCTCCTCCCGTGTAATATCGTCTATGGTTGCGTCCGCCCTGCCGTCGTGCAGCACAAGCTGGACCTTCTGCCCCGTAAAGAGGCTTTGTACATCGGTATAGCTGTTGCCCGACGCATCGCGCACGACCGCATAACCGCGCGCAAGCACCTGCAGCGGATTCAATCCGTCAATGCGCCCGGCAAGCAGCTCAACCGCCGCGCGCTGCCGCCGTGCCCGTTCGTTTCCAACGCGCGCCATCCGCTCAACCAGCTGATCGATTGTCTGGCGCTGCGCATTAACACGCTCCTTTGGCCTATAAAACCCCGGCGAAGACGCCAACAGCCCGACGCGGGATCTTGCCTGCGCAAGCGTGCCGGTCAACCCAAAACGCAGTCTGCGGGCATAGTCCGCAACCGCCTCCACGCATCCGTTCCATTCCGGCACAGCCAGCTCTGCGGCAGCCGACGGCGTGGGGGCGCGCATATCAGCTACGAAATCCGTGATTGTAAAATCCGTCTCATGTCCCACCGCGCTGATAACGGGAATCTCGCTTCTATAAACCGCTTCAACCACCGGCAGTTCATTGAACGCCCAAAGATCCTCAATGCTGCCGCCGCCGCGCCCGACAATCAGCACATCCGCAGCATGTTTGCGGCTCATTTCCGCAATGGCATACGCAATCTCCGCCGCCGCACCGGCTCCCTGCACCCGCACCGGCGCAAGCACAACTTCCATGCGCGGGAAGCGCCTGCCAATGATTTGCAGAATATCCTGTACCGCGGCGCCCGTACCGCTCGTAACCACGCCCACCGCACGCGGCAAAAAAGGAATCGGCCTTTTGTGCGACTCGTCGAAATATCCTTCCTTTTCCAGTTGCTCCTTCCGCTGCAAAAATCGTAAATAAAGCTCCCCTTCGCCGCATTTTTCCAATGACTGCGCATACAGCTGAAACGCCCCGTCGCGCGTATACAGCGAAGCGTAGCCGCCTAAAACAACCTGCATGCCGTCCTTGGGCCGGAAGTCAAGCTGCATGGCCTGCGAACGAAACATGACGCAGCGCACAAGCGATTGCTCGTCCTTGAGCGAAAAATACAAGTGTCCGGAGGTATGCCGCTTGCATCCGCTGATCTCACCGCGCACACGCAAAGCGCGCAAAAGCGGGTCCACCGACAGCAGTTCGGCCACGTATCCGTTGAGCTGGCCAACGGAAAGCACGCCTTCGAATACAAAATCAGACATGCGCGTTTACCTCGTCCAAACCAAGCAGCGCCGTGCCTACCGCATTATCCGAGGATAGTCCCTCCGGCGCATAGTACAGCGCCTGCTGTAGCCGCTGCGCAAGCAACTGCCGAAGCAGCGCGCTGCCCGATACGCCGCCGGAGAGCAGCACCGGCAGCGGTCCACAGGCCCCGCAGGCATGGTCGACCAGCTTGGCAACGGTTCGCGCAAGGCAGTCGTATACGGCATAGGCAATTTCTTCATTGACTGCGCCTTCATCCCACAGGCGGATCGCCTGCGTCTCCTGCCCGGAAAACGAGCAGCGCAGTCCACGTACGCTCGACGGCAGCCGAATGTCGCGCATCACGGCGTTGACCGCCAGCTTTTCAAGCGACTGCCCGCTTGGAAACGGCAGGCCCAAGCGCACGCCGACACGATCCACAAATTGCCCGGCATGCAGGTCGTCGCTTCCGCCGAGCGGCTCGATGCGGCAAATTTTTTCCCGGTCGAGCGTTACGCGTAAAATATCCGTTGTGCCGCCGGAAAGATGCAGCGCAATCAGCTCGCGCTGCGATTGGAGCGCCCCGTTTTCATGCAGGGCCGCGCGGACATGACCCGCCTGATGCGTCTGTTCAAGCATCGGCACGCCGAGCGCGCACGCAATCGACACGGCGGCCTCCATGCCGGAAAGAAAGACCGGCATATAGGAATCCGGCGCGGCGGTCGGCTTTGTGCCGGCACAGACGGCAAGCACATCCCGTCCGTCTATGGTTTCAAACAGTGCGCGCACCAGCGCGGGCAGATTGCGCACATGCTGAAACAGCGCGTCCGACTGCCGCAGTCCGCGTGCGCCCAACGGAACGGAAAGCACCGTTCTCTTATCAAAAACGATGCCCTCCGCTGAAACGCAAGCGACGCTTGTTGTATAACAGCTTGTATCGACGCCGACGACGAGACGCTTCACGACGGCGTTTGCTCCGGCGCACGCGCAAGCGTGCCAAGGATTCCGTTGATGAACGAGGATGCCTTTTCCCCGCCATAACGCTTGGCAAGCTCCACCGCCTCGTTGATGGCCGCGCCTGTGGGCACATCCTCACGATGGCGCATTTCAAATATGGCAACGCGCAAAATGGAAAGGTCGACGCGGCCGATGCGTTCGAGCGACCAACCCGTTGCATGCTCGTCAATCAGCATGTCCAGCCGCTCCGCCTGATCGCGCACACCCTGCACAATCGCCTCGGCATAGGCGGCGTCGGCCGTATCCAGCGCATTGGGCTCGCCCATCTTTTCGCACACGTCGGACGGCGTATCCGCGCCGCCCATCAGTTCGGAATAAATCATCATCACGGCGACTTCACGCGCCTTACTCCTGCTCATGCGTCCTTATGACCCTTGGAAAATAAATTGTTTATAAACGTCTTAACGCCATCCGTACCGTTGCGGTCAAGCAAAACGCCGATAATAAACGCGATTCCCACCAGAACCACAAGCAGCAGCGTGCGCCAGAAGCCAATGGTTATAAACAGGATTGCGGTCAGCAGTCCGCACCCCACAAGAATGACCGTCCATTTATGTTCTTTGCAAAATTGTATCAGTTTATCCATCCCAAGCTCCTTTGGCTCATCCTACGCGGCTGGTGGGCTCCTCCGCCGCGCTCTCCACGAGAATTCCAATCTCTTTGACATTGATACCGGTCAGGCTTTGAATATACTCGCGCAGCGACACCTGCAGCTGCTGTGTAAGCGACGCAACGTCGGTATCCGGCAATACGGACAGGCGTATGCCGATGGTTACGCCGTCATCCAGCGCGCGCAGCGTGGACTGGCACGCACGCACGCGCTCCTGCGAACGGCAGTGCTTTTGCACCATGCCGTCTACCGCGTCGAGCGAAATAAACGTGCCGCCGAGCTCGGTCTGCTGCATGAGCGTGGAAGCGGGCGCCGCCGCCTGATCCGCCTGCGCCGGACCGCCGCGTCCCGCAAGCAGAAGCTTGATACAGATCAGCAGCAGCACAAGCGCGCATGCCGCCAGAATCAGCGCGTTACGCGGATGCTCATAGAACAGGGAGATGAAGTTTGCAACAACGTCGTAATGAATGATGTTGGCCGCCATACCCAGAAGGACAAATGCAAAAACAATCGCGATAATCAGCAGAATGGCCAGCAGAACGCGATCAAAGGCTTTCAATTTCATTGGAATTTTTTCCCTCTTTCCTTTCGTAAATCGGAGCCGCCTAAAAAATGAATCGGCCGTTCGGCATCTCTTTCAGGCAGCTCCAAACCTTATAAAAAATCAATGATTACTTAACCCGCACCGCGGCCTCGGCCTTCTCCTTCTCGATTCGCTCTTTTTCAGCCTTCTCGAGTTCCTTCTGTTTCTGCTTCTCGACAGCTTCCAACTCTTTCTGCGCTTCCTTTTCCTTCTTTTTTTCTGCGCGCGACGGTTCGGTTTCAAACACCACGGACTGTACAAACACATTGACCTCAACGACGCGCAGGCCCGTCATGGTTTCAACCGCGGTCTTGACCGCCTGCTGAATCCGCTCGCAGACCTCGCGGATACGGTAGCCATACTGAATGCTTACGGACAGATCCGCGGCGGCTTCTTCCGAGCCGACCTCCACTTTTACGCCTTTGGTCACGCTCTTTTTGCCGAGCATCTCCGTAAAGCCTTCCATGACGCCGCCGTTCATAGCGGCGACGCCTTCAACATCGGCCGCTGCAAGGGCCGCGATGGTTGCCACAACATCTTCTGCAAATATGATGCGACCGTCGCCGCTTACCGGCTCTGCGACCGCAGGGCTGGTCTCTTTGACTTCAGACATATGCACACACCTCCTGCTTTCATTGGTTAAAATTATACCAGTTTTCCCTTACAGTGTAAATACAAAATGCGCACCGTTCACGCTTGTGCCTTATTGTGCTGTCGTAATTTTTACATTCTCCGTTTTTTCACCCGTTTCACGCACAATGATGTCCAGCACCTGCGCTACCTGCTCGTCGGTGAGCGTCTCTGCAGAGAGGATGACGTTGACCGAGCCGGAATGCAGGGTAACCGCCGCGTCGGCAAAGCCCTTCGCCTTGAGAAGGCTCTCGATGGTCATTTCCTTCTCCATATTGTCCACGATGGACAGCTTCTGCTGCTGCGCGTCGGCCATTGTTTCGGCGTCCGCGCCCTGCTCGATGATGGAATCGATATACGCGATCTCCTGCGCACGCGTGGTATCCCGCTCGCTGCGGAACGATTCAAAGAAGCTCAGTTGCTGCATAACGCCGCCGGATGACGCCTCGCTGACGCTATCTGAATTGGCCTGCACCGCCGCCGCCTTGCCGCCGTCTTTCGTCTGGTTCTTCATGACCACCTGATTGACCACCACTGCGGCAATAAGCACAACCACTACGCCGCACAGCGTCAGTACCTTTTTGTTCAATTTGGTTTTGATCGTTCCCGTCCTTTTCATACTGATCCTCCCTCCTGATTACGGCTGTGCCGCCGACAGTTCAAATACCTCTATTTTGGAAATCGGAATATCCAGCACCGCTGTGACCGCCCGCTGCAAATCCAGCTTGACTCGAATATCCGCAGCTCCCTCCGCAACGACGATTACACCGCGTACAACCGGTTCCTTTTCCACCAGGATGATAGGTTCGTTGCCGCCGCTGCTGCTCACTGTGGCCGGCTCGCTCACCTCGGTTGTCTGCGTATTGGTGCTCATCTTTTCGCCGTCGCTGGTTTCCGAACGGTTGCTGTTGACGTTGGTCGACATGGCTGTTACAAGCTCCGAGCTGCTTTCATAGGTAATCAGCACCTCGACCTCGCCCGCGCCGCGGATACTGGAGAGCACGTTTTTCAACCGTGTCTCCAGATCTGCCTGCGATTGCGCCGAAACAGCCGGCTGCGCCGTGGACGTTTCCGTCCGCTTCTCCCCCTTGCCGGAAGAAAGCCCCGCAATGTAGAGAAGCGCCACAATGGCAATAATGCCGCCATAGACGGCCAGCTCAAGCTTTTTGTTGGCGCGCATGGCTTCCACGCACCGTTTCCAAAGCGACGGGCCGCCTGATGCACGTCCCTGCTCCTTTTGCATATCTATACCCCCATTCGCGTGATTATGCCAAGAATTTGATCGCACACCGCCGAAAGAAACACCAGCCCCGCCGCCACGGACGCCGTGTTTTTGACGGGTCCGGAAGGAAGGACAAACTCCATGACCATCGTGGTTACAGACAGCGCGATCACCGTGGATGCAAATGAAACCACCGCCTGCATACCCTACCCCACCATCCCTGCGTTGCCCACGCCGACGATCAGCCCGATGGTTACGATGAACATGACCGTCACCGCCGCGCACGCGGCCAGAAGACCCGAGAGCATATCCGCGCCGGTTTTGCACATGGCGACCTGTTCTTTCTGCGCAACCGGCTGCACCAGCGCCGCCGTAAGCCGCAGCAGCAGCATCGTCGCCGCCAAGCGCACAAGCGGCACCGCCGCAACGCTTACGCACAGCAGTATGGAGGTGACGCCCGCGGCGTTCTTGACCAGGCCGGCGCAGCCGAGCATCGTATCAAACGAGCCCGTTACAAGCCCGCCCACCATTGGAAACATGCTGCCGGCAGCATACTTTGCCGTACGCACCGCGATACCGTCATAGGCGGCGGCCGTCATGCCGCGCAGCGCGGTAACCGCAGAATACAGCGTGGTCACCACGCCGACGACCCACTTGACCACCTGGCGGCACAAATCGCCCATTTCGCCAAGCCGTACCCGTTCGGACAGGCTGTTGAACAGCGACAGCACGCCGCCGCACACCACAAGCGGCAGCACAATCGATTCCATACAGGCCGCGACCCCGCTGATGAGCAATGTCATCGACGGCTGAAACACGCCGACGCTTGCCGTTCCGCCGATGGCGGTCAGCAACGTCATCAGTACCGGCGTGACCAGTTCCATGCATCCGCATACGCCACGCACGCATTCCACCGCCAGCGCGGCGGACGCCGCAAAGGCGGACAATACAACCGTCAGCGTAAAGCAGCGGCAGACAAACGCCGCCGCGCCCTGTACGCCATCCTTCTTTTCGGCCATCAGCGCGCCGGTCAGTCCGCCAATCAGCGACAGGCCGATCAGGGTGGCCGCAACGCCCGCAAGGCGCGCGCCTTCGCCGCGCAAAAGCTTCAGCAGCATCGGCGCCAGCAGTCCGCCCAGCACATCCGCGTTGTCATCGGCGCCTGACAGTGCGATTTCACCCGCAAGCTTTTTTAGGTCGTATCCATTCCAAAGCGTGCGAACCTCCTCGGGAAGCGATTGCAAAACAGTCTCAAGCTCCGCCCAGTCAATGTCCGCCATCCACGCCTCTACGCCCTCGGAGATAGCAGCGTCGGCCTGCGCATCCTGCGCTTGGTCCTCCGGTTCCGCCAAGGCGCGCGCCGCGGGAGTCAAAAGGAGTGCGGCGAGCACAAGCAGGCATACGCGTAGCGTCTTCATGGCAGTGTGTTAAGTGCGCCAATCGCCGTTCCAAGCGTCGTTACCACCACCGGCAACGCCGCGGCGAGAATGAGCACGCGTCCGCACAGCTCAACCTTTCCTGCAATGGCAGACTCGCCTGCGTCGCTGCAGATCTGCGCGCCAAACTGCGCGGCGTATGCAATGCCGATGATTTTAAGCAGAACCCCGATATAACCGCTGTCCACGCCGTACGCCTCCCCGAGGCGCCTGAGCGTATCCAACACGCCCGTGACCTCCCCCACCGCGTACAGCAGCACGATTACACCTGTTGCCGCTCCGATGAGAATCGCCATCTCCGGCCGCAGCGGACGAACGAGCACAGCCAGCGCCGCGCCAAGAATCGCAATTGAAAGTATCCGAAACAACTCCACGATTCATCGCTCCTAATACAGGTTGAATACGGCGCGTACGCTGTTGAACAGTTCCTCGACCATGCTGAGCATCATCGTCAGCCCGATAATCAGGCCGGCTATGGCGGCAATGGTGGCCATCTCGTCGCGGCCGCTCTGTTTAAGCAGCTGCGTAACCACCGCTGCGACAATCCCGACGCCTGCAATTTTGAACAGCATTTCCACGTCCATTCTACGCTCCGCTTACAGTAAAAGTATCCCGACGCCCACACCCAGCAGCACGCCCATCGTGCGGTAGACGCGCCCCTTGCCCGCATAAGCCGTTTCCGCCTCTGCACAAAGCGCCACCAGCGTATCGAGCGTCAGCTGCGCGTTTTCAATCTGCGCGCTGCGGTCGCTTGCACCGAGGACGGAAAAGAACACGGTCAGCGTCTTGATATCACGCTCCATCAGCCCGGTTGCGGCGTGCTCGCCCCCCTCGTAAAGCATGCTCCATGCATCCAGCGGCGTTTGCGCGCTTTCCACCGCATCGGCAAGCGCGGCAAACATCGCGCCCGTCTCCCGTTCGCCGCAGCCGCGAAGCAGTTCTGCCAGCGGCCGGTTGGTATGGGTTACGCCAATGCAGATACGGCGTACCGCCGCAACCAGCTCCGACAGCGCGTCGCGCCTGCGCCGCAGCCGGCACGAACAGTTCAAACCCGCCAGCGTACAGCCGCCAACGGCCATTATGACAGCAAGCGTACGTAGCACGAGGTCACCTCCTCCGCATGCCGATGTATCGGTTTGGCGCGCTGAAAAGACGCGTCGAGCACGTCTTCCACCGTGCCAACGCCGCGGCTGCGGCCGAGCAGCACGATCCTTGCAAACAGCCGCTGCCGCAGCAGCATCGCCAGCGCACGCCGGTGCAGCAGACCGTCGGCGGTCCTGGCATGCGCGCTTGCGGCCACGGCCACGCCGCAGCCGATTGCGTCAAACGCCGCGCGCGCATCCTCAAATGTACTCAGCTCATCGGTAACGAGCACGTCGGGCGACATGTTGGTCACCATCATACGCATGCCGAGCGCCTTTGGCGCGCCGCAGAGCACGTCCGTCCGCGGCCCGACGTCAAGCTGGGGTACGCCGCGTACGCTGCCGGTCATTTCATAGCGCGTGTCCACCACCGCAACGCGCGAAGGGTATGCGCCGCATATGCCGTAGGAGCAGCAGCGCGCAAGATCGCGCAGCAGCGTGGTCTTGCCGCAGCCCGGCGGCGAAACCACCAGCGTCGCATACAGCCTGCCGGACGCGTCCAGCAAATAGGGCAGCGCCTCCGCGGCGGCGCCGGGTATCTGCCGCGCGATGCGGATGTTAAAGCCCGTCACGTCCGTCAGCCGCGGCGCGCCGCTGTCCAGCTGCGCAAACCTGCCGCATAGCCCAACCCGATATCCGCCCTCCAGCGTAAGAAAGCCGCCGCCAAGCTCCGTCTCCCAGGCATAGACCGACTGCCCGCACAGCCGCTGCAGAAAGAGCCGGCAATCCGCCTCGCTGACCGGCGAAGCGCCGTTTCGCGCGCAGAGCATCCGCTCATAGCCGGTAAACCGCAGCTGCAGCGGCGCATGGGCGCGCATGCGGATTTCTTCAAGCGGCGCATGGGCGTCCACATCCTTGATTAGCGCGCGCACTCCATCCGGCAGGTATGCCAGCAGGTCGGCTTTCCAATTTCGGTTGTTTTCATCGTTCTGTGTCATCCCTTCACTATATGAATGTGTGGACATTCTATGACTTGTATATTGGTATACAAAATGCTTGTATTCCATTCCGGAACGCGCTACAATATCTAATAAGGAAGTGTGCCAATTGCCAAATATCTATGGTTCAAAAGATTATAGCTCATTATCCGACAAGGTTTATCAGTATCTGCGCGATGGAATCGCAGAGGGACGGTTTGTTACCGGCGACTGCCTTGTGGAACAAAAGATTGCCGAAGAGCTCGGCGTAAGCAGAACGCCCGTCCGCGAGGCGCTTAAGCAGCTTGAGCTCGAGGACCTCGTCGTCTCCCAGCCCAATCGCGGGGTGATGGTAAAAAGCTTCTCCAACGAGGACTTTTTTGATGTGTTTACCATCCGTTTTCTGCTTGAAGGACAGGCCGCTTACTGGGCGGCTGAGCGCATCACGTCGGAGCAGCTTGTCAATCTGAAAGAAACGGTTGAGCTCATGGAGTTTTATACGCAAAAAAGCGATATCGCCCATCTGGTGCGGCTGGACAGCAAATTCCACGAAGGGATCTATGAGGCCAGCAACAGCCGCACGCTCAAGCATATCCTGACCAGCCTGCATCACAACATTCACCGCGCGCGCGCCAGTTCCCTGACCATGCCCGCGCGCCCTGCCAGTTCGCTCGCCGAACACCAGAGCATTTATGAAGCCCTGGCGCGGCACGACGCGGAGGCGGCCAAAGAATTCATGGATCGACACATCGGCAACACATCGCCGGCCTGCCGGCAGACAACCTGAATATTCGACCTGCCGCACGGTCTGAAAGGACGAAGAGATGCGAATTTATTGTACCGAGGAACTGCACGCCGGAGGCGGCCCCGGCGCATTTTTCCTCTGTCGCGCGGAGGATGCGTTCGGCCGGTTTGCCGCAGAACATGCAGGCAATGTTCAGGTAATTTACCTCGATCCCCCATTTGGCACGGGCGACGTTTTTCAAATGCGGCTGAACACCGCCAAGCGCAGCGTTCGTCTGCCGGTCTTTTACGACCGGCTGGAGCCGGATGCGTACCTCGTCTGGATGCGCACGGTTTTAGCCCATTGCCACAGGCTGCTCGCCCCCACCGGCTCGCTGTATCTGCACATTGACCATCGCATGAACGCGCCGCTCCGGCTGATGCTTGACGACATCTTCGGCGCGGCAAATTTTATGAACGAACTCATCTGGTGCTACCGTTCCGGCGGCAGGAGCACGCGCTATTACCCGCGCAAGCACGACACCATCCTGTTTTACCGGAAAAGCCGGAGCGTCTATTTCAACATTCAGGCCGTCGGTATGCCCCGTGGTCCGGAGCGGCGTAACCACATGAAACGATTCGTAAGCGACGACGGGCGCGTGGCCTACTCCATCCGTAGCGGCGGAAAGACCTATGTTTACTATGAGGATACGCCGATCTACCCAAGCGACGTTTGGAGCGACATCGAGCACCTGCAGCAGAAGGACCGCGAGCGCGTAGGGTACGCCACGCAAAAGCCGGAGGCGCTGCTGAAGCGCGTCATCCTCGCCTCTTCGCAGCCGGGAGACACGGTGCTCGACCTGTTCTCCGGCAGCGGTACGACCGCGGCCGCAGCGAGCAGGCTTGGCCGCCGCTATCTGGTTGCCGACGCCTCTCCTCTTGCGCTGTACACACTGCGCGCGCGGCAGCTTAAAAGCGCCGGCACGCCCTCATTGCTGGACGGACAGCACGAAATGCTGCTCACCTATCCGGCGGAGGAATCCCCTGCGACACTGAATTGCGAGCATATTGCCGTACATGGAAAGCCGTTTTTGCAGATCACCGGCGCGCAGTTTGACAAAGGACCGCAGCCGCTTGTTTATGCGGCGCTGGGCAAAGCTGAAGGCGCGCGTTTTTTGCCCATGCGGACGGATTGCCTTCCCAGGCTGCCGTTGCGGTTCCCGCTCGACGGGCTGGACGCGCCCGTTGTGCAGATCGTTGACGCGTTGGGGAGACAGGCGTTTTGGCGGGTTTGACGCAGCACCGCCGCTATAAGAACCTTTCAACCAGCGCCGGCACGGCGCGAAAGCCGATATGAAAGCATTGCCGCCAAGCTGCGCCCGCACAGGCTTGCAATGCTTTGAGTCCGTTATCTGCACTTGCGCGAGCAAGGTCGCATTGCTTCAGGACGGGCTTTGTTCTTCCGGCGGAAAACAGCAGATAGTGCCGTCCGTAATGACCGCGGCGCGGGTTCCGGGGCCATGCCTTTCCAGCAGCAAAGCGAGCGTTTGCTCCCATGTGTCGGTATAGTATTGCTTGTCCGTCTCGCCAATCCAGTGCATGCCGCCGACGTCCGGATACGGCATCCAGCAAAGATAGCGCTCAACCTCCGGACGGTTGACCGGCATACCGCCCATCAAGCTTCCGTGCGCATAGCGTCCGAAGGACCCGAAAAGATAGTGCGTTACCTGCCCCATTTTGGTATGGTCGATGATGACCACGTCTCCCCCGCTTTTTTTCAGTTCCAGCGCGCCGAGGCCGGAGGCAATCGTGGCCTCGGTCGCTTTTGCATTTGCGTTGACGATCACGACGTCCTGCCCTGTAACCCGGGAAATGGTATACAGTCGACGGGCGGCGGGAATGGCGGCATAATACGCTTCAATGGGATCGCCGGCATAGAGATCGAGCAGTTCCAGGCGGCTGTTATAGAGGCAATCCACTTTAAAGAATTGACCGGCCATACGGCACATTTCTTCAATTTCCGCACGCATCACGCCGACTCGAAGGTCGCCCAGCAACGATGCGCTGTTGAGATGGTTCTCTTGGAAAAAACGCGTGGCGGCTACGTGGTTTTGCCGGATGGTATCGATCGAAGCGATGCCCGGCACAAGCATCTTTGCTCCGCCGCCGAATGCGTTCATCGTGTGGGGCGTAATTGCGCCAAGACCGACGCGCAGGTCGCAGCGCATAAACTCGGCATTGACGCACACGTCGAAGCCGCGTCTGGTTGTGCCGATTCTTACGTTATTTTCATAGCAATTATGGTTATAAACCGGGTAACGCCGGACGATCTCCTCGCCCAGCTTATGGACGAAATCGATGCGGTTGTTGGCGCCGTGCGTGCCGAGCGCGCACAAAAACCGAATCCGGCCGGGCTTAACGCCGCTTTGAAGAAGTTCTTGCAGCACGCATTCGGCCATGATGCGGGTGGGTGTGCCGCGCGAAACGTCGTCGAATACGATGCAGACCTCGCGCGCGCTGCGCGCCAGAGCTTCAAGCGGCGGGGAACCGTAGGGCGTTTGCAGCCTCCGACGGATTTGATCCCTTGTCAGCGGCGATATGCTGTCGCCCGGCAGTGCCTGGAGCGTTACGTCCCAATTGTCGGGCAGAGAGATTTCTACGGGCGCGTCCCCCTGAAAAGAATTTTGCGGAAGAGTAAAGTTCATGAAAGCGCCTCCTGTTATAGCGCGTATCTATGGCAGAATCGCAGGGTATGCAAAACACGGCGGCCGAGCAAGCCGGCCGCGCTTTGCGCTTGCGGAGGAAGGCTCTATGAAGGGCCGGAAGAAGAACGCCCGATTAGCCGGCCAGGCCGAACAGCCGCGGAAGGAACAGCACGACGTCCGGGAAAACCGTAATCATCACGAGAATAAACAGATCCATCAGCAAAAAGGGCGTTACGGCCTTTATCAGGCCGCCAAGCGAGCATTTTCCAACGGATTGCGTGGTATATAGCGCCATGCCGAACGGCGGGGTGAGTAGGCCGATCATCAGGTTGGTTACGATCAGCACGCCAAAGTGAATGGGATGGATGCCAACGGCGATGCATACCGGCAGCAGGATGGGAACCAGCACCAGAATGGAGGGTGCGGTATCCATAAACATGCCCCAGGCCAGCAAAATCAGATTGAGCACCATCAGCACGCCCAGCCTGGAGGTCGTGACGGAGGCGACGAACGCGGAGATCTGCGCAGGAATGTTTTCGAGGGCAAGCACCCATGCAAACGCGGTGGCGCTGCTGATAATCAGGTAAATCGCGCCTGTCTGGATGATAACGCTGCGCCCAATGGTCAACAATTCCCTGAGGGAGATACGCTTATACAGAATGGTGGTCAGAATCAGCGCGTACATCAGCGCTACTGCGGCGGCTTCTGTGGGCGTAAAGAGTCCGGTGGTCATGCCGACCATGATAATCACGACCGTCAGCAGCGGGAAAAACGACTGTAAAACGATGCGGACGGCCTCCCCGCGCGGAATACGCTCCGTGCGCTTGGGGAACCGGTGAAAGCGGGAGGAAACGGCAATGACGACCGCCGCGCCGAGGCCAATCAGTACGCCCGGGACTGCGCCGCCCCAAAAGAGCGCGCCGGTGGACAGCCCCGTGGCCGACGCCACGAGAACGGCGGGGATGCTGGGCGGAATCAGGGGCCCCTGTATGGCGGTGGCCGCCGTAATGCCGCAGGAAAAATCCTTTGAATACCCCTGCTCCTCCATTGCGGGGATCAGGATGGAGCCGATGGAGGCCACGTCGGACAGGGCGGAGCCCGTAATGCCGGCAAAGAAGGTGCTTGCCAGGGTATTGACATAGGCAAGGCCTCCGCGGATGCGACCTACGAGAAGGTCTGCGCAGCGAACGAGCGTGCGTGTAATACCGCCGCGGTTCATGACTTCGCCGCAGAGAATGAACAGTGGAATCGCCAACAGGACAAAGCTGTCCATGCCGCGGAAAAACTTCTCTGTAGCGATGAGCATCAAAAGTGTTTTTCCGCTTGCCAGGCAATAAGTAAAGGAGGAGATTCCCATCACGTAAACAATTGGCATTCCAAGAAAAAGGAGAATGACGAAAACAATCAACGCAACGGCCAGCGGGCTCATGAAAACTGCACCTCGTTTCGGAATAATGATGGGGCGTTTGAAGAATGGCGGTCAGCGCAGTTCTTTCAGCGCAAGGTAGTTTTTATACAGCTTGGCGGGGACTTGCAGCAGCATGTTCACGCTGCCAATAACTAGCGTGGAAAAGGGCACGGCCCACGGAATATGGATGGATGCGCACCATGTCCTCATGTTTTTTGCCACGCACAGATAGCCAAAATACCCGAAAGCCACCAGAAACGCCGCGATTAATATATAAAAAACAGCGTTCAGGATACACTGAACCTTCTTGGGAAAGGCGTGATACAAAATTTCAACTTTCACGTTGGCATCCATATAAAAAATCTGGCCGGAAGCAAAGAACACGCCGAAAATAATAATGTAACGCATGCCTTCGTCGCCCCAATGGAACGAGTAGTTGACGATGTTGCGCGTGATGACCTGCACGCAGCAGATAACGGCCGCCGCGGCCAGGCAGACGACGCCTGCCGTAAGCATGATTCGATTGAACCTTTCGCAAAAACGAACATAACGTTTCATGGTAACCCTTCCTTTTCTGCAGTTTCCGGAAACCGGTTTGAGCGCGGCAGACGCATCCGACGGGAACTGATGCGGGCGAAGGGTCGGCGTTTTGGAAAGCGTCCGACCCTTCAAGCCGGGGGCGCGATTTGGATTTTCCTTATTTGGCTACCAGCTCCAACACTTTGTCGATCAGTTCAGGCGTGTCCATATTGGCCTTAAGATATTTTATGACCTGTGGCTGGCAGGCTTGCCGGAAGGCGTCGATCTGCTCGGCGGTCAATTCGGTGACAATCATACCGTGATCCTTGAGGATCTGCAGGTTCCTGGCCTCGCCGGCTTTAAAGAAATCGTACTCGGCCTTGCTGGCGGCGGCCGCCGCCTGATCCACAACGGCCTTGAGCGCGTCGTCAAGTCCGTTATAAAAATCGTTGTTCATGCAGAACAGGCCGCAGAGGCAGACGTGACCGTCCAGCGTGAGGTATTTTTGCACCTCCCAAGCGGAAATGTAAACGCAGTTGGCGATCGGATTCTCCTGCGCGTCCACAAGACCGGTTTGCAGCGCAGTGTACAGCTCGCCCCAGGAAACGTTGGTAGGAGAAGCGCCCATTGCTTTGAACATTTCCATGTGCGCGGCAACGCTCATGGTACGGATTTTCAAGCCCTTCAGGTCCGCAGGCGCTTTGATCTCGCGCTTGCTGTTGGTGATGTGGCGAAGACCCTCGTTCATGAACCCGAGCGGGCGAATGCCCGTCTTTTCGGAGATGTCCGCCTGCAGTTCCTTGAAGAAGTCGGTGTCGTTGCCAAGCATTTCATAGGCTTCGTCGGAGTTGTTGAACAGATAGGGAATATCGAGAAAGCCCAGGTCGGAGTAGTAGCTGGAAGCAAACTGGCCGTTTGAGATGCTCATGCAGGTTTCCAGCGTTCCGGCCTCCACCTGCGTCAGCATGGAAGCGGCGTCGCCCAGCTGCGCGGCCGGATACAGGGTAACCGTCATGCGCCCGCCGGAAAGCTTCTCAACCTCATCCTTAAAGGTGTAGGCGGCTTTGGAAAGGTTGTGCCCTTCGGGGTCGGCGGTTTCAGCCCAGGCCAGAGCGAACGCAACGGGCTCCGCAGGCTGCTGATCAGCGGTTTCAGCGGGCCTGTCCGTGGATGTGTCCGCCGGTGTCCGGGGCGCGGGCGCGCTGCAGGCAACCAAACCAAATACCATCGCTGTGGCGAGAACGAGAGAGATAACCTTGAGACGATTCATTTCAGTTCCTCCTAATTTGTTTATAACACTGCCGTCGGCAATGAGGTGCAAAGCGGAACGGATCAGCGGAAGTACTCCGGGCCGGAATAGCCGAGCTTGCGGGAAATCAGAAGGGAGGCCCGCTTGATTCTTTCTATCAGGGCTTCGCGGTTGCTGCCATAAAGGATTTCTTCCAGACCGCAGACGCTGATGCCGGCAATCATGTTTCCGTTGTGATCGAAGATCGGGCAGCAAATGCTGGCCATATAGTCGTCGTTTTCGCCGCGATTAAAGGAGATATTCTGTTCCCCAACCATGCGGATGATCTCAAGGAGCTCCTCCTTGGAGGTCGTTGTAGTCGTGGTTACACGGCGCAGGGCGGTTCTGTCAAGATAGGCGTGCAGCTCCTCAAGGGATAGCTGGCTCAGCAACAGGCGACCAATGCCGGTACAGTACAGCTCGCAGGTGCCGCCCGGCTGCAACATCAGCTGGGCCCAGGCGGGGATTGCCTGCGGAAATATCTTTTCCACCATGACCAGCTTGTCCCATTCGCGCGTAGCCAGATAACAGATGAGCCCCGTTTCGTTGGAAAGAATCTTGAGCTCCTTGGTGGCTACCTTGCGCCAGTTCAGCGAGTTGAGCACCTGTGTGCCGAGCTCGAATATTTCCAATCCAAGCGAATATCGCTTCTTGTCCTCCTCGTAGGTAACAAAGCCTTCCTTGGAAAGGGTATATAAAATACGAAGCGTCGAACTTTTGGTCATGTCCGTTTTGGCGCTGATTTCAGAAAGCGTCAGCGAGGGCGGCCCTCCCTTAAATGCCTTGAGAATGCGCAGCGCGTTCTGAACGGATCGAATGGTATAATCCGGGCGCCCGGGCCTGGAGTCGAGGGTTTCGTTCATGCTTGCACCTCCTAATCTAAAAGTAAAAGCGTTACAGGATGCGGCGGGACGCGTCAGAACACTACGACGCCCTTAAAAACCGCGCCGCCTGCTTCAACCCAGTCGATAATGTCCAGACCCGCGCGGTGGAATGGGGTGATATGCGTTACAAGGGCGCCCGGGTCGAGCTGCCCGCCCCGCCACAGCGACAGCACGCGTTCATAATCGGCGCGGGTGGAATTGCGCGTGACGGACAGAGTGGGTTCGTACATGTGGAAGGCGGCCTCATCGATTTCCAGCGTTCCCTTGACCATGCCGACAAACACCACATGCCCGCCGTGGCCAAGGAAGCGGAACGCATTTTCCATGGACCCTTTATTGGCGGTCGTGTCGACTACGCCGTGGAAACCCTCGCCCTGTGTAAAGGCGGAAAGGTCGTCCCGGTATGATGGAGACAGCGGGTCGACGGTTTTGTAGCCGAAGGTGTTTTGAACAAAGCTCCGACGTTCGGGCAAGAGTTCGGCCAGCAGCACGCAGGCGCCGCGGGAGGCGGCCGCGAGCGCGCAGGTCACGCCGATCGGGCCCGCGCCCAGCACCAGCACGCGGTCGCCCTTTTGCAGCGGGAGCTTTGCCACCGCATGCGCGCCGATGGTCAGCGGCTCGATGACCGCAGCCGATTTTGGGTCGGCGTCAATCGAAATGTTCAGAAAATAGCCCGCGGGGAGGGAGAGGTATTCCTGCAGTCCGCCGTCCTCCTGCACGCCGTACAGCCGGAGAGACGCGCAGCAGTTGGGCTTACCCTTGCGGCAGGCGATGCACGTGCGGCAGGGAATGCACGGCATCAGGCAGGCCAGATCGCCGGAAACGAACCCGCTGCCCGCGTCCGCTTCCAGCACCTCGGCGCAGACCTCGTGGCCGATAACGCGGGGAAAGCGAAAAAGCGGCTGGCCGCCGCGAACAGCCGCCACGTCGGACCCGCAGATACCGACGGCGCGCACTTTGACCAGCACCTCTCCGGGCTTGCGGACCGGCATTGCGCGGCGCTCGTATGAAAAATCGAATGCGCCGTTGAGCACCAGGGCGTTCATCTGCATGTGGAACAGCTCCTTTTCTTTGAGGATGCTTACTTGGTCAGGTAGCCGCCGTCGACGGGAATCGTCACGCCGTTGATGTAGTTGCCCGCATCGCTGGCGAGCAGCACGGCCACGCCTTTGAAATCCATTGGATCGCCCCAGTCGCCCATCGGAATGCGGGCGCGGACGCTGCTGTCACGCTCAGGATCGGCGCGAAGCGGCGCAGAGAGATTGGTCTTGATCCAGCCTGGCGCGATGGCGTTGACATTGACGCCCATTGAGCCCCATTCGCTGGCCAGCACGCGCGTGATTCCCATAACGGCATGTTTACTGGCGGTATAGGCCGCCGTGTTAAATCCGCCCAGGTAGGAGAGCATGGAGGCGATGTTGATGATCTTGCCGCGGGTACCCTGCCTGAGAAATTGCCTGGCAGCCAGCTGGGAAAGAAAAAAGACTGCTTTCTCGTTCAGCCGGATGATATCGTCCCACATCCGCTCGGTGTATTCCAGCGCATTGCAGCGCGGGCAAATGCCGGAATTGTTGACCAGTATGTCCAGCTTGCCAAAGCGTGAAAGCGTGGCTTCCATCACAAGCGGCAGGTTCTCCATTTTTGAAAGATCGGCCTGAACGGGAAGAAAGTCCACGCCAAGCGTATGCGCGCAGGCCTCCAGAGCTTCCGGCGCATGACTGTTGTAAACGCAGGCAACGGCGGCGCCCGCCTCCATCAGTCCGGCAGCGATGCCCATGCCGATGCCGGAGCCTCCGCCAGTAATGAGAGCAACCCTGCCCTGCAATGAAAAATCTTCCAAAACCATGATTTCACCTCATCAGACCATGCAAATAGTTTTATTGTGTGAAACTATATTTCAAATATATGATTATATTATATCCAATTCTTTTATTCGTCAAGCCCTTTTTTCAAAGGATGTCGAAAAATAGACGCAGGCCAAACAGGATTTAAGGAGGCCGCAGGGACCAATGGAGAGGGGCGGCTTGCACGCGTGTTTCAGCACGAGAAGCGCGGTTTGAGGCCCGAATCCAATCCTTGTAAAGGGCGGCAGTATTTTCCAGATAATATGGGGGTTTTCAACTTTGTGCAAATTGATATACCTCTCCAAATTCAAAATATATGATGCTGCAAGTTCTTGCACAACGTTCTTGCAGAGATGGGAGCACAGGTTAAAATTGGGAAAGCACAGGTCGTGCACGGTCCTTCCTATTGCATATTTAGCGCGCGCAATCAGGGAGTCGGCCAAGGGAAACTGAATCGAAATATCTGTTTTTGTATATTGACCGAATGAAAAGAATGTTGTATTCTTACTATACAGTAAAAATAGATTTCATTCAATGAAACTATTTGGCTATGCATTCGCCAAAGGAATGTTGACGATGAGCGGAACATTTTCAGGCGTTTGGCGGAAGACCGGTTATTTTGATGATCGAAAAAACTCAGATTCGGCAGGAGGATGTAAGATGAGCGGCAGGAAAGTCGTAATCACGGATTATTGGTACGAGAACCTAGATCAGGAAAAGGCCGTGCTGGCGCAGTTGGAGGACGTCGCGCTTGAAGCGTACCATTGTAAGCAGGAGGAGCGGCTTCCGGCTCTGGTGAAGGACGCGGACGTGGTGATCGTGCAGTTCGCGCCCATGACAAAAAAAGTGATCGACAGCATGACCCGCTGCAAGCTGATTGTCCGCTACGCCATCGGCGTGGACAATATCGACGTCCAGGCCGCCACGGCAAAGGGTATTTATGTGGCCAATGTGCCCGACTATTGCATCGACGAGGTTTCCGATCATGCCATTGCGCTTATTTTCGCACTATCCAAAAAACTTCATGTATTGGATGCGTCCGTGCGTTCGGGCACATGGGACTACACGGTGTCCAAACCGCTGTACAACCTGCGCGGCAAGACGCTGGGGCTTGTCGGCTTTGGGCGCATTCCCATATCCGTTGCCGATAAGATGAAGGCTTTCGGCATGAAGATTCTCTGCCATGATCCCTATATTGGCGAGGAACAGGCCGCGTCCCATGGCGTGGAGCCGACAGGGCTGGACGAGCTGTTGCAGCGCGCGGACTTTGTATCCGTGCATTGCCCGCTGAACGCGGGAACGCGGCATCTTATCGGTGAAAAGCAGTTGAAGCTGATGAAACCGACGGCGTTCCTTGTCAACACCGCGCGCGGCGCGGTTGTGGACGAGGCCGCGCTGATTGCGGCGCTGCAGGACGGCCGCATTGCCGGCGCGGGACTCGATGTGCTGGAGCACGAGCCGCTTTCCTGCGACAGCCCGCTTCTGAAGCTGCAAAACGTCATTTTAACACCGCATAGCGCCTGGTACAGCGAGGACGCCGTTTCCGCGCTGCAGCGCATGGTGGCCGAGGAGGCCGCGCGTGTGCTCAATGGAAACCCGCCGAGCAACCCGATCAACAAAGAATTACTCAAATAGGCTGAGAACAGCAGGAGGAACGCCATGTTTGCCATCATTGACTGCGGCACGACCAATACCCGGATTTTTCTGATGTCGGACGACAATCGCATGCTTGCCGGCGGAAACAGGAAGGTCGGCGTGCGCGATACGTCCATCACCGGCTCGCGCAGGGCGCTTAAGGAGGGTGTGGAGGCGCTCTTCCGCTCCGTTCTTAATGACAACGGGTTTGCCCTGCAGGATGTGCACTTTGCCATCGCATCCGGCATGATTACTTCAGAAATCGGCCTGATCGAGATACCGCACCTTGTCGCTCCGGCCGGCAAGGAGGAGTTGTCCACGCACGTGGTGAAGGTGACGGACCCCGCTGTGTTGGAGCTGGGCATTCCGGTTTACTTTATCCGCGGCGTACGCAACGACTACGGCGGCGACGCCACGATCCACAGCCTGCGGGCGGTGGACTTCATGCGCGGCGAAGAGGTGCAGTGCATCGGCATTCTTGAGGAGTTCAAGCCGCGGCTGCCGGTGAATATCGCCGTTCTGAGCTCGCACACCAAGATTATCCATATAGACCGGAACGGCCGCATCGCCAAATGCATCACCACCATGAGCGGCCAGATGTATGAGGCGCTTAAAAACTCCACCAATGTAGGCAAAAGCATCATCCCGTGCGCGGGCGAGGCCGGCGGCGGCTATACCTATGATGAGATCGTGTCCGTCGCGCAGGAGTGTGTGGAAAAGGCGGGGTTTGTCCGCACAATGCTGATGCCGCGCTTTATGGAGGTGCTGCTGCACACCAGCGGCGAGGAGCGGATGCTGTTCGTCGACGCGGCCATTGCTGTGGACGATATGAAGGCGTTCCGCGAATTTGTTGCGCAGGGCTACGGCGCATCCAAGTACATTCTCTTTGGACATGAGAGCCGCTGCCGCCTGTATGACTGTCTGATCAGGCGGTATCTGGGCGATGAAACCGAGGTCGAGAGCATCTATGATCCGCAGGTGATCGCCGATTTGACGATTAAAGGCGCGGTTTCCACCGCCCGGAGCGTTCTGGAAACGCTGAAAAGCGACTTTGCACGCTGACGCGCGCTTCAGCGGCGAAGCCGCCACAAACCGATTTGCAAATAATTAAGGAAAGAGGGGATTTCAATATGTTTAAAATGAAGGGCGTCGTGCCTCCGATGATTACTCCGTTCAAAGAGAACGGCGATGTGGATTTTGAGGGGTTGACGACGCTGGTCGACTTTCTCAAGGATCGGGTAGACGGCCTGTTCATCACCGGCTCCTACGGTTCGGGCGCGCTGCTGCTGCCAGAGGAGCGCGAGCAGATCATGCGTGCGACCATGAAAATCGTCGGCGGGCAGATTCCGGTCATCGTTCATGTCGGTTGTGCGGATACGCGCTCCACCGTGCGCTTGACCAGGTATGCGCGGGAAATCGGCGCCGCGGCGGTTTCTGCCGTCGGCCCGTATTACTACAAGCATAACGACGACAGCATCTGCCGGTTCTATACCGATATGGTGCAGGCCGCCGGCCCCGATCTGCCGGTATACGTGTATAACAACGCGAGCTTTCAGGGCTATGTGATGAGTCCAGAGCTTCTGGCGCGCCTCAAGCAGGAGGCGGGCGTAAGCGGCGTGAAGGACGCCACCTTTGACATCATGGCCCACGCGATCTATATCCGTACCCTGAAGGACGAGAGGTTCGACGTTGTCTCCGGTACGGAGGCCATGTGGCTCCAATCCTGCGTGATGGGCACGGAGGCCTTTATCCCCGGCCTTGGCAACGCGTTCCCGGAAATCTGCCGGAAGATGTATCAGGAGGGTATCGGGGGTCGCTATAAGGAATGCCGCGAAACGCAGTTTATGATCAACAAGGTGCGCGACATCATGTACCTGGCCAAATCCACGCAGCTTGCCATATATGCCATGCTCGAGGCGCGCGGCGTGGTGAAGTGCTTTCCGCGCGCGCCTTTCATCCCTGCCTCCGAGGCGGAGAAGCAGGCCATTTGCGCCAGCCTGAAGGCGCTTGCCCTCATTTGACGACCGTGCGGTAGTACGATAAGGCGGCAGCCGTTTTGCCGCGAACGAGTTTGATTTGCAGCATTGAAGCAGACGCCCGCATAAGTTTTTTTATACGGGCGTTTTACATCGATGACCCTAGCCGCCAAAATAACGCTGCGGTTCACCCCATGCTTCCGGAAGCGTGGATTGGCTTTCTGGAAAGCTCTGCGGACGCGTGCCTTGGCTGCACTCGCGATGGATTCCGCTTTATATATTGCGCGCCCCGTCCACGCCGACCTATACGTTGCGCTATTTTTTGTTAAAGATGCCCTTTTTCACCGCCCTTGGCTGGTTCTCGCCCATAGACAGTGCAAACCTTTCCAGAAGCTCCTTTTGCTCGTCATTCAGCCGTTTGGGAACGTCGATCTTGACCGTGATCAGCAGGTCTCCGCGCCCCTGCTGATTGAGGCGCTGCACGCCCTGCTCGCGCAGCCGGAACGTTGCGCCGGACTGCGTACCTGCCGGCACGGTGTATTTCACGCTTTCCTTGAGCGTCGGCACCACGATCTGGCCGCCGAGTGCAGCAATGGAGAACGGAATCGCCATCTCAAGATACAGGTCATATCCCCTGCGTGAAAACAGTTTGTGCGGCTTGACGCTGATGGTCACATACAGATCGCCCCTTGCGCCGCCGCGCGCGCCGGCTTCGCCCTCGCCGCGCATGCTGATTGTCTGGCCATGATCGATCCCGGCGGGTACATTCACGACAATACGCGTGTTCTTGCGCAGGCGCCCCGCGCCCTTGCAGGACGCGCACGGCTCCTGGATGATTTTACCCGTACCGCGGCAGGCGCCACATGGACGCGTCGAAGTAAACGACCCAAGGATTGTATTCTGCTGCGTGCGTACCTGCCCCGCTCCGTTACAGGCTGTGCAGCGCTCCGGATGCGTTCCGGGCTTTGCGCCCGTTCCGCCACAGGTATCGCACCCCTCCTCACGGGGTATGAGAATCTCCCTCTTCACGCCAGACGCGGCCTCTTCAAACGTCAGCGTCATGTTGTACCGCAGATCGTTTCCCTGCATGGGACCGCTGCGCGCGCTTCCGCCGCCGAAGCCGCCGCCAAACATCTGGTCTATGATATCTGAAAAGCCGCCAAACCCGCCGAAGCCGCCTTCAAATGGATTCTGCCCGCCCATGCTCGGGTCGAATGCGGCATGCCCAAACTGGTCGTATTTGGCGCGCTTATCCGGATCGGAAAGCACTTCCGCGGCCTCATTGAGCTCCTTAAACTGCGCTTCCGCCGCCTTGTCGCCTGGATGCAGATCCGGATGGCATTCCTTCGCTTTTTTGCGGAACGCGCTCTTGATCTCCGCATCGGCGGCAGTCTTGCTGACGCCCAGCACTTCATAATAATCGCGTTTATCGGCCAAAACCCATCACCTCTCAACAAGGAGGCGCTGATTTGCTCGGCGCCTCCGTAATCCCCGCACATCCGAAAACCGTTCGGAGCGCGTTTTTCTACTGATTATCGTCCACAACCTCATAGTCTGCGTCAACCACGTCGTCCTGCGAGGGACCGGACTGCTCCTGCCCGGGTTCGCCGTAAGCCTGCTGACCCGGATCGCCCTGCTGTGCGCCCGCCTGCTGGTACACCTTGCCGAATGCGGCATAGCTGATCTCGGTGAGGCGCTCCGTAGCGGTCTTAATCATCTCAATGTCGTCGCCTTCCAGCGTTTTCCTCAGGTCCGCAACCGCCTTCTCAATGTTCTCTTTATCGGCCGCGTCGAGCTTATCGTCCAGTTCCTTGACGGTCTTCTCGGTTGTATACACAAGCTGGTCGGCATGGTTGCGCGTCTCAACCTCATCCTTGCGCTTCTTATCCTCGCCCGCAAACCGCTCGGCTTCCTCAACCGCCTTCTTGATTTCATGCTCGCTAAGATTGCTTGAGGCCGTGATGGTCACCTGCTGCTCGTTGCCCGTGCCGAGATCCTTTGCCGAAACATGCACGATGCCGTTTGCGTCGATGTCAAACGAAACCTCAATCTGCGGCACGCCGCGCGGCGCGGGCGCAATGCCCGTAAGCTGGAAACGGCCGAGCGTCTTGTTGTACTGCGCCATTTCACGCTCACCCTGAAGCACGTGCACCTCAACGCTCGTCTGGCCGTCCGCAGCGGTGGAGAAAATCTGACTCTTCTTGGTCGGAATGGTTGTATTACGGTCGATCAGCCGCGTAAACACACCGCCTACGGTCTCGATGCCCAGCGAAAGCGGCGTAACGTCGAGCAGCAGGATATCCTTGACTTCGCCGCCAAGCACGCCGCCCTGAATGGCCGCGCCGATTGCAACGCATTCATCTGGATTGATGCCCTTAAACGGCTCTTTCCCGGTGATTTTCTTGACCATATCCTGCACGGCCGGGATACGCGAGGACCCGCCGACAAGGATGACCTTGTCGATCTGCGCGCTGGTCAGGCCGGAATCCCTGAGACACTTGGAAACGCAGTCGCGCGTCTGGTCGATATAGTCGGCGATCAGTTCGTTGAACTTGGCGCGCGTAATGCTGATGTCCAGGTGCTTCGGGCCGGATGCGTCCATCGTAATAAACGGCAGGTTGATGTTGGTCTGCGCTACGCCCGACAGCTCGATCTTCGCCTTTTCCGCGGCTTCCTTGAGGCGCTGCATAGCCATTTTGTCATTGCGCAGGTCGATGCCGGCGCTCTTTTTAAAGTCGTCGGCAATATACTCCATGAGCCGGTTATCAAAGTCGTCGCCGCCGAGGCGGTTGTTGCCCGCTGTGGCCAGCACCTCGAATACGCCGTCTCCGATCTCCAGAATGGAAACATCGAACGTGCCGCCGCCAAGGTCGTATACCAGAATCTTCTGATTGTTTTCCTTATCCATGCCGTAGGCAAGCGCGGCCGCCGTCGGCTCGTTGATGATGCGCAACACCTCGAGGCCCGCAATACGGCCTGCGTCCTTGGTGGCCTGCCGCTGGCTGTCGGTGAAGTATGCTGGGACCGTGATGACCGCCTGCGAGACGCTCTCTCCCAGGTACGCCTCCGCCTCCTGCTTCAGCTTTTGCAATATCATGGCAGAAATCTCCTGCGGGGTATAATCCTTGCCTTCAATATGCACCTTTCTCGAAGAACCCATATCGCGCTTGATCGAGGAAACCGTGCGCTCCGGGTTTGTAATGGCCTGCCGCTTTGCAATTGTGCCGACCATGCGCTCGCCGTCTTTAAACGCCACCACGGAAGGCGTGGTGCGTCCTCCTTCGGAATTGGGGATGACGACCGGTTCGCCGCCCTCTAAAATAGCGACGCAGGAATTGGTTGTACCCAAATCGATGCCGATGATTTTACCCATTGTAATATCCTCCTAAATCATTCACTGAATTTCTATTATTATGCTCTATTGTGCGACCTTGACCATGCTATGGCGTATGATTCGGTCGCCAACGCGGTAACCCTTCTGCAAAACGGCGAGAATTTCACCCGATTCACGACCCTCCGACGGCTCCTGCATGACCGCTTCATGCAGGTTGGGGTCAAACTTGTCGTCCGTTTCAATTTCCTCCAGCCCCAGCTTTTCCAGCAGTTCATGCAACTGCCTGCACGCCAGCCGCACGCCCTCGCGCCAACTGTTGTCCGCAGCGGCGTCGTTTTGCAGCGCACGGTCGAAATTATCCAGCGCGGGCAGCAGCGCACGAATGCAGTCGCGCTTCCCCTCCTCGTAGCTGTCGGCGCGGATGGAGGCGTTGCGACGGCGAAAATTTTCAAAATCCGCCTGGTTTCTTTGCAGCAACGCAACGGTCTCATCCTTTTCCTTCTGCAATTTTGCAATGTGCGCCCTGGTGGTTTCAAACTCCTCCGCGGTCAGCGTATACGCTTGCTCCTGACCGCCGTCAGGCTGCCGCGGCTGTTCCTGTTCGTCCTCTGGCGCCAGTACGCCATCCGTTTCCGGTACGACGACCGGCTGATCATCCTGCTTCTTCTTACTCAATTTATTAATTATCCTCCTCAAGATTCTTGGCAAACAATTCGCCTAAATTCAGCCGCATGTATTCCAGCGCCGAGAGCACGCGGCCGTACTGCATGCGCGTCGGACCGATGATGCCGAACGTCCCCATCGGCTCGCCGCCGATCCGGCAAGTTGCGGTAATCACACTGCAATCCCGCAGCAACTCGTTCTCGTTCTCAGCGCCGATGGTGATAGAAAACTCCAGCTTGCTCGCCTGCTTGAGCAGACCGTAAAGCGTATCCCGGCCCTCCACGGCGGTTAAAAACATCTTGGCCTTGTTCACATCCGCATACTCCGGGTAATGCAGCATATTCGTCGTGCCTGAAAGCGCGACGGTATGCGCATCCTCCGCCACGCGGCGGTCAATGGTCTCTACCAGCGTATTTAAAAACTCACGGCGCTCAAACAGCTCGCCGCTCATCTGGGTGACAATCCGCTCGGACACCACATCCATACGGCAGTCCCTGAACCGTTGCGTCAGCTGATTGCTCAGCCGCTCCAGTTCGCCGGCGCCCATGTTTTCGGGAATGCGAACGACCGCGTCGCGCGCAAATCCGGCGTCTGTGACCACCACAAGCAGCGCACGGCCTTCGCGAAGCGGCACAAGCTGAATATGTTTGAGCCGATTTGCCGCAAGCTGCGGCGGCAGCGCAAAAGCCGTATACTGCGTAACCGCCGAAAGCGCCTGCGCCGTTTGGCGCACAACGGACTCGATTTCATCGATCCGCGCGTTCATGTGCGAGCGGATGATGTGGGCTTCCTCCTCCGACAGCTCCGCCCTGCGCAGGATGTGGTCGACATACATGCGGTATGCCTTATCGCTCGGGATGCGCCCCGCCGAGGTATGCGGCTGCTCGAGGTAACCAAGCTCCTCAAGGTCGGCCATCTCGTTACGAATGGTCGCGCTGGAAAGGTGAAACCCTTCGCGCTTGCTGATGGCGCGCGAGCCAACGGGCGACGCGGACATCACGTATTCATCGATGATGGCGTTTAAAATCTGTATCTTTCTTGCGTCGAGCTCCATGTCCGCGCGCCTCCTTCCCGGTTCATATTATGCTGTTAGCACTCGTTTTGATTGAGTGCTAATCCACGGTTAAAATTTAACACTTACCCATCATGAAGTCAAGTAAGTGCTGTATCGAAAATGTGACATTCCGGTGAATATGTGCCCGGCGACACAATTCGCCGGAATGTCCGCGCCACCAGGCGTCCGGCATGCAGAACGTCCCCGGTTTACATAAAAAACTGCAATGCTGCGTTCTGCATGTCCAGCCCGGCGCGGTTAAGCGCAATATGCGTGTCGGATACGGCTTGCCATCCGCGGACGGCAAGCCGCTCCATTGCGGAAGGATACGCGTCGGCCATGTCCACGCCAAAGCGCGCGACAAACGCCGCCCGGTCCACGCCCTTTACCTGCCGCAGCCCCAGCATGACGGTTTCAAACATCTCGTCCGCCGGGTACAGGCGGATGATTTCACGTACGGGACGGCGGCCGCGCGCAATCAGCCGAACATACTCTTTTGTCGTATCCACATTGGCATACCGCGTCCATTCATGCATGCGCAGCGCCGAGTGCGCGGCCACCCCAAGGCCAAGGTATTCGCCGTTGGCCCAGTAATTCAGGTTATGACGGCATTCAAAGCCCGGCTTGCAGAAATTGCTGATTTCATAGCGCGCATAGCCGTGCTGTTGCAGATATTCCAGCCCGGCATCCTGCATATCGGCGACAAAATCCGCATCCGGCAGTCCGACCTCGCCCTTTTTCACCCGCACAAACAGCGGCGTGTCCTCGTTGAGAATCAGCGAATAGGACGAAACGTGCTCCACATCCAGCGCGCATACGGTCTTGAGCGTATCCAGATACTGCTTTTGGGTCTGCCTGGGCAAACCATGCATCACATCGACATTGATGTTGTCAAATCCGGCTTTGCGCGCCATTTTGACCGTGTCGCAAAACTGTAGATAGCGATGGATGCGGCCGATGACTTCCAGCAACTCGTCGCACGTGGACTGCAAGCCGACCGACAGGCGGTTGACCCCCGCCGCGCGATAAGCCTCCAAATTGGATGCGGTGGTCGTGCCGGGATTGCACTCCATTGAAATTTCCGCATGGGGCGCAATGGGAAAGCTTGTGCAAAGCGCATCCAGAATACGCCGCGTCTGACTGCCGGAAAGCAGCGAAGGCGTGCCTCCGCCCAAATACACGGTATCAAACGTCAGCTTACACAGCTCCGCCTTTGCGGTCAATTCGATTTCACGGATCAGCGCATCGCAATATTCGCCGATGCCGCCGTCGTCCGGAAAGGAGACAAAGTCGCAATAGGCGCATTTTTTGACGCAATATGGGATATGTACGTAAATTCCCGGCATAGCTTAATTGATCTTCAAAACGCTCATAAACGCCTCGCTCGGCACCTCGACCGTGCCCACCTGACGCATGCGCTTCTTTCCTTCCTTCTGTTTTTCCAGCAGCTTCTTTTTGCGCGTAATATCGCCGCCATAGCACTTGGCGAGCACATCCTTACGCACGGCCTTGACGGTTTCGCGCGCGATGATCTTGCCGCCGATAGCCGCCTGAATGGGAATTTCAAACTGCTGGCGGGGAATGACCTCCCGCAGCTTTTCGGCAACGGCGCGGCCCTTGGCGTACGCCTTATCCTTATGCACGATCGTGGAAAGCGCGTCGCAGGCGTCGCCATTGAGCAAAAAGTCCAGCCGCACGAGGTCGGAGCGCATGTATTCGCGCATTTCGTAATCAAAGGACGCATAGCCGCGGCTTCTGGACTTCAACTGATCAAAGAAATCGAAGATGATCTCATTCAGGGGCAGAATATAGTGGATACTCACCCGCGTATCCTCAATGTACTGCATGGTTTCAAAGATGCCCCGCTTCTCCTGACACAGCTCCATAATCGCGCCGACATGGTCGGAGGGGGTCATGATGGTCGCGTTGACCACAGGCTCCTCCAAGTAGTCGATTTCGCCCGCGGGCGGCAGGTTGGTCGGGTTATCGATCATGCGCTCCTCGCCCGCTGTGGTGTACACCTTATAGATGACGCTCGGCGACGTGGTAACCAGATCGAGATCGAACTCGCGCTCCAATCGCTCCTGGATGATCTCCATATGCAACAGGCCCAAAAAGCCGCAGCGGAAGCCGTAGCCCAGCGCCACGGAGGTTTCCTGCTCATAGGACAGAGAGGCGTCGTTGAGTTTAAGCTTGTCGAGCGCGTCGCGCAGGTCGTCGTAATGCGCGCCGTCGGCCGGATAGATGCCGCAAAATACCATCGGATTGGCCTGCTTATACCCCGGCAACGGCTCTTTCGCGGGATTTTGCGCGCCGGTCAGCGTGTCGCCCACCTTGGTCTCGGCAACGCTCTTTATGGAGGCGGCGATGTAGCCCACCTCGCCCGCGGAAAGCTCGTCTGTCGGCCGCATGGCGGGTGAAAAGATGCCGACCTCCGTCACGTCGAACTCATTGCCCGTCGCCATCGACCGGATTCGCATGCCGGCGCTGACCGTTCCGTTAAAAACGCGCACATACGACAACGCGCCCTTATAATTATCATAGAAGCAATCGAAGATCAGCGCGGTCAGCGGCGACCTGTCGTCGCCCTTCGGCGCGGGAATTGCGTCTACAAGCTGTGCAAGCACCTGCTCGATGTGCAGGCCATTCTTAGCGGAGATGCGCGGCGAATCCTCGGCGGGCAGACCGATCACATCTTCGATTTCATGCACAACGCGCTCCGGCTCGGCGCTCGGCAGATCGATTTTATTGATGACGGGCAGAATTTCAAGGCCATTGTCCACAGCAAGGTAAACGTTGGCAAGCGTCTGCGCCTCGATGCCCTGCGTTGCGTCCACAACCAACACCGCGCCCTCGCACGCGGCCAGCGCGCGGCTGACCTCGTAGGTAAAATCCACATGCCCCGGCGTATCGATCAGGTTGAACATATATTGCTTCCCGTCGGTGTGCGTATAGAACATGCGAACCGCCGAGGATTTGATCGTGATGCCGCGCTCGCGCTCAATGTCCATGCTGTCGAGCAGCTGCTCGGTCATATCGCGGCTGCTGACGGTATCGGTCGCCTCCATCATGCGGTCGGCCAACGTCGATTTGCCGTGGTCAATGTGCGCAATGATGCAAAAATTTCTGATTTGCTCGAGTGGGAATGCCATACGGATCCTCCTGCCTGAGTCGGACAACGGCAAAAAATCGCGCGCAATCCGCCGTTTGCTATGATACCGTATCGCAAAGGGAATTGCAAGAAGCATCCGCGTCTGTTACACTGTGTGAGAAGGAGAATTTACCGTTGTCGGGTTTCCGCCTTCCTTTTCTTTCAATCCGGGAAGGGCTTCACAATTGCCAAACGCGGCGGCGGGTATTGTTCCGTTCCTACATTTTGGAATTTCGTTCATCGGCCGGCTTTCTCGAAAAACAGGGCTTTTAGCGCAGAAACCGAGCGGAATCCGGCCGGATTTTAAAAGCAGGGAGGAAACAGCATGCAGATCGATACTGTCGTACAAAACCTGAACAAGCGCCGTTTTCTTGCAAGGCGTTTGTCTACGGCGGCGGAGGCCAAATCGGAGATGCTTTCCATCATCGGTGCAAAGAGCGTCGGCATCGGCGGAAGCAACTCCGTCAACGGCACGGGCATCTACGATACGCTCAAGGAACAGGGCAACGTCGTGTACTGCCACACATTTGTGCCTCAGGCGGAAAAGCAGGCCGCGCGCAAGGCCGCTATGGGCGCGGACGTGTACCTGTGCTCCGCCAACGCCGTAACCGAAAATGGTCTGATCGTCAACATCGACGGTACGGGCAATCGCGTAGCCGCCACCATCTTCGGGCCGGAAACGGTCATTCTGCTTGTCGGCAAAAACAAGCTGGTCAAAAGCGTGGAGGAGGGCATCGCCCGCACCAAGCGTGACTGCTGCCCGAAAAATGCCCGCCGCATCCAGGTCGCCACACCCTGCGCCGCAACCGGAGAATGCGCCGACTGCTCCGGCGAGGCCAGAATGTGCAACGTCACCATCATTCATGAGTACCCCACGCGGCACACCAAATCGTTCTATGTGTTCCTTGTCGACGAGGAGCTCGGCTGGTAAGGCGGATGTTCGATATGCAACAATGGATGCAGGATTTTGTATGCGTGGCGACGGGCCTGTTTGGGGCCCGTCTTGTCTGCGTGGGTTTGCAGGGCAGCTATGGGCGCGGCGAGGCCGGTCCGGAAAGCGACCTGGACGTGGTCGTCATCCTGGACCAAATGGCGGCGGAGGATCTGCGCGCATACCGCGAAGCCATCGCGCCGCTGCCCCGCCGCGGGCAAATCTGCGGTTTTCTTTCCGGACGGCGGGAACTCTCCAATTGGGAACGCGCCGAGTTGTTTCAACTTTATTACGACACCACGCCTTATTGGGGAGATCTTGATTTTCTCCCCCCGCTTATCGGCTGTGAGGATGTACGCCGTGCCGCGCGCTTGGGCGCGTGCGGCGTTTACCATGCGTGCGCGCATAACCTGCTGCATGAAAGGGACACTGCCATTTTAAAATCGCTCTGCAAGTCGGCTGTGTTCGCCATACAGGCCGCATATTACAACCGCACCGGCACGTTTATCCGGCGGCACGCGGCGCTTGTTCCATTGGCCTCCCCCATCGAGCGACAAATCCTGCTGGATTGTGCGCGGTTGCGCGAAAATAGCGTGTTGGAGCAGGCGGAATTTGAAGTGCTGTCGGCGCGGCTGTTCTCGTGGGCCGGGGATTTGATTTGTGAATATGGGGGCGAGCCCTGACCGTCCGAGGCCGTCAAAAAACTCTGTTTTTGACGGGTAACCGCTTCTTGCCGAAAGCCATGCGAACCAAGCCGGTCGATCCGTTCCGCCGGCGAACATCGGTACGCTCTACGTTTTTAAAACAGCTCCTTATTAAAATCTCCTGCTTTTTACTGCCGGGTTTCGTATAATAACCGGTTTCTTTATATCCGTTATTTCAATAAAAATTTTACGGCTTTTGCGGGCACAGGCGCTCAGGCTTTCCTTTTTGCCTGAAACGACTTTGATATTACTCTGAACATGCAGACCGGCTCCGCCTGCGCATGTGTAAACGCAATCTCATTCTCGCCGAACTGATGCTGCATCAGGCGCGTGAGCGCAGCGCATTTTTCATCCGCGTCGGTCAGAATTTCCGCTGTGCCGCTGCCTAGCACGCTTTCAAAATAACTGCCGGAGCGGCAGGGCGCGTCGGCGCGCATCCCCCCCATCTCCCGCGAGACGGCAAACCCGACGCACGGGTTTGCCGCCAGCAGTTCAAGCTTGCGGCCCTGCTTCGCGCTGTGAAAATAAAGCGTCAATACGCCGTGCTCGAGCGTGAAGCCAAAGTTAAGCGGTACAACATAGGGTACGCCGCCATCCGGGATGGCGAGATGGCAGACCCTGCAGGCGGACAGGATTGCGGTTATCTCCTTTGCATCCGTGACCGCGCGGTCCCTGCGGCGCATGGGAACCTCCGTTTTGTCGGCCGCTATCATACTCTATCGATCTCCGCCGTCTTTTGCGCGCAGCATCCGGATCATGTTGAGCTGCACTTCAAACTGCTGGCGGTGCTTCTTGGCCACGGTTTCAAGAATCAGGCCGCACACAAGCGAAAGCATGGCGAGAATCATGCACACGGTGGAAACAATCAGCGTTGGAAAACGCGGCACGAGGCCCGTACGGATGAACTCCGCCAGCACGGGGATGAACATCACCACGCCGACAAGGGCGAACAGCGCCGCAAACAGCCCGAAAAACGACATCGGGCGATAATCCTTATACAGGTTGAAGATGGTTTTAAGCACCTTAAAGCCGTCGGAATATGTGGACAGCTTGGACACGCTGCCTGCAGGCCGGTCGCGATAATCCACGGGGACGGACACAAGGTGCAGGTTTTTATCGAGCGCATGGATGGTCATCTCGGTTTCGATTTCAAACCCGGCGCTGAGCACCGGAAAGGACTTGACAAACAGAGGACTGAACGCGCGATATCCCGTCATGATGTCCGTAATGTCACCTTTAAAAATGCCGTTGACCAGCCCGCGCACCATGCGGTTTCCAAGGTTATGAAACGGGCGTTTGTTCTCGGTGAAATACGTGGCGGAAAGCCGGTCGCCTACGACCATGTCGACGTTTTCATTGAGCACCAGAGCCGCCATCTTTCGCGCGTATTCGGCGGGATACGTGTCGTCGCCGTCAATCATGATATAGCAATCCGCATCGATTTCACGGAACATGGTGCGAATCACGTTGCCCTTGCCCTGGCGGCGCTCATAGCGCACGATGGCGCCCGCCCTGCGCGCAAGCTCGTCCGTTCCGTCCGTAGAGTTGTTGTCGTAAACATAAATATCGGCTTCCGGCAGCGCGCGCCTGTAATCCGCAACAACCTTTTCAACCGTTTTTGCCTCGTTGTAGCATGGTATCAATACCGCGGTCTTCATAAGTTCCCCTCCGATTTCTTTGGTTGCTTCACCAGAATCCTGCGCTTGCTGATATAATTCCAGACCATGACCAGCACAACCGCAATCAGCTTGGCAATCATATAATGCATGTGCAGCGCATCGACGAACAGGTACATAAACAGTTCATTGAGTCCCAGACCGACGAGGCTTGTGAGTAAAAAGCCCGCTTTCACACCGGCATTTTTCGTATCCGCGCTCTTAAACACCCAATAGGCGCACATGAGATAGTTAACCACAACAGACAACGTGAACGCCAGCGCCGTTGAGAGCAGGTAATGCAGCCCCAGCAGCGAGGTGAATACGTATGTGCAGCCGTAATCGATGACAAATCCCGTGCCTCCGGCTATCGCAAAGCGCAGCATTTCCGCGCCGCGGCCACCGCCGTTTTTACGCATATCCGGTTGTGGCGCGCGCATGCGGTATTGCCCGGCTTGATTGAACAGCGCCCCGGCAAACAGCGGCGCGCCGGCCATGATGGGATAGGCATAACGCACGATCACACACGGGCCAAGCAGCAGCGTCAGCCAAACGCCGTATGGCAGCGCAAGCGGAATCGCCAGCCGGTATTGCTTAAAGTACAGCAGCGCAAAAAGCGCGACAAACAGCAGCCAGCAGTACGTTCCCGGCGCGAACAGCAATGAAAAAGCGGGGATGCGCTGATGCCTGTTTTCATGCGCAAACCACTGGTAGTATCGTTCCGCCCCCGGCCAAAGGGATTGCTTATGTACGTCCGGATTGATATTCTCAATAAAGCCCGTGTACATGTAGCCGAGCGTTTCCCCGGTATCGGGTTCGTCGTAACCGTCGTAAATATGCGCGTGGAACGTTTCGCCCGGAAACCAGTAACCCAGCGTCATGGTGAGAAACGAATCCAGATAGTCGTTGAAATACACCGGCAGAAACCGCGCCCAAACCCTGAGAAAACCCAGGATGGAGGGCAGGCCGTCGCCAATGGAAGCGTCCAGCTTCACCGGGTCGGAAAGCAACGGGTAGTAGTTTTGCAGCAGTTTCTCGGGCAGGTACTCACAGATAGCGGCCTTATCCTCGGCGGAAAGCACATCCTCATGCCGGTTATAAACGCAGGCGACCTGCTGAATGGGGACGTTGAGCAGTTCCGTGCGTGGGCCCTGTCCTGCGTCCAGTGCGGCGGAAAGGCTCTTGCTTCCCACGACCGACACGATTGCGCACGCCGCCACGAGCAGCAACACCCGCTTGCGCTGCCGTTTCAGCCCCAGCACCAGAAAGGCGGCTCCGAACAGGAACGCGTAAAGCATGTTGTTGCGCAGCAGACAGATGAGCAGCACCGTAAGAACGTACGGGACGATTCGCCTGGCGCCGCGCAAAAACACGTCCGTATCCATGCACAGATCGTACGTCTGCGCGGCCGCTGCCAGGAATAACCCGGCAAAGACCGTATCCTTGGTGGAGGATACCGCCATTATGGCATGGAACGGCAGCAGCGCATAAAACGCCACGGTCAGGAGGGTAAACAAAAACGGCACGCGCAGCCGCTTTGCAAGATAGGCCGTTACATAGGCCAGACATGCCGAAAGAATTAGTGACTGCACCGCCGTGAACACAGCTACGCCCGCCGTGCCCGTGCCCCAAACGACCAGTCCCATGCGATAGCAGAGCCGGTACAGCAGCGTATGCAGCAGCGGCTGATAGGCGTTGTATAGCCCCGTGAGCGCCTGATGGTTTTGGTTGTGCATATCGTAGCCCCAAATTCCCGGGAAATATCCAAGGTATGCGGGCAGCCAGCACAAAACCAACACGGCCCAGATGATGAAAAACGCCCTGGCCCCGCGCCAGCTTGCCGGATTCAGCGGAGATTGTTCCAGCCTGCCGTTATACAGCCTATCGCGCCAACGCGGCAAACCGTCAAACAAACACGCCAGCGCGGCGGCCAGCGGCGAGGTCAGGCCGAGCGCAATGAGCCCCGTCTTAAACAGCCCGCCAAAGCTGAGCGAAACGTGCATATCCGCATACACATCCGCGCCGGCGGCAAGAAAAAGCCCCATCAGCAATCCGCCGCACAGGGCGAACGCAGCCATACGCGGAACCATTATTCGAACTGTGCGCCAGAGCAGGTAATACGACGCCGCGGCAAACACCGCGCAGCAGGCTGCCATAACCCATGCAGAAACGGTTACGGGCAGTACAAACGCAAAGGCAAGGGCGCCAAGCAGTGCAAGCGCCGTAACCAGCAACGTTTTATGTCTTTGAAAAAAAGCGGGCATGGAATCGCATATCCTAACTTGTTAAAAATCATTTATCGCTCAATACCCTGTATCTTACCAAATTTTTGCCCGTTCGTCCACCATTGCGCAGAATTTGGACATGGTGTTGATTTTTACGAGGAAATTTTATCAAAAATGCTGTTGATTTCCTTTTCAACAGGGAATTCTTTTGGTATAATCTATGCGGCGTGAGGGAGTAGTTGGCATGGAAGCGCCGTCAATTCTGTTGCATTTAAAAAAGCAACCCGCTTCCATGTTCCAAGTCAACATGCGTGACCGACAAGACGTCGGCCTGGCTTGGATGAAATGACCAGACTCATGTACGACATTATGAAATGCTGCCGTACATGGGTATTTTTTTACGACAGCGCCCGGCAAGCCGGGTATGGATTGCTTGTAAAGAAGAAAGGATGCGTGAACACAGTATGCAGGAGTATCTAAAGGAGTTCTCTGCGGTGCTGGCCGAAACAGACAGCAGCCAAAAGGGCCTGACCGGTGCGCAGGCGGCGGAACGCCTTGCCCGCGACGGGCAGAATAAGCTTGCCGAGGCAAAGAAAACGCCCCTGATCGTGCGCTTCTTTGAGCAAATGAAGGATCCGATGATCATCATTCTGCTTGCGGCGGCGCTCATCAGCGGCATTACGGCCGCCATCGAGGGCGAGAGCTTTGCCGACGTCATCATCATTTTAACGGTGGTCATGATCAACGCCGTATTGGGCGTGGTGCAAGAGAGCAAGGCGGAAAAGGCGATCGAGGCGCTCCAGCAAATGTCCGCGGCGACCTGCCGCGTGCTGCGCGACGGACAGATCGTCCGCATCAAGAACGAGGATCTGGCCGTAGGCGACGTGGTGCTGCTCGAGGCAGGCGACGCCGTGCCCGCCGACGGACGGATTCTCGAAAGCGCGAGCATGCAGGTTGAGGAGGCCGCGCTCACCGGCGAAAGTGTGCCCGTGCAGAAGACCGCCGACGCCATTGCGCTCGGCGATGCAAAGGACGTGCCGCTTGGCGACCGCAAAAACATGGTCTACATGGGCAGCATCGTGGTCTACGGCCGTGGCAAAGCCGTGATTACCAGCATCGGCATGAACACCGAGATGGGCAAGATCGCCGACGCGCTTGCGCAGGCGGAGGAGGGCCAGACCCCGCTGCAGATCAAGCTGGCACAGCTCAGCAAAATCCTGACCTGGCTGGTGCTGGGCATCTGCGTAATCGTGTTCCTCGTAAACATGTTCAAATTCCGCGGCACGGATCAAAATTACCTGCTTGATTCGTTCCTCATCGCCGTCAGCCTCGCCGTTGCCGCCATTCCGGAGGGTCTTGCCGCCGTGGTCACCATTGTGCTGTCCATCGGCGTGACCAATATGTCCAAGCGCAACGCCATCATCCGCAGGCTGACCGCTGTAGAAACGCTCGGCTGCGCGCAGATCATTTGCTCGGATAAGACCGGAACGCTGACCCAGAACAAGATGACCGTCGTCGAGCACTACGGCGACGACGTCTTGTTGCTGGCGACTGCAATGGCGCTTTGCAGCGATGCTGAGCCGGATGAATCAGGCGCCGCCATCGGCGAACCGACCGAGTGCGCGCTGGTCAATTTTGCCGCCGGTGAGGGCTTGCCCAAGCCGACGTTATCCGGGGCCGAGCCACGCGTGGCGGAGGCGCCGTTTGACAGCATGCGCAAGATGATGTCCACGGTGCACGACGTCGGCGGCGAATCCAAATACTTTGTGCAATACACCAAGGGCGCGCCCGACGAGGTGCTCAAAAAATGCACGCATTATCTTGCGGACGGCAAGGAGCTACCGCTGACGGACGACGTGCGCGAAACAATTCTTGCGGCCAATAAAGCCATGGCTGACAAGGCGCTGCGCGTCCTTTGCGCAGCCAAGCGCAGCCTGGACAAACTGCCAATCGACGTA
>CAYUTA010000016.1:0-52273 GCA_964447605.1 uncultured Oscillospiraceae bacterium | reverse complement strand
TCATCATCTCGCTGGTCGGATTGGCTGCGGCGATCATCGGACCAATTGTCAAGCTGACGAAAGCAATCACCCAATTAACGATCACCGTGCAGGCGATGGAAAAGCAGGTTGCCGATTTGACCAGCAGCAACAAAGAATCTCATAAGCGATTGTGGGCGCACAACGGAGAACAGGACGAAACGATCAACGACCATGAGGTGCGCATCGGCATCCTGGAGCACACAAAAGGCGACAACGCGAAAGCGTAAATCCATATCGCAAAGAAAGGAAAGAACCCATGGAATATGTAATCGAATACGGCGTGCAGATCGCCGCGACCCTGCTCATTACGCTGATCGGCGTGCTGGGCGCATGGCTGACGCTCAAGATCGGTAAGCGCGAGCAGCTGGCAACCATCAACGCGGCGCAGCAGGAGGTGATCAAAGCTGCCAAACTCACGGTCGGTGAGTTGCAGCAGACCGTGGTGGACGGTCTGAAAGCAGCCAGCAAGGACGGAAAACTAACACCGCAGGAGATCGCGGAGCTGGGCGACATGCTGATTGACAAAACCCTTGCCAAGCTATCCGGCCCCACGTATGCGCTGCTCAACGCCGTGGCGGTGGACGTGAACGAGCTTATCACCGGCGCGGGGGAAAACTGGATCAACAAGCTGAAAAGCGGGAAAGAGTAAGGCGACGATTGACGGGAAGTACTTGTGCGATAAAATAACAGATGGGCAATCCATATTAAAGTCATTTCTAACGTAGGTGTCCGCATTCCTCCGTCCCGATATCCGTCAGCGTCGCTTTTACCCGGTCATCCGGCATGGAGAAGCGTTGTGAAAGATAGCGCAATCCGGCGCTCAGTTCCGAATCAGGGCCGCCATACTGCGCCATGAGCAGCTTTGCCATGCGCGGATCGGGTTTGGTGATGCACACGGGGAACATCAAGTTTTTCTGATAAATCCACATATTGCTTTTCCCTCCTTACAGTTCCCACGGCCATGGCTGGAAGACCCAACTGCCCGCCTCGGTCGGCGTCTCGCCAAAGTTCATCAGCGGGCCATATTGCGTCGTGTAGCGCTCGATGAGCGACTGCAGCTTTGCGGCATAGCACAAATAGTCCTGCTTGGCGGCCTCGTCGTCGGGGTGTGTGTCGAGATAGATATTCAGGTCGATGCAGGCAAACCGCGCCTCGCGAATCTTACAAAGCAACGCTTGTTGAGCTGTTTCCGTCATCGTCAGCACCCCCTGGTGTAAGGGCTGACCAGTTCGGGGAATAGCGTCCCCTTGCAAAGCGCCTCGGTTGGGCAAAAGCCGGTCCGATAGGTTTGAATGGGAAACTCGATGACTGCGTATACCGTATCGGTTTCGGTAACATCGGGCGCGCAGGCTGATCCGCATACGTCGCCCGCCGCCACGGTACGCAGCGCTTCAACGGGTTCTGAATCCACCATTTCGCATACCGCTTGGCACGCGCAGGCGGTGGAGCATTTATTTTGTGTCATTGTCCATTCCTCCCGGTTAATGTCATGGTACTGCTATACTATGAAGCGGCAAAAAGAATCGTGCAGATCACGGCATGCGGACAATTTGGGTTACAGGCGGCTGGGTTTTCGACATCCGCATAAAAACCATTAAAGTGTGGGAATCACGATTTGACATGAAAAGAGCAATTATACAGCAGCGCCGATGAACGGAAACGGCGCCGGATGCGGAGCGTGCACCGACATGCAGCCTGCGGATTGTGTTGATATAATGGCGTCATCCGTATTGCTATAGGAGGTCAGATATGGTACGGAAGAGGGCGGCCCATTATGGTCGCGGCTCCAATAATCTTGTAACGGAGCATGCCGCAATTTCGATTGCAGTGTTCAAAACGGAGGGCGCAGCGCCTGCTCCTATGGATGCCAAGCCTGCCGGTTCACGGGGCTGTTTTTGAAATGCCCATCGCTTGGCCGGGGCGTGAGCGTGCTTGAGGGGCCGCTTTTGCCGCTTATTTTACGCGGCTTAAATCTTCAGAATTTTGACCGGAACCGCCTGCTTCAGCGTATGCGCCCGGTTGCCGTCCAGCCCCACGGTCAGCGGATTCTCGACCTGTGCGCCGCCGCATGCGGCGGCAAACGCCAGCCAATCCGCATCCGGTGCGTCTTGAGCCAGTCCATAGACCAGGCCGGCAAGGTACGCGTCCCCGCAGCCCACTTCATTGCGGCACTCCGCCGGGGCGCAGCCGACGCGGTAAAACGTGTCGTGGCGGCGTACGATGCTGCCGCGGCTGCTCAGCGACACCGCAATGACGGGGATGTCATACCGTTCCAACGCGCGGATGGCCGCGATCACATCGGCATCGGTTTCAGTCGGCAGCCCCGTCAATTCCGCAAGCTCCTCCGCATTGGGCTTGATCAGGTACGGGTGGCAGACAACGCCTTCCCTAAGCGACATGCCGTTTGCATCGAGCACGACGCGCGCGCCCGCGGCGTTGCCCCGTTCCAGTAATGCCTGCTGGAACGAGCTGCCCTCGCGGCTGACGTAGTTGCTTGCGTCGCCGGAGATGACGATCACGTCCGCGTCCCGGGCGAGCCGCTGATAATAGGGCAGGTAGGCGTCCAGAATCGCCGGCGTAATCCGCGGACCTTTTTCACATACCAGCGAGCAAACGCCGGTGTCCTCGACGATGATGTAGTTCGTGCGCGTATCCCCGCCGTCCGGCGCATAAAAATCGCAGGTGACGCCGTGGCCGGACAGCGCCTTCAAAAACACCTGTCCGGTCGGACCCATCGCAATGCCCGTGGCCACGCTGGACATGCCCAGATCGGACAGGTTCCATGATACGTGCGCGCCCTTGCCGCCGATGCAGTTTTCCCGGCGGTAAATGCGGTTGGCATGCCCTGGCAAGAAAGCCGGAATAAACAGTATGCGGTCAAGCGCCGGGTTGAGCGTTACGGTAAGAACCATGAAAAACGGCCTCCCTGTCCGTGGTCATGCGCGCCCATTGCGCCTTGCCTCAAAAAAGCCGGTCAAAAGCCGCGCGCACTCCTCCTCCAGAATGCCGCCCCAGACCGTGACGCTGGATAGAAAGCAATGGTCGGCCAGATCAAAAACCGAGCCGCAGCAGCCCGCGCGTACATCAAATGCGCCGAAAACCAGACGCGTCAGCTTTGCGTGTACCGCGGCGCCGGTACACATGGCGCATGGCTCCATCGTGACATAAAGCGTGCAGCCGTTCAGACGCCCGCCAGACTGCGCCGCGGCTTCCCGGATGCAGAGCAGCTCGGCGTGCGCGGTTGGGTCGTGCAGCTGCTTGCAGCGGTTGTGCGCGCGCGCAAGCACCGCGCCGCTGCGCACAAGCACCGCGCCGACGGGCACCTCGTTCTCGCCTGCGGCAAGGCACGCTTCCGCGAGCGCCATGCGCATAAACCGCTCGCGTTCCTGCACAAACGCTTCCTGCGCGGCGCCCCGGGCGGTCCGCATACCCGTAATCCTTCCGTTCGTCATAGCCACCGCAGCACCTCGTCGGTGTCGAAATCCGGATAGCGCACGCGCATCAGCGTAAGCCCGTGCGCCGGTGCGGTAGGGCCTGCGTCGCTGCGCCGGCAGGATTCCAGCGCACGCAAAATGCACTCCGTATCGCGCTTGCCGGAGCCGATTTCCAGCATCGTACCGGCAAGGATGCGCACCATATTGTATAAAAAGCCGTTTCCTGTCACGTCATAATGCAGACGGCAGCCGTCAAGGGACCAGTCTGAGGAAAAGATGGTCCGCACGGTGTTTTCCATCGTGCAGCCGGCCGACATGAACGCCGAAAAGTCGTGCTTGCCGGCGCACAAAGCGGCGGCGCGGCGCATGCGTTCCAGATCGAGCGGCGTATGGACGTGCAGCGCGGTATTGCGGGTAAACACGCGCGCATGCGGGCCGGGCTGAACGGTGTAGCGATAGCTTTTTTCCCTGGCGCTGAAGCGCGCGTGAAAATCGCCGCCGGTTTCCTCGGAATACAGCACGCGAATATCGTGCGGCAAGGACATGTTCATCGCCACGGCGAACTTGCCGGCATCCATACGCGCGCCAGTGTCAAAGTGCGCAACCTGCGCGCGGGCATGCACGCCGCTGTCCGTCCGGCCGGAACCGTGTACGGCGCAGTGCTCGCCCGTAACGGAAAAAAGGGCCTGTCTGAGCTTTGCCTGCACCGATACGCCGTTTTGCTGGATCTGCCAGCCAACGTATGCGGTGCCGTCATATTCAATCAGGATACGGATGCGCCTCATACGCGGAAAACAAAGCGCTGCAAAAGCAGGATGGCGACAAGCGTGGCGGCCATTGCCAGCGCGGCGGTCGCGTCGCGCGCGTGCAGATGCAGTTCATGCATGCGCGTGCGACCCTCGCCGCCGTGGTAGCAGCGCGACTCCATCGCCATCGCCAGTTCGTCGGCCCGCCGAAAAGCGGAAACAAACAGAGGCACGAGGATGGGGATCATACTTTTTGCGCGCTGAATCAGGTGCCCGCTCTCAAAATCCGCGCCGCGTGCCATCTGCGCCTTCCGGATACGCTCGGCCTCCTCCATCAGCGTAGGGATGAACCGCAGGGCGATGGTCATCATCATGGCCAACTCGTGCGCAGGGAAACGAAAGACCCGGAGCGGCGTTAAAAGGCGCTCCAGTCCGTCGGTCAGGGCGATGGGGGAGGTTGTCAGCGTCAGCATCGAGGTGCCGGCCACCAGCAGGGCAAGCCGGATGGTGATGAAAACCGCCTGCCGCAGCCCTTCGCGCGTAATCACAAGAAACTTCCACTGCCAAAGCACGGCGTCGCCCGCCGTAAAGAACAGGTTGAGCACAAACATGAATACGAGCAGGAAGCGCAGCGGCTTGATGGATGAAAAAAAATACGATGCGGGCACCCGTGCCAACAGAAACATCAATAAAAGCAGCAATGCGGGCAACAGGAATACAGGCAGCGACCGAACCACGAATACGATGGCGATATACAGCACCATCAGCAGTATTTTTGTGCGCGGGTCAAGCCGGTGGACGACGCTGTCGCCGGGCAAAAACTGGCCCAGCATAATGTTAGCCTGCATGGGTACGCCACCTCCCGATCAACCAGTTTTCCAGCTCCTCGCTGCGGAAAATGCCATCCGGCACGGGGAGGCCGGTATGCTGCAGCTGCAATGCAAGCCGCGTCGCCTGCGGAATGTTCAAGCCCATTTCGTTCAGCCTGTCGGCCTGGGAAAATACGTTTGACGGCGAATCTAAACACACGAGCGAGCCGTGGTCAAGCACGGCGATACGGTCGGCATAGCGCGCCACATCATCCATCGAATGCGACACCATTACGATTGTAGTTCCGTTCTGCCGTCGCAGCCTCTCCAACAGGTCGAGAATCTCCGCGCGCCCCCTTGGGTCAAGGCCCGCCATCGGTTCGTCGAGCACAAGGTACTTTGGGCGCATGGCAAGGATGCCCGCCAGCGCGGCGCGGCGCTTCTCTCCGCCGCTGAGGTCAAAGGGCGACTTTTCCGCAAAAATGTTGGGCTCGAGCCCGACGCAGGTCATGGCTTCCAAAGCCCGCTCCCGAATTTCCTCCTCCGGCATGCCAAGGTTCTTCGGCCCGAATGATACGTCTTTGAGCACGGTCTCTTCGAAAAGCTGGTATTCCGGATACTGGAAGACCATACCGACCAATGCGCGGATGGCCATGCGCTGCTTTTTATCGCGCGTGTCGAGCCCATCGACAAGCACGGTGCCGCCCGTTGGCAGCAGCAGGCCGTTGAAATGCTGGATCAACGTGCTTTTTCCCGAGCCAGTATGGCCGATTACGCCGATGAACTCACCGTTTTCAACAGCCAGCGTAATGCCGGAAAGCGCGGGATAAGCCAACGCGCTGCCGGGGAGATAGGTGTGTTGCAGCTGTTCGATTTGAATTGGCATTTCAGCGGTTGCCCTCCTGCGAAAACGCGTTGCATATGGCCTTACAAAGCTCGCCGCAGCGCAGGGGCGCGCCGGCAATCGGCATGCCCGCATCGGCGAGCGCATCGCGCAGCTTCACGTACGCCGGCGCGTCAAGCCCACACTCGTTCAACAGCGCGCGTCGCCCGAAGATTTTACGCGGCGTTCCGCTTGCGGCAAGCCGGCCAGCATTCAGCACGTAGATGCGGTCGCAATCCACGGTTTCCTCCATGTACTGCGTAATCATGACAATTGTGATGCCGCGCTCACGATTCAGCCGCCGCACGGTGCAGAGCACCTCTTCGCGCCCCTTGGGGTCGAGCATAGCCGTCGCTTCGTCAAGCACGAGGATCTCCGGCTGCATGGCCAGCATGCCCGCAATCGCGACGCGCTGCTTCTGGCCGCCAGAGAGCGCATGGCTGGCGCTCTTTGCATATGCGCGCATGTTTACCTCGTCGAGCGCGCGTTCAACCCGGGTAAGGATTTCCCCGGGCGGCACGCCGAGATTTTCCGGACCGAATCCCACGTCCTCTTCGACAATGGTGGTGACAAGCTGATTGTCCGGGTTCTGAAACACCATGCCGACGCGGCGGCGGATTTCCAGCGTATGCGACGCTTCGCGGGTATCCATGCCGTCGACAAACACGGAGCCGCTCGTTGGCAGGAGCAATGCGTTGAGGTGCTTGGCCAGCGTGCTCTTGCCGGAACCATTGTGTCCGCAAATGGCGACGATTTCGCCATCGGGAATGGTGAGCGAAATATCATCAAGAGCAATTTTACCCGCATCGGGATATTGGTAACAGATGTTTTTGAGTTCGATCATACGCTATCCATTCGTCTTCTTTTGCCAGCTGTCGTGTCATGCCCGGTTTTTCGACAGCCGAGACAATTCAGTATAGCAAATCGGGGCGCTGCCTGCAAGCATGCGCCATATGCAGCATAGGGCAAGCGGATAAAAATTGTATTTTCATGCGTTTGGATAAGAATGCGGCGGGTTCGCCTCCGTTCCGGCGTACATGCCGCCGAAGCCGCAAAAAAGCTAAGGACGTTTCTTTGTCAGATGCAGCGATTTCCCTACTATGTAAAAAATTTGGTTGTTTTGCGCAAGGGTATGCTATAATACCCACTGCGTGGTTATCCTATGCTCCGCAGGATTTGGAAGCCGCCCGTTTTCTCGCCGTCTGTGGGCGGGGGCGGCAACCGAAAACGACGGCGCATTCCAGCAAAACGGTGAGAATCGCGGCCGCGCTTGGCGCGGGAGGACGCGGGAGGGAGGGCGAATCGTTTGTCGCAAAGAACGGCGGTTGAAAACCTGCAAGCCTATTTTGCCGGCCACGGCCTGCTGCTCTGTAATGAAAACCGCTATCTGCCGTGCCTGTGGGACGTTGGCGGGGACTGGAACGCCATCGTCACGCTCATGGAACGCGGCGATGCGTTTTACAGTAAGTTTTATAAAGGGCGCGTAACCTATCTATCGTCCGCGCTGTACTGGCAGCTCAAGCCCTACCGGCAGCGAATGGAACGCCTTTCGCCGGAGGCGGCCCGCCTGTATGCATATCTTGAGGCGGCGGGCGCCGCAACCACCGAGCAGATCAAAGCCTCTTTGCTGCTTACGCAAAAATCCTGTTCGGCCTGTATGGACGAGCTGTTTTGCGAGTTGCTCGCCACGGTGCTCAGGCGCGACCAGACCCTGCAGGAAAATTGGTGCACGTTTGCTTACGGCACGTTTGGCGCGTGGGAACGCGCGACAAACGCAAAGCGCTGCGCGCCGGATTCCGCGCTGGCGATGCGGATGCTTGCCCCGTTTTATACCCAAAGGCAGCTTGCCGCGCTGCTGAATTTGCCGCGGGAGCAGGTGGAGGCCTGATCACGCGCAAAACGGGAAAACGCTTTCTGCCGCAAAGCCCGGCGGAAAGCGCTGCGCGCCCGGCAGGTTTTGCAGCGCGGCCGCATATTTCAGATTATAATCAGTCCGGCCGCATCGCGCTTGATGGCGTTTCCGGTTGCATAGGACAGCAGGTCTGTACTGAACATATCGGTTTCCACATCGCGCTGCACGATCAGCGGACAGGTTTCAATATCGGAATTGCGCAGGATCATCGGTATGCTTTTTCGCTTGCCGACAAGCGAAAGCAGCGTGCGCGCATCCTTTCTAAAACCGAGCACGCGTAAATAGGAACCTTCCCGGCTGGCGATGGTGGCGTGCACCTGGTCGGCCGTAATGCCGAGCAGCGCGTTGACGGCAATGCGCTTTACGCGCGCAAGCGTATACCGCTTGCTTTTGACCGCAGCAAGAAACGCCTCCATGCTTTGGGCGCTGCGCGCAGCCTTGTAGATCACGTTTTCAAAGCCCTCGCCAACATCCGGAATCTCGGCAAGGTCGGCGGGTGTCATCCTGCGTAGCGCATACAGCGTCATGCTCTCGAGCGCGCTGGGTGAAATGAGGAACTGATCGTCATAAAACAGCGCGCCGCCTACAAACGACGGCATGGCGGAAAGAACCTCCCGGTTGCCCTCGATCACCGCGCGGCGGATAGCCGTTGCGCTCGAATATTCGCCGGAGAGCGTTTCGGAGTGGTAGCTGCATCCAATGCGCGTGATGGGCAGCGGCTGGATGTTCGGCGCATAGACGGAAAGCGCATGCAGGTATTCGATGGCGAGAATGTTGTTCGGCTGTAAAATTGTCTCAAGCATGCCGTCCGGCACGCCGTAATCGGCCAACGCGTCAAAGCGGGCGCGCGGGTACGATTTGCCGCGCTTGAGATGTTCGCGCAGCGCATGGCGGAAGGGCGGCGGTTCGGAGGAGATGATGTCGCTTAACTGATACAGCGTTGCAATATCGGATTCCTCGCAGCCAAAGGCAAGGTCGGTCACCACGCCCGTGCCAAGGAGCGTGCGCACGCCGCCAAGCGCGAACCGCTCCGCGCTGGAGACGGCGTAGATACTCGGCAGTTCGAGCACCAGATCGGCTCCGGCCTTGAGCGCCCACTCGGCGCGTGTAAATTTATCGGTACAGGCGGGTTCGCCGCGCTGTACAAAGTTGCCGGACATCACAACCACGCAGTGCTCCGCGCCGGAGAGCGCCCTAGCCTGCTCCATATGGTAAATGTGTCCGTTATGCAGCGGATTGTACTCCGCAATAATGCCGACAATGCGCATACGCCGCTCCTGAGAAATCATGTGAATTAAAGTATACCATTTCATGGCGCATTGTGGTATAATTCGCATGAAAAATATATGGAGGCTAGTAAGTATCATGTCTTTGATGGATCAAATCAAGCTGAAGGCCAAATCGGACGTCAGGCATATCCTTCTGCCGGAGGGCACGGAAGAGCGCACCGTGCAGGCCGCCGCGCAGATTGCGCGCGAGGGGCTTGCAAAGGTCACGTTGCTTGGCAACGCAGATGAGATTGCCGCCGTTGCGACAAAGTTTTCCGTTTCGCTCGATGGCGTGAACCGCGTCGATCCGCTGACCGACCCCGAACTGCCGCGCTACATTGCGCTGTTCTATGAGCTGCGCAAGGAGAAGGGCGTGGATATGGCCAAGGCGGAGAAGACGATGAAAAACCCGCTGTTTTTTGCGGCCATGATGATGAAGGAAGGCCGGGCGGACGGCATGGTTGCGGGCGCAATCAGCACCACGGGAGACACGCTGCGTCCGGGCCTGCAGATCATCAAAATGGCCAAAGGCATCTCGGTGGTTTCCAGCTGTTTTATTATGGAGGTTCCGAACAAGGCGTACGGCGACGACGGCTTGCTGGTGTTCGGAGACTGCGCGGTCAACCCGTGTCCCAATGCGGAGCAGCTTGCGGCCATCGCTGTTTCCACCGCGTCGACCGCTAAGGCGCTCTGCGGCATCGAACCACGCGTTGCCATGCTGTCGTTTTCCACCAAGGGCAGCGCCAGGCATGAGCTGGTCGATAAAGTTTCCGAGGCAACCAAACTTGTCCACGAACTTGCGCCGGAGCTCAATGTCGACGGCGAATTGCAGGCCGACGCCGCCCTGGTCGAAAAGGTCGGGCAGCTCAAATCCCCCGGAAGCCCCGTGGCGGGCAGGGCAAACGTGCTCATCTTCCCCGATTTGCAGGCGGGCAACATTGGCTATAAGCTTGTCCAGCGACTCGCCGGCGCGGAGGCCGTCGGCCCCATCTGCCAGGGCTTTCAATATCCCATCAACGATCTTTCCCGCGGCTGCAGCATCGAGGATGTTGTTTCCGTCGTGGCCATCACCGCCGTGCAGGCGCAAAATCTGTAAGGAGCCGGAACCATTATGACACATATTCTTGTTATCAACGCGGGCAGTTCATCGCTGAAATATCAGCTGATCGATATTGACGGTGAGACCGTCATTGCAAAGGGCAATTGCGAGCGCATCGGCATCGAAGGCTCGTTCATCGGCTATAGGCCCACCGGTGGGGAAGAGCATAAGGAAGAAGCGCCCATGCCGACGCACGAGGCCGCCATTACAATGGTGCTCAAGGTGTTGACGGATTCCAAAATCGGCGTAATTTCCGATATGAGCTCCATCAAGGCCGTTGGGCATCGCGTGCTCCACGGCGGGGAGAAGTATTCCAAGCCCGTGCTCATTGACGAGCAGGTGCTCGCGGCTATTGAGGAGTGCATTCCGCTCGGGCCACTCCACAATCCGGCAAACCTGATGGGCATCCGCGGCTGTATGGCCGCCATGCCGGGCGTGCCGATGGTCGCCGTGTTCGATACCGCCTGGGGACAGGCCATGCCGAAGGAAGCGTTCATATATGCCCTGCCGTATGAGGCGTATGAAAAGCACCGCGTCCGCCGCTATGGCTTCCACGGCACGTCTCACCGCTATGTGTCCGGCCGCGCCGTCGGAAAACTCGAGGCGCTCGGCATGAAAAAAGAGGACACGCGCGTGATCACCTGTCACCTGGGCAACGGCTCCAGTCTGTCCGCCGTCAAGGGCGGCAGGTGTGCCGATACCTCGATGGGGCTTACGCCGCTTGAGGGCGTGCCGATGGGTACGCGGTGCGGCAGCATCGACCCGGCCATCCTGCCGTTTTTGATGGAGCGCACGGGCATGACCCCGAAGGAAATGGATACTTACATGAATAAAAGGAGCGGTATGCTCGGTGTTTCGGGCGTATCGAGCGACTTTCGCGACCTTACCGCTGCGGCGGAAAAAGGAAACGGGCGCGCGGCGCTTGCACTGAAGATTTTTGCGTATAAGGTCAAGCAGTTCATCGGCGCGTATGCGGCGACGCTCGGCGGCGTGGACGCAATCGTGTTCACTGCCGGCGTCGGCGAGAATGACCGCGCCATGCGGAGGATGATTCTGTCCGGCCTCGAATATCTTGGAGTGGATGTGGATTTTAATTACAATGAGTCCTGCCCGCGCGGCGAGGAGGTCGAGCTTTCCACGCCGGCAAGCCGGGTGCGCGTGTACGTCATCCCGACCGACGAGGAAATGACCATTGCGCGCGACACGGCTGCGCTTGCGCTGTAGGAAAAATGCTGGTATACTATTATATTTGAACGAGAAAAGAAATCGAACGGAGGGAAACGAGCATGAAGCATATTCAAACCGCTGTACAGCCCTGCATCCGGGCCGATCAGAAAACCGCGTGCGGCGAGTGCCAGGCAAGCTGCCAGTCCGCCTGCAAAACATCCTGCACGGTTGCAAACCAGAAGTGCGCAAAGGAAGATAAATAATCAAACGGTGACCGCAGCAGAGGCCGTATGCGATGCGGCCTCTGTTAGGCCGCCGGCAAACCGCGGTTTGCCGGCGGGAACCGTTTTGCGGCAGAGTTTTGCATGCAGCCGTTTGCCGCGGACGATTGCATCGTCTGTCGGCCTTGCCGCATGGGACGTGTCACCGCGCATGTCGCTGTAAATGACGGATTTTAGAATTCTCCCGCATATGTTTGTGCGGAATTGGCGGGCCAAGCCGGTTGTACCACTTTTTCAACAGTCCGAGGCCGTATGCAATGCGGCCTTTGCGCTTGTTCGGGCGGATTATCCGGACTGGCTAGCGGATTTTGGGCCGGCTGAAGGCGAGGGGCGGCGGTGCGGGTATGTTTTGGGCGGCGGACAGTGCTGAAACGGACCATGTAGACCTGCTTCAGACTTGTATGGCCACGGATTCAGGAAGGAACCGGCTGGGGGAGGTACCATTGATCCATTCGTTTCGATTTGAGGATATCCACGTCCTGCTGGACGTGGAAAGCGGCGCAATCCATACTGTGGACGACGCAACGCTTGCGGTTGTGCAGGCGATTGAAAGCGGGGCTTCGCCCAATGATTGTGCGCTGCCGCGTGCGGAAATTGAAGAAATTCTTGCGGAACTGGATGCGCTGCGGCGGTCCGGTAGCCTGGATGCTATGCCGCTGGAAGCGCCCGCCGCTGCCGGCGGCGCGGCGATCAAGTCCATGTGCCTGCATGTCGCGCACGATTGTAACCTGCGCTGCAAATACTGCTTTGCCGCTACGGGAGATTTCCACGGACAGCGCCTGCTCATGCCGCTGGAAACGGGCAAACGGGCGCTTGATTTCCTGATGCGGGCCAGCAAGGGGCGCAAGCATCTTGAGGTGGATCTGTTTGGGGGAGAGCCGCTGATGAATTTAGGCGTCTGTAAGCGGCTTGTCGCCTATGGGCGCGAGCTGGAGCGGCGTTACGGCAAGGTCATTCATTTTACCATGACCACCAACTGCGTTGCGCTGACCGATGACGCAATTGCGTTTATCAACCGCGAGATGTTCAATGTTGTAATCAGCCTGGATGGACGCAAAGAGATTCATGACGCGCTGCGGCCCACGGCCAACGGAAAGGGCTCGTTCGATCTCATTTTGAAAAATGCGCAAAACCTCATTGCCGGACGGGGCGACAGGGAATATTATGTGCGTGGAACGTTTACGCGTAACAACCTGGATTTTATGCAGGACGTCCAAGCGCTGTGCGCGCAGGGTTTTAATCAGATTTCCATTGAACCCGTCGTGCTGAGTGACGACAGCCCATACGCCATCCTGCCGGAGCATTACGCGCGTATCTGCGCCGAATATGACGCGTTGGCGAGCTATTATCTGCAAGCGCGCAGGCAAAAGGATACATGGCTGAACTTTTTCCACTTTATGTTTGATCCTGAGGGCGGCCCGTGCCTGCGGAAGCGGATCAATGGCTGCGGCGCGGGTACCGAGTATGTCGCGGTTACGCCGGAGGGGGATATCTACCCATGCCATCAATTCGTCGGGCTTACGCAATGGCGGCTTGGCAACGTGGGCAACGGCGCGCTGGATGAAACGCTGCGCGCACGGTTTGCCGATTGTAATGTCTGCACGAAGAAAGCGTGCAAAAAATGCTGGGCCAGATATTATTGCAGCGGCGGCTGTATGGCCAACGCCTGTCTCTATGGCGGCGCGCTGGACCAGCCGCATGAAATGAGTTGCCTGCTGATGAAAAAGCGCCTTGAATGCGCCATCGGCATTTACCTGAAAGAAAACGCATGAGCAGTTTCTATTCGACGTATCCGGGAGCATACGATGAAAGCGCGGTGGAAGCCATTTGCCGTGAGCAGAGCGTTTCGGCGCTGACGGCGCGTGCGCTGTTCCGCAGGGGAATCGCTGCGCCGGAGCAGGCAAAGGCGTTTCTGCATCCGCTTGACGAGCCGCTGCACGATCCGCTGGCGCTGCCGGATATGCCCGAAGCGGTCGTGCGTATTTGCCATGCGCTCGCGCATGACGAACTGATCTGCGTATATGGCGACTATGACGCGGACGGCATCTGTGCAAGCGCAATTTTAATCCGTACGCTCGAATTTATTGGCGGCCGGGTACTGCGGTATATCCCGTTGCGGCACAGCGAGGGCTATGGACTGAACGCGCAGGCCGTGCGCAAGCTTGCCGTGGCGCGCGTCCGGCTGCTGATCACCGTCGATAACGGCGTGAGCGCGCACGATGAAATCGCCCTGTGCCGCAATCTCGGCATGGACGTGATTGTAACCGACCATCACAGCATCGGCGCGGCGCTGCCGGAATGCTGCGCCATCGTGTCGGGTAAGCGCAGGGATTCGGAGTATCCCAACCCGCATCTTTGCGGCGCGGGCGTTGCGCTCAAGCTGGCGCAGGCGCTCTTGCCGGAGGGCGACCATCGCTTTCACCTTGCGCTGGCCGCCGTGGCGACGGTTGCCGACGTGGTGCCGCTGTTGGGTGAAAACCGCGCTATCGTTGCGCAGGGCCTGCGATATGTGCCGGAGTTTCCCGGCCTGCGGGCGCTGCTGGCGGCGGCGGGCTGGAAGAACGGCCAGCCAGTAAGCGAGCAGACGATCGCGTTTCTGGTCGCGCCACGGCTGAACGCTTCCGGCCGCATGGGGGACGCCATGCGCGGCGTGGAGCTGCTGCTCAGCGCGGACGAAGCTTCCGCAGCGGCGCTTGCCCAGGAGCTGGACGCGGATAATACGGCGCGGCGCGGCGCGGAGAGCGGGATTGCCGAAGAGGCGCTAAAGCAGATGGACCGGTCGCGGCGGGCGTTGCTGGCCCGCCGTGCAGGGTGGAACCCGGGCGTGACGGGAATCGTGGCCTCGCGGCTTTGCGAAACGCATCACCGGCCGGTCATCCTGTTTTCCGAGAAGGACGGCGTGCTCACCGGCTCGGGCCGCAGCCCGGAGAGCGTTGACCTGTATGCCGAGCTGTCGAAGCTCTCCCGCTACTTCGTGCGCTTTGGCGGGCATGCGCGCGCCGCTGGAATCACGCTTTTGCAGGAGAATTTCGCTCCGTTTTGCGAGGCGTTCCTGCTGGCGATGGATGCGTATGATGAAAGCAGCTTTGTACCCAGGTATGGTTATGAAGAAGCCGTGGCGCTGGAACTGCTGCCAGTCGGGCAGGTGCGCGAACTGAACCGGCTTGCTCCCTTTGGCGAGGGCAATCCGGAGCCGGCGTTTTTGTTTCAGAATGTGACGCTGCAAAACATAGCCGCTATGGGCAAGGACGGCGCGCATCTGTCCGCGACCGCGGTGCAAAACGGCGCAGATCTGCGGCTGGTTGCGTTTCGCAGGGGCGGACTGGCGGATTCGCTCTCCGAGCGGGACGCGTACGATATCGTTGCGCGGCCCGCGGTCAACCGCTTTCGCGACAGGGAAACGGCGGAGCTGTACTTTGTGGCAATGGAACCCGCAGACGAAGCAAAAAAACTTTTTGATGCAATTTTTTGCAAGTCCGTGTATAATGAATGCGGTATGGATGCTATAATTGCCGAATGGTATTTTTCGGCATACGGCGTCGATGCGGCCTTTTGCACGAAGGAGGAGCTGCGCGGTATATACGCCGTGTGGCAGGCGGCCCTGTCGGGCGCGCCGCAATCGCCGCACGCGCTGGCCGCGTCGTACCCGGCAAGGGAGTTGATTGCACTGCTGATTTTTAAGCAGCTCGCTTTTTTTGAACTGGATGCGGCGCACGACTGCATGAAACCCTGCGTGCAGATCAGTTCGACCTCCCTGGAAAAAAGCGCGTTGTACCGCCGGCTGTCGACGGCAAGGAAACAATAATTTAGGAGGCGTACCCATGGACTTCACCACCAGAATTCGCAACATCCCGGATTTTCCGATCAAGGGCGTGCTGTTTCGCGATATCACGACGCTGTTCAAAGACAAGGAGGCATATCCCGCGCTGATCGATGCCATTGCCGCATCGCTGGCCGGCCGTGAGGTGGATCTTGTAATCGGGCCGGAGGCGCGCGGCTTTGTGATCGGATCGGCGCTTGCTTATGCCCTGAAGGCAGGGTTTGTCGTTGCGCGCAAGCCCGGCAAGCTGCCCTGCAAAACCATGCGTTACGAATATGGCCTTGAGTACGGTTTGGATGTGCTGGAAATCCATGAGGATGCGATTCAGCCCGGGCAGCGCGTTGTGTTTGCCGACGATTTGCTGGCGACCGGCGGGACGGCGCTCGCCACACTGCGGCTTGTTGAGCAGGCGGGCGGTATTATCGTCGGCGTACGCTTCGCAATCGAGCTTGCCAGCGAGTTTGACGGCCGAAAACCGCTCGCGGGCTACGATGTGCAGTCCGTAATGAAATTTTAAGAACGGGTATGCCCATAAAAAATCAACGGTTCTCCGTTGATTTTTCGCTGAATATGGAAGGCTGAAACCTGGAAACGGTTTTACAGGCAGTTTCGCCACGCCGGTGCGGGCGGCACTGCATCGGCCTGGCGCAGAGCGGAAGGAGGTGTGCGCATGGACAAGCTGGTTGCAGATTTTGCCGAAAAATATAATCCGGAGCAGACGGCGCGGTTTCAAAAGGCGGTGGACTTTACAAAAGCCGTGCATGAAGATCAGCGGCGCGAGTCCGGCGAACCCTACTATACGCACCCGGAGGCTGTCGCGGGCATTGTGATGGGGCTTGGCATGGACGCCGAGAGCGTAACGGCCGCGCTGCTGCACGACACGGTTGAGGACGGCGAAGGCATTACCATTGAAATGATTGAAAAGGAGTTTGGCGCGGATATCGCCAAGCTCGTGGACGGCGTAACCAAGCTGACCATCTCCGGCAAGCAAACGTACATTACCAAAAAGCAGGAGCAGGCCGAAAACCTGCGCAAGCTCTTTCTGGCAATTGCGGCGGATGTACGCGTGGTGATTATCAAGCTGGCGGACCGGTTGCATAACATGCGGACGATCGCCTACTGCACGCCGTTCAAACGCGCGCGCAAAGCCAAGGAAACGCTGGAAGTTTATGCGCCGCTGGCGCACCGCTTCGGCATGGGAGCCATCAAGGGCGAGCTGGAGGATCTTTCGTTTATGTATCTTATGCCGGACGAGTATGAGAACATCAAACGCCAGTTCAACCAGCAGCAGAAGGCGCGCGAGGAAACGCTGGACGATGCAAAGCGCATCATTGAAGTCCAGCTGGAGGACGCGGGTATCAAGGCCGCCATCAGCGGCAGGCCCAAGCATCTGTACAGCGTGTACCGCAAGATGCAGAGAAACGGAACCGGCATCAATGAGATTTATGATCTCATCGCAATCCGTGTGATCGTGGATACCGTTAACGACTGCTATGCCGCGCTGGGCGTGATTCACGCGGGCTGGCGGCCGCTGCCGGGCCGGTTTAAAGATTATATCGCCACGCCGAAGCCAAACATGTACCGCTCGCTGCACACGACGCTGCTTGCGCCGAACGGGATTCCGTTCGAGGTGCAGATCCGCACCAAGGAGATGCACGAAACGGCGGAATACGGCATTGCGGCGCACTGGATGTACAAGGAGGGACGCAGCGTACAGAGCCTGCTGGACAAAAAGACGAGCTGGCTTCGCCAGGTTGTGGAGGCAAAGGACACGACGGAGGACAGCAAGGAGTTCGTTGAAAACATTCTCAAAGACTTTCTTGGCGAATACGTGTTTGTGCTCACGCCGCGCGGCGAAATCATCGACCTTCCCAAGGGCAGCACGCCGCTGGACTTTGCCTACCGCATCCATACCAATATCGGCCACCATGCGCAGCGCGCCAAGGTCAACGGCTCGCTGGTACGACTTGACTACAAGCTGAAAACCAACGATATGGTTGAAATCGTTACGTCGGCCGGTCAGACGGGGCCGAGCCGCGACTGGCTTAAAATTGTCAAAACTCAGTCCGCGCGCAACAAAATCCGGCAGTGGTTCAAAAAGGAAAACCGAGAGGAGAACATCCAGCGCGGGCGCGAGATGCTGGAGGATTCGGCAAAGCGGCAGGGGCAGAAGCTGACCATGCTGCTGAAATCCGAGTATTATAACGTGTTGCTCAAGCGGTTGCACATGGCGGGGCTGGACGACCTGTATTCGGCAATCGGTTTCGGCGGCATTTCTTCCGGCCAAGTGCTGCATAAACTCATGGATCTGGCGAAAAAGGAGGCCAAAGCCGACGAGCTTGCCGCGCGCATACAGCAGGGCGAGCATGAGGAAACGAGCAGGACGCATGTACCGGTCAACGGCATTATCGTCAAGGGCGACCCGGGTATGGCGGTGCGTTTTGGCAACTGCTGCAACCCGTTGCCGGGAGATGAGATCATCGGCTATATTACGCGCGGCCGCGGCGTATCCGTCCACCGCGCGGATTGCCCGAACGTGGGAAACCTGCGCAGCGATATCGACCGCATCATTGAGGTTGCGTGGGCGATCAACGCAGCAAGCTCGTTCAATGCATCCGTACAGATTCACGCGGACGACCGGCCGGGCGTGATCTCTGATATTTCAGCGCAGCTGTCCGGCATGAACGTGAGCATCCGGGGCATTACGGGCACGCCGGCGCATGATGGGAAGTATGTGGTTGAAATGACGTTTGACGTGACGAATACCGAACAGCTCAACGTCATTATCCGCAATCTGAAGAAGCTCAAGTGCGTAGACGAGGTCTACCGCATGAACCGATAGAAGGAGGCTGCCATGCGTGCGGTGGTGCAGCGCGTAGCGCGCGCAAGCGTGGAGGCGGCCGGGGCGACGGTCGGCGCAATCGGCCGGGGCCTGCTGGTTTTCCTCGGCGTTGAGGCGGACGATGCGCAAACGGACGCGGACTATATTGTGAATAAGGCAATCGGCCTGCGCGTGTTTGACGATGAAAATGGGGTGCCGAACCGCTCGGTTGCCGATGTTGGCGGGGGCATCCTGCTGATTTCCCAGTTTACGATTTGCGCCGACGTGCGCCACGGCAGGCGGCCGAGCTATATCCGCGCCGCACGGCCGGAAACGGCGATCCCGCTCTATGAATATGCTGCGGAGCGTTTCCGAAAGGTTGTGCGTACCGAAACCGGGCGGTTTGGCGCGCAGATGCAGGTCGCGTTGATCAACGACGGCCCGCACACGATACTGCTGGATTCAAGGAGGGCATTTTGATGCGTTTGATTTGGCTGACCTGCGGCGCGCTTGCCGTGAACACCTATATCATCGGCGCGGACGATACAAAGGAATGCGCGGTCGTCGACCCGGGCGAGGCCGCGCCCGTGCTGGAGCGGCTGGAGAAGGAGGGGCTTACCTGCACGCATATCCTGATTACGCATGGCCATTTCGACCACATCGGCGGAGCCGGGGCGTTAAAGGCCGCAACGGGGGCAAAGCTGCTGATCCATGCCGAAGATGCGGATAAGCTTGCCAGCAACCGCGGCAGCCTTGCAATCCTGGTCGGTCAGCCTCTGGAAAAAACGGAGGCCGACGTGTTGTTGCACGATGGCGACGTCATTGAGGCGGCGGGACTGACCATCCGCGTGCTTCATACGCCGGGCCACTGCGCGGGCGGCGTTTGTTACGTGATTGCGTGTGCGCGCGCGATTTTCTGCGGCGATGTGCTCTTCCTTGACGGCGCGGGGCGCACGGATTTTCCCGGCTGCTCGGAACGGGCGTTGTACCGCTCCATCGTAGATAAACTCTATTCGCTCGAGGGCGACTATACCGTCTATTGCGGGCATGACGAGCAGACGACGCTCGGCCATGAGCGTGCGCATAATCCGCTGACAACCTACGGAGCGCGCATGGGATGGTAATCATTTGCACCAACAGGCCTGAATACCGAAACGATATTGCCGAGGAAATTATGCTGTTCCTCGGCTTTGTTGAGACTGTGCTGCTTGCGCCGGATGAACCGGAGCCCTGCGACGCGCAACTGCATGTGAACGTGACGCTGACGCCGGTGGAGAATAAAAGCCGACGCCTCCGGGCTTCGGCGGGGAAAGCGGCGCTCATGCGGGATTTTTTTATTCAGGACGGTACGCCGCTTGGCGTGAAAAAGATGGAAAAGCGCCAAATCAAGCTCGTCGTTTACGACTTGATGCGCGCGCTGTACCCGGAGGTGGAAACGCCCTGGGGCTCGCTGACCGGCATTCGGCCCACCAAGCTTTTCCGCGAGCTTTCCGATTCCTTTGGCACGGAAAGCGCGCGGGAACAATTTTTGCATGTGTTTTCCGTTTCTCCGGAGAAAACAGGGCTGGCCGAACAGATTTGCGCCGTGCAGCAGCCGCTGATTGAAAGTGTGCGCGCAAACGACGTGGATATCTATGTGGGGATTCCATTTTGTAAAACCCGTTGCCTCTACTGCTCATTTATATCCGAGGTATTGCGTTCCGACACACTGCTTACTGACTATCTTGCCGCCTTGAAGCGGGACGTTCTTGCAGGCGCGGCGCTGGTGCGGGATGGGGGATACCGCGTCCGGGCAATCTACGTTGGCGGCGGCACGCCGACCGTTCTGTCCGCGGGGCAGCTTGAGGACCTGCTGACCACAACGTTTTGCGCATATGGAGGCCTTGGCGCGGAGTGTACCGTGGAGGCCGGCAGGCCGGACACCATCGACCGTGATAAGCTTTTTGTCTTACGCCGTCTTGGCGTCGGGCGTATCTCCATCAATCCGCAGAGCATGAATGACGATACGCTGCGCCGCGTCGGCCGCGCGCACACTGCGCGGGAAACGTGCAGGGCCTTCCACCTTGCACGCGAAATTGGGTTTGCAACCATCAATATGGATGTGATTGCCGGGCTGCCCGGCGAAACGCCGGATGATATGCGCCGGACGTACGACGCGGTTGCGTCGCTTGCGCCGGAAAATCTGACCGTGCATACACTTGCGGTCAAGCGTTCGTCGTTGCTGAAAACCAAGCTTGCCGAGTATCCGCTTGCCGCGCCCGCCGATGCGGCTTTGATGGTTGCGGACGGCGCCCGGACGGCTGCGCAAATGGGTATGTCGCCCTATTATATGTATCGGCAGAAATATATGCGTGGAAATTTGGAAAATGTGGGCTATGCGCAGCCCGGCCATGTATGCGTTTACAACATCGACATGATGGAGGAGACGGCCGGCATTCTTTCACATGGCGCGGGCAGCATGACCAAGCGCGTATTTGGCGCGGGGCAACGCATTGAGCGCCTGCCCAATCCAAAGGATATATCGACCTATTTGAATAAGCTGCCGTTCCTGCTCGGGCAAAAGCGGCGGTTCTTCCTCGACTGAACGAACGGCAGTCTGGCGGCTGCGCCGGGCATTTGGATGCGCAGCGTTTATCTCACAGGGAAATCTCTGCCACTTTCGACGATAGAAACAGCGCATCCGATAGCCGGATGCGCTGCCTGCCGTTATATGTCCGGATCTTTCAAATGATTGCGTTACATCTCGTTGAGTTTCTTGTAGTAAGCGATCTTTTCGGCCGCTTCCTTTTCCGCGCGTTCGAAAAGTTTGTCCGCAACCTCGGGGAACTGCTTTTTCAGCGTTGCATAGCGAACCTCGCCCATGATGAAGTCGTTGAAGCTGCCCGTAGGATCCTTGCTGTCGAGCGTGAACGGGTTCTTGCCCGCAGCGGCCAAATCGGGATTGTACCGATACAGCGGCCAGTAGCCCGCCTCAACGGCCTTTTTGGCCTCGAGCTGCGAGTGGCTCATGTTGATGCCGTGATTGATGCACGGCGCGTATGCGATAATCAGCGACGGGCCCTTATAGGCCTCGGCCTCATTGACCGCTTTCATCAGCTGATTCGGGTTGGCGGCCATACAGACCTTGGCGACGTACACATAGCCGTAGCTCATGGCCATCAGGCCCAGATCCTTCTTCTTTGTGCGCTTGCCCGCGGCGGCAAACTTTGCGACCGAGCCCGTCGGCGTGGCCTTGCTGGATTGCCCGCCGGTGTTTGAATACACCTCGGTGTCCACAACGAGCACGTTGACGTCTTCATCCATAGCCAACACATGGTCGAGACCGCCGAAGCCGATGTCGTAAGCCCAGCCGTCTCCGCCGAACACCCAGATGGACTGCTTGGTCAGCAGATCGGCGCTTGCGATGACCTCGCGTGCAGGCGTGCAGGCTTCACAGGCGCAGACCTTACCGTTGGCAAGCCAGTCCTTCTCCCACTCGGTACCGGTCAGGTCCACGTCGATGCCGTCCTTGCAGGCTGCAAGCAGCTTCTCGCCCGCCTCGCGGCTGCCCTTGGCGTCATCCATCTTCTCAAGCCATTCCGCGCCGGCAGTCTTGATTTCCGGCAGGCAGTATTCCACCGCAATGAGCGCTTTGACCGTATCGGCCAGCTTGGCGCGGCGCTGCCTGTTGGCCAGGTTCATGCCGAAGCCGAATTCCGCGTTGTCCTCAAACAGGGAGTTGGCCCATGCGGGGCCCTGGCCCTTTTCATTGGTAGTATACGGACAGGTCGGCGCGCTGCCGCCATAGATGGACGAGCAACCCGTGGCGTTGGCCACAACCATGCGGTCGCCAAACAGCTGGGTGAGCAGCTTGACATACGGCGTCTCGCCGCAGCCCGCGCATGCGCCGGAGAACTCGAACAGCGGCTGGAGGAACTGGCTGCCCTTGACGGTTGCGGTGTTGAGCGGCACGTTCTTTTTGCTGAGCGTCATGGCGTAATCCCAGTTCTTTTCGTCTGCCTCCGCGGCGGCCAGCGGAACCATCTTGAGCGCCTTTTCCTTGGCCGGGCAAACGTCTACGCAGTTGCCGCAGCCCGTGCAGTCGAGCGGCGTTACCTGCATGCGGAAACCGTACGGTTCAAACCCTTTTCCGATGGCCTGCTTGGTGACAAACGACGCCGGCGCGGCCTTTTTCTCCTCCTCGGACACGAGGAACGGACGGATGACCGCATGCGGGCAAACCAGCGAGCACTGGTTGCACTGGATGCAGTTTTCCGGAATCCAATCCGGCACATCCACGGCAATGCCGCGCTTTTCATATTTGGTGGTGCCGGTGGGTACGGTGCCGTCCGCGCTCATGGCGGAAACGGGCAGCTTGTCCCCCTCCTGCGCCAAAATCGGATGGATGAAGTCCACGAAGTACGGATCGTCCGTGGTGTTGATGGGCGCTGCGCCTTCATTGGCGGTTGCCCAAGAGGCCGGGTATGCGATTTCCTCGATGGCGTTTGCGCCCGCGTCGATGGCGTCCCAGTTCTTTTTCACCACATCATCGCCCTTATTGCCATAGGACTTCTTGGCGGCGGCCTTCATGTATTCGATGGCTTCTCCGGCGGGAATGACGTTGGCCAGCTTAAAGAACGCAGATTGCATAATCGTGTTGATGCGTCCGCCCATACCGACCTCACGCGCCAGCTTGATTGCGTCGATATTATAGAACCTGAGCTTTTTTTCGGCAATGGCGCGCTTCATGGAGGCGGGCAGCTCTTTTTCCATTTCCTCGAGCGTCCAGGGCGAGTTGAGCAGGAATATGCCGCCCTCCTTGATGCCGTCGCACACATTGTAGCGCGTGACGTACGACGGGTTGTGGCAGGCTACAAAGTCCGCCGCGTCGATGAGATACGGGCTCTGAATCGGCTGCTTGCCAAAGCGCAGATGCGACACCGTCAGGCCGCCGGACTTCTTGGAATCGTAAGCAAAGTAGCCCTGCGCATACATGGCGGTGTGGTCGCCGATGATCTTGATGCTGTTCTTGTTCGCGCCGACCGTGCCGTCGCTGCCGAGGCCGTAGAACTTGCAGGCAATCGTACCCTCGGGCGCGGCGTTGATCTGCTTGGCAACCGGCAGGGACGTGTTGGTCACGTCGTCCATGATGCCGACGGTGAAGTGGTTCTTCGGCTCAGCCGCATCGAGGTTTTCGTACACGGCGTTGACCATCGACGGCGTGAACTCCTTGCTGCCGAGGCCGTAGCGGCCGCCGACGACGGCGACATCCTTCCGCCCGCTTTCAACCAGCGCGTGGAGCACGTCCTGGTACAGCGGCTCGCCGAGGGAGCCGGGCTCCTTGGTACGGTCGAGCACCGCGACGCGCCTGACCGACGCGGGCAGCGCCCTGACAAACCGTTCCGCCGCGAACGGACGATACAGGCGGACCTTGAGCAAGCCGAGCTTTGCGCCCTGCCCGTTGAGGTAATTGACGGTCTCCTCGACCACGTCCGCACCGCTGCCCATGAGCACGAGCACGTTTTCCGCGTCGGGCGCGCCGACATAGTCGAACAGATTGTATTTGCGGCCGGTGATCTTGCCGACCTCGTCCATGTAATGCTGCACGATATCGGGGATGGCGTCGTAATACCTGTTGGCAGCCTCGCGGCCCTGGAAATAGATATCGGGATTCTGCGCCGTACCACCCTGATGCGGATGCTCCGGGTTGAGCGCGCGCGCGCGAAACGCCTTGACGGCCTCGAAGTCGCAAAGCTTGCGCATATCTTCATAATCGATCATCTCGATTTTCTGAACCTCGTGCGAGGTGCGGAAGCCGTCGAAGAAATGGAGGAACGGCACGGAGGCTTTGATGGCGGACAGGTGGGATACTAGAGCCAGATCCATGACCTCCTGCACGGAGGCGGAGCCGAGCATGGCAAAACCGGTGTGGCGGCAGCTCATCACGTCGCTGTGATCACCAAAGATAGACAGAGCGTGCGCGGCCAGCGCGCGTGCGCTGACGTGGAACACGCCGGGCAGCAGTTCGCCGGAAATCTTGTACATGTTCGGAATCATCAACAACAGGCCCTGTGAAGCGGTGAACGTCGTCGTCAGCGCGCCGCCCTTGAGCGAGCCGTGCACCGCACCCGCGGCGCCGCCCTCGGATTGCATTTCGGCAATGTGCACCTTCTGGCCGAACAGATTGACGCGGCCGTTTGCGGCCCAGTCGTCCGCGACCTCCGCCATCGGTGAAGACGGCGTAATCGGGTAGATGGCCGCTACGTCCGAGAACGCATATGCCACATGCGATGCGGCGGTGTTGCCGTCGATGGTCATGGTTTTTGCCATTTTTTTGCCTCCTAGAAATATGATTGTCCCAAGGCCGTTCCGCTCTGGAAAGGCCGGTATTGACCAATTAGTATTATAGCTTTCCGCCCCCCGCGTGTCAATCGAAGCGGCGGGCAAAACCGCGAAAAACCGCGGGGTTTGCCATGCCTTGAGGCTGCCTGAAAGCGTATGGTTTTAGCGTATGGAACCGATCCGGATGCAGCGCGAAACCGGCGTACCTGCATCCACTGGCGGACGTGCTCCGCGCCTGCTGCAAAATGTGGAACACGTGGCGAGGGGTTCTGAATGGTTCTGCAGGATTTCACATAAGAACCTGCAAACCGGACTCGGACACCCCGCATTTTGACGACGCAGAAAAATGTACATTGAAAAAACGCTGAAAGCTGAAAATTTATTGAAAAAATTGACGCGCGGTGCGGGACATATAATTCAACCGCTCCGCCTTAAACGCATGCGCCGCCGCGCGCTATTGCACCGAACGCAGTTTATCCATATAATAAAAATTATTACACGCTCGGATGACGGCTGTCCTCCTGTTTGTAAATAAATGTGGAAAGCACCGGTTGAATTCAGCGGTGCAAGCGCTTGCGTCTCATACGTAAAATCAAATTCTGGAGGTAATTGAAATGCGAATCCTGCTCAAAGGCGGCTATCTTGTGGATGGAAGCGGCGCAAAACCAGTTGTAGGGGATCTTTTGATCGAGGACAACGCAATCGCAAAAGCGGGCGGCCGGATTGCCTCCGAATATGACGAAATGATCGATTGCAGCGGACTGTACGTGTGCCCGGGGCTGATCGACGCGCATTCCCACAATGACTTTTTTTACGACCGGGAGAACGCGGCAATGTTTTTCCAACCCTTTATCGAGCAGGGGATCACCACGCAAATCACCGGCAATTGCGGCTTTTCCCCTTTTGGAATCAGCTCCGGCTCCGCATATAAGGACAAGGTCGGCGGCGGGTTGTTCCATGCGGTAAGACCGGGGAGCTTTGCAGAATTCAAGGAAAGGGCCGAGGGCAATCTCTATGTGAACCTGGCGCCTCTGGTTGGACAGGGCACCACCCGCATTAGCCTGTCCGGATATGATTCGGCGCCGCTGAGCCCCGTGCAGATTGAAGAAGAGATGGAGCTTGTTGACGAGGCCATGGCGGGCGGCGCGTTCGGCGGGTCGTTTGGCTTCATGTACGAACCCGGAATCTACGCCAAGCAGGAGGAGCTGTATGCTTTTGCCGAGCGGATCGCCAAATACGACGGCATCCTGACGGTTCATCCAAGAGCCTGCTCCAAGGTTGCGCTCGGATACCCGCTCTTCTCAAAGCCGCATATTGAACTTGCTCTTAACGAGGTAATCGATATCATGGCCAAGACCGGGGTGCGCATGGAGTACAGCCATCTGATCTTTGCGGGGCGGTCGTCCTGGTCAAGCTGCGAACCCATGCTCAAACAAATACACGCTTATAACGACCGGGGATATGACATCGCATATGACAATTATTCGTTTACCTACGGCGCATCCGTCATCACGCTCGCGATGCCGGCCTGGTACATGGCGCTTTCCCAGGAGGAAAAGAAAAAGCCGCTGACGCGCTTTAAGCTGCAGATCACCATCTTTATGACGATGAAGCTTTTGGGCCTGACGTTCAACGATATGACCATCGCCTATATTTCCGATCGGCATAAGCAATATGAAGGCAGGCGCGTGAACGAAATTGCCCGGAAGGAAGGCCTGAGTGATTTTGAAATGTATTTAAAGCTGGTCGAGCTTTCCAAAGGACAGGGAAGGATTTATCTTGGACAGTATTATAACGACGGCTTGGTGCGCCGCCTGATGCAGGACGATCTGTCCATCTTTATGACCGACGCCTGGGTGGAGGAAGCGGGGACGCAAAACGGAGCCGCCTACCAGTGCTTCCCATTTTTCTTTACGCGCGCAAGGGAATACGGCATGCCGGTCGAATCGGTTGTGCATAAAATGACGGGCGCGACGGTTGACCGGTTTAAAATTGAGAGGCGGGGATACCTGAAGGCGGGGTATTTTGCGGATATTACGGTTCTTGATTTTGAGAATATGAAGGTCGATGTGGATGTTCCGGGCTACAGACCACAGGGCGTCCGGCATGTATACGTCAACGGCGGCGCCGCTTTGAAGGATGGAATTTTTCAGGACATAAAAGCCGGAGCGGTTCTTTTGAAAAAATAAACATCCCGCTTTTCCGCGCGCGGGCATGCCTGTGCAAAACGATGCGTATCAGGGAAAAGGCGCGGCGAACCGTCATATATAGTGCGGGGTTAAAGACCCTGTGTAAGCACCTCCCAATGGGTATGTACCCGTTTTTAGACGCTGTTTTCCGCATCGCATTTGGTATTTTAAAACGCGAGACCCGCCAAATTTTTTAGGATTGGGCGGGTTTTCCATATTCAAATTTTATGGGCTAGCATTTCTTATCATTTGTCACAGTTATTTCCAGTCATAATTGGTTGAAACATGCACAACATAACAACACATCCGAAAAAGGAGGTGAAACACAAATGGCACGTAACGGTTCCTTGATTCCGGAGTCGAAATCCAAGCTGGACAGCTTTAAGTCCGAGGTTGCGAACTCTCTGAATGTGAATCTGAAGCAGGGCTACAACGGCGACCTGACCTCTCGCGAGGCGGGCTCAATCGGTGGCGAGATGGTGAAGCGCATGATCGCTTATGCGGAAAAGAACATGCACTAAACCAAACAACACTCAACTGGAATATCATGAAAGGAGCAAATCGATATGGCTAGAAACGGTGCGCTTGTACCCGAGAGCAAATCGACGCTCGAAAACCTCAAGTCCGAGGTTGCGAACCAGCTGAACATTAATCTCAAGCAGGGCTATAACGGCGACCTGACCACCCGCGAGGCTGGTTCGGTTGGCGGTGAAATGGTCAAACGTATGATCGCTTATGCGGAAAACAACATGAGCGGCAGCAACATGATGAGATAAATCAGCAGGGAACAAACACTGGGCCGGCGCACTTGCCGGCTCTGTTTTTTCAGACTTAAAAACAGGGGGCCAAAGGATGCGGCGAGCACACCGTCGCCCGGCTGAGTGACGAACGGATATATTGCGTGTTTTCCGGACACATGGAACAGGCCAACCCACGACTTGGCCTGAGGCAGGGGCGACCTTGGGATCAGTACGTTTTCTGTGTTTCTTCGAGCATTGCGCGGATGTTCTCCGGCGGCACGTCGTCGAGAATGACGCCTTGGCTTGGGGAGATGACCAGACCGGTCGGGAAGATTTCGCGCAACTCGCGCACCTTGGCCCTGACCTGCTCCTGCGTGCCGTTGGGCAGCAACGATTGAATGTCCACGCCGCCGCAAAAGCTTGCGCGGTCGCCAAAGAGCGCCTTGATACGCCGCGGCCCCATCCCGGCCGCCGTCGCCTGCACGGGGTGCAGCACGTCCACGCCGATTCCGATGAGCGCATCATATGCGTCGGACACCGCGCCGCAGGAATGGTAGATAACCCTGACGCCGTAGGCGTGCGCCTGATCGACGAGCTTCTTCGAGCCCGGCATCACATAGTCGTAAATCATTTTGCGCGAGATCATGAGGCCCAGCTGGGAGCCGAAGTCGTTGGCGATAATCACGCTGTCAAGGTATCCCTTACACGCCTCGTAGATAACCTCGTTGGCGCGCAGATAGAAGTCAACAAGCTTTTCATCAACCGCCATGTATATATCGGGATTCGTGACCATGTTCATGAGCGCGGTTTCCATGCCGAACGCCGCGCAGGCGTCCTGAAAATGCGCGCTCCAGACCTGCCCCAGCGTGGCGCGGTCGCGCGGCGCGGCCATGCAGCGGCGGCGGCACTCCTCGCGGTCGATATATTTTGCCGGGTCGGGCCAGTTGAAGAATGCGAGCTCCTCGAGCGCCTCCGCATCCTTGAAGCAGCCGTCCGCCGTCAGCGTGCGATGCTCCGGATCGACGTTGCTGCCGTTTTGATACCAGTCGAACGCCGCCGCAATGTGCGTGGCATAGCCGGAATCATAGGGAATATCGAACGCGTACACATCGTCGCCCGCGGCAAGCTGCAAATCATGCCAGTTGGTCACGCCGTAGAGCTTGCAGACGGCGTCCATCTCCGGCCCCGTGGGCGCGCTCATCCACGCGGCGGGCCGGTCGACCTCCTCGCGCGCAATCGTGCGGTAAAACCGTTCCCTGCCGTCCATTGTGCGCCGCCTCCTCTTTATTCATATCTGCCGTATTCGAGGCCGGTATCGTACATCGCAATCACGTTCTCCACCGGCGTCATTTCGAGCAGATAGTCGTGGCTCGGGGAAAGTATGTAGCCGCCACCCGGTTTCATGGTCAGCACGGTCTCCTTCGTCACCTGCCGCACGACGTCCTCCGGGCTTTCAATCAGCACCTTGACGGAGTCGACGCAGCCGTTCAAAATGATCCTGTCGCCGTACTCGCGTTTGAGATCGGCGGGAGCCATGTTCCGCGTCGCGGGCTGGAGGCTTTGCACGGAGTCCATGCCGCACGCGATGAGGCCCGGAAACAGCGGATAGAAGCTGCCGCAGATATGCATCTGCGTAAACAGGCCGTGGCTGTGCGCAAGGTCGCAGAGACGCTTGAGCGGCGGCGCGATGAATTCGTCAAACAGGTTCGCGCCGATGAGCGGACCCGTCATGCTGCCCAGGTCGTTGCCGCAGAAATAGATATCGATCAGATCGCTTGCCTCGTCCATGATCTTTTTTGTGGCGTCATAGTAGAAGTCCGTCAGATGCCGGATGATCGCGTGCACCTTCTCCGGCTCCTCGTACATGAGGATCATCATGTTTTCCATGCCGAGCATATCGATCGTATCATGGAAGAAGGGCGACCACTCGCCGCACATGATCGCATATTCACCGCCCCAACGCATAATGTCCTCACGGATATGCGACACGTTGACCCAGTCGGCCGTGGGCCAGGGATAGGCCTCGATCTCCTCGGATGAGGCGTCCTTGAGGGGGTGCGAAATCGGCTGGCCGTAGCCGTAGCCATGGCGCTCCACACCGAAAATGTTGACGTTTTTGCCAAGCCTTGCGTTCCTCTCCGGATTGCGCTCGTCCGGCCCCTGATAGCGCGAATACACGCGGCGGAAGTCATCGTGGAAGCGAACGAGCACCTCCTCCTCCGTGGATACGCCGAGATATTTTTCCGCCTTCGCGATGAACTCCGGCGACGCGCCGCACCACATCGGAATACGATCCGCAGGCTTTCTTTCTAAGGTCGCCCTGACCCGCTCTCTGCTGTTCATGCCGCCTCATCCTCTCATCATAGATTTGTCACTGCGTTTGTTGTCCTGGACATCCTCAAATGCGCGCTTTACACTATCATCATAGTACGGCATGTCTGAATTTTCACCCTATGTTATTGACGTGAAATAGTATAAAATTGCGTACTTCATGCCGTTGTATCATTGACTTTACCGCGCGCGCCGACCTATACTGTAGCTATGAAAAAGGCGCCGGTGCAATTCCCCGTCGACGAACGCGACTTTTGCGACGAACTCATCATGGACGCCCCGCAGCTTCTGCATGACCGGCTCTTTATTTCCGCGCGTCCCGTCACGGAGGATACGCCGAGGTATTACGCGCTCAACCGCGCCGGCACCGTTGCGCAAACATCCGGCCTGTTCGTCGTACGCCGGAACGCCGATACGTGCATGAATAACCTGCACTGCGTCATCGCGGGCAGCGGCGAGCTGTCCTTTCGCGGCCAAACGTACCTGCTCCGCGCCGGGCAGATCTTTCTGCTGTGTGCCGGCGAGCCGCACTTGTACAGAAGCGACCCGACGCATCCCTTTGGCCTTACGTGGATCGAGTACCTCGGCGGCGGCAGCGAGCAATTGACCAGGCATATCATCGACCGCGCCGGCACGCCGGTCCTTGCCGGCACAGCCTTTACGGAAACCGCGCTTTCCATCATGACGATCCTCGACCGTGTGGAGGACGACGCGGGCTACGAGCCCTCCATCGAGCTTTACAGCATCCTGTACCGGCTGTCGCGCACCGTCGGGCCGGATGCGGAAAGCAAACTGAGCCGCCATGCCTTCTACGGGCGCATTCGCGCGCTTGATTCCTTCATCGAGGCAAACCTCGACCGGAACATTACCGTCGAGGAGCTTGCAGAGCACGCGGGCTACAGCAAGCATTATTTCATTCGCAAATTCAACGAGGTGCACGGCGTCGGGCCGCACGCCTACATCATGCGCCACCGCATCAACCAGTCGAAATTCCTGCTCTCCGATGCGGACGAAAGCCTCGATTCGATCGCGCACAAGCTCGGCTTCTGCAACGCGAGCCACTACATTCGCCGCTTTCGCGCGCAGGAGAACATCTCTCCGGCTGAATACCGCCGCCAAAACGGCCTGCATTATCACGACCGGTTTTAAACGCCGAAGCACAAGCGCCGTACGGCTTACGGTCCCGGCGGCGCCCTTTGCGTCCTCAGCCGAACAGCCCGTCCACGGTCTCGCGGGCCAGCCGCGCCCAGCGCCAGGGCTTTTCCGGCCGATAATCCACCGTGGAAATATCCTTCAATATGATCTCGATGCTGCATCCTTCAGTTTCTTTCACGATGCGCTCGATCTCCGCGCGCGCCTCGCTTTCGGAATAATCGCCGACGGCGAACTTTGCGGGACTCGGCTTGCAGCTCATCACATATCTGCCGCGGCAGCGCTCGGCAGCAGCGGCCAAATCGTTCCACGGGCTCATGCTGACCTTGCGCAGATTCGGAATGCGGTCGAGCATGTCCATCTTGCGATGCAGCGGCTCGCAGCAGCCGTAATACGTCACACCAAAGCAGTTGAGCCACTCCATCTCGTATTGCAGTGAGAACTGCCAGTGCATTTCCGGACTTACGGTCGTGAATATCTGCGCGTTTCCACAGCCCCACATCTGCTTCGGATCACAGTATTCCGGCGCTCTTTCACGCGCGTCAAGGCAGCTGATCAGCCCGTAGCCGCCGCTGCCGACGCGGCAGGAGCTATTGTTGCTCGCCCAGATGCCGAGCTCCTTGTACCGCTCCATACGCGCCATCGCGCAATCAACGTACCGTTTGACGACCGCCTCCACAAATTCCGGCTCGTCGACAAGGTTGAGCATCGTTTCGTGAATGCCCATCACGCGGATGAGATAATCCCACGGCGTAAACCACAATCCACGCGCGCCCACCTCGAGCACGTCGATCACGCCGTCGAACATATCCCGCATGAGCTCCGTATACTGCCGCGTGCGCTCACGGTCGACGTAGATTTCAGGCGTCAGAATCTTCTCCACGTCGTCCATGGTCAGAATATACGGCCTGAAATGACGGGAGATCACCTCGCTGTTTCGATCCGTGTGGATCGTATCCACATCCTCGTCGATGCCGAAGCCGCTGTCGTAGACCACGAGCGGACTCTCGATATAGTCCTCGACAATCAGGTTGCCGAAGCCGTGCTCGTGGCAATAGAGCTCCTTGCGAAGAAAATCCTCGAGCTCCGCGGCAAACGGGTGCGCACAGCGCAGATCCAGCCCGTGGTCGTCGTTGAGCTCCGTCCAGCAGATTTCATCGATATAGATCGGCGGCTTCGTCATATTGAGATCGTTCGTCGCGCGCCAAAGCCTGCGGTTTACCTCCATCTGCGGCAGGTTTGCGTATTCGTGCTTTTTCTGCGCCAGCGCGCGCAGAATGCCGCGGTCCTCCGCAGGAATGCGCAGCGTGTCGGGCGACACGCGCCCGAGTGCCGGCTTGCCCGCCACCGTCGTGCCGAAGCGGTCGGCCAAATTCAAATATCTGCTCATATCAATCCAGGTGGTAGACTTCTTCCATATCCGCCCACCATTCACCTTCCTTGCGCGCATCGAGCGGGCGCTGGCAGGGCTTGCACGCGTCCCACCACCGCTGCGTCGCAGGGTCGGCGGCCATCTTGGCCATGTCGGCCTCGTAGTCGTCGCCGGTATACTCGAAGTAGCTGAACAGATAGTTGTCCTTCCAATAGATCGAATAGTTTTGAATGTTGCATTCTTTGATCATGGCGTTGATCTCCGGCCAGATATGCGCGTGCAGGTACTTATACCGTTCGGCGCTCGCGGGATCGAGCCCGATTACCGAACCGTAGCGTTGCAGCTTGCCCATGCGTATTCCTCCTTGTCCATGTGTCGGAAAGGGGGCGACACGAATGCCGCCCCCTCTTTTTTGTTACAGACTACCACTGCGGCGGATAGAAGCCGTCGACGTTCTCGGGGGTGATGATGTCCTGCGCAAGGTAGCCGATGGCCGGAACCTCTTCGCCGGAGAAGTATTTCGCCATGCTGTAAACTACGGCCGCGCCGTCGCCTTCGGCGGTCTGGTAGTTGATGGCCAGCAGATCGCCGGACTTAACGAGGTCCATGCCCTGCTTGGAGTTGCCGGCAGCCACGACCAGTACGTCGGTGCGGCCCGCATCCTTCAGAGCATCGATGGTGCCGATGGCCTGCGCGGAGTCGTCCGCCAGGAAGATGGCGTTGAGCTCGTTACCGAAGCGGGTGATCCAGTCGGACACAACCTGCTTGACGGCAACAGCGTCAAAGCCCGGGGTCTGAATGTCCAGGGTCTTGATGTCGGGCGCGATCTTCCTGAACTCGGTGATCGGGCCGTATGTGCGGGCAAAATACGGCGATGTGCCGGCGTTATGCGTAATGTAGCAGATGCCGCCCTTGCCGTCCAGCGCTTCCGCCAGCTTGCCGGCAAGCAGTCTCATCTGGCCCCAATCGTCCGGACCGGTCCAGCTGACCATGTACTTCATGGCGTCGGAGGTCGGCAGGGTGTTCGTGCCGAATACCGGAATGCCGGCTTCGTTGATTTTGCGGAACTGCTGGGTCGCGGACTCCGCGTTAAGCGGAATCAGGCCGATGGCGTCAGGCTGCGCGTTGATGGCCTGATCGATCAGCTGGTTCTGCACGTTGACATCCCAGTTCGGGCTCCAGTACTCGATCTCCATGCCGAAGAAGTCCGCGGCCTTTTGCAGACCGTTCTGATAGGCGGTGGTCCAGGGGTGGTCGCCATGGACGATCACAATGACCTTCTTGCCGCTCGGACCGTCGGCGGGAGAGGCGGGAATGTTAACCTTGCTCTCGGCATCCCAGCCGGCATACTCCATGTCGTAATAGCGGCCTGCGTCATCCTCGGCCAGCGCTTCCGGATCTGCGGGGCGCTCGGGGAAGTCTTTGACCGTCAAGTCCGGCATAAGGATCTGGCCGTCCGTGGAAAAAACGGTCGTCGGATCGCCATAGAAGCCGGCGGGCGCGGCTTCCTCGGCGGGAGCCGTCTCCATGGCGGCGGGTTCCGCAGCGGGCTCTGCGGCAGCGGGTGCGGCTGCCGGAGAAGCGCAGGCAACGAGCGAGAGAATCATCAGTGCTGCGAGCACAATGGACAGGATCTTCTTCATGTTCGTTCCTCCTGGTTTATTTTTAGCCCTCCATGGGCTTGGATTCGTGGTCGCATCAGGCGCGTTCGCCGCTTGCCTTCATGGCCTCGTACTCGAGCACGAGCTGTGAACGGATGCCCGTTTTCTTCTTCTTGTAGTAGGCGGTTATCGTCTCATACAGCACGATGACCGCAAGCACGATGCCGTTGCTCAGTATCTGCACCTCGTACTTGCCGACGAGCGAGGTCAGAACGTTGAACATCGCCATGAGACCCAGAACCGAAATGTACGTGTTCCAAACGCTACCGCGGCCGCCGTCGGTCGACGTGCCGCCGATGATCGTTGCCGCGAGCGCGACGAGCAGGGGCGCAACGCCCTTTTCGCCGAGGTTGGCGGCCGCTGAGGACTGCGCAATGGCGAAGATTACGCCGCCGACCGCGGAGATGAAGCCGGAAATCGCGAACGTCAGGATGGTCACCGCGTCGGCGTTGATGCCGCCGAGCCATGCCGTTTCACGGTTGCCGCCCATGACGTACAGGTTGCGTCCGAAGCGTGTCTTTTTAAGAATGACCGCGATGATAATGACGATTGCAATCGCAATGAGAAATTTAGGCGTAAAGGGCAGGGGCTTTAGGAACTGATTGAGCCAGTCGGCCAGCGCATAATCGCCCTTGTCGCCGATTTCGGCGCCGTTGCTGTAGATGTACAGGAACCCCTTGACAACGTACTGCATGCCCAGCGTAACGATGAAGGAGTGAATCTTGAACTTGCTGATCAGAACGCCGTTCAGCACGCCGAAGAGGGCGCCCAGCAGGATCGCGCATGGAATCGCGACCGCCCACGGCTGCTTTTGCAGCGTGTGGATGCCCATGACCATGACCGCGCCGACGTTGGCCAGCGAGCCCACGGACAGGTCCATATGTCCGGCGATCATGCAGATGGTGAAGCTGATGCCGAGCATGGCGTAGAACACGGTGGCGTCCAGAATGGATTTTATATTATAAATTGAAAAATAATTCTTTGCAAAGAGTCCCGGTATGCACATCAGGATCACAAGCAGATATGCACGGTTTTCCGCAATTATCTTTCCCACAGGATGCTTTTTCGCAGTCATCAGCTCTTCCCCAGCTTTCTGTCGGAATTTGTGTTGATCCAGACGATCAGCAGGAACGTCAGTCCCAGCACGAGATACTGTGTAAAGGTCGAAATGCCGATCAGGTTCATCACGTTTTGCAGCAGACCCATTGTGAGCACACCGCCGAACGTGCCGACGATGTCGCCCTTGCCGCCGGCGAGCGTCATGCCGCCGAGCAGCACGGCCGTGCAGCCGCGGAAGTCGTACCCGTCGCCGTTGTAGTAAGCGCCCATCTTGGACATCGAGGCCAGGAAGACGCCCGCAATCGAGCAGCAGAACGCGCAGATGATGTATACGAGGATGATGCTTTTGACCACGTTGATGCCGGAGAGGCGCGCCACCTCATAATTGCTGCCGACAACCTTCAATTGGTTGCCGAACTTCGTCCTTTTGAGGATAAAGCCCGCAATGAGGAACATCAGGATCATCACCAGCACCATGATGGGCAGGCCAAAGCTGCCGATCTGAATATTTGTGCGGCTGATGGCGAAGAACGTTTTCACGGCGGGGGAATCGTCGCCCGCGATGATATCGGGGTATACCTGATTGCCGCCGTAGAGCCAGCGCACGATGCCGGAGAGCACGAAGTTGAACGCCATGCTCCATACGATCGGATGCGCACGGAACTTGCCGACCATAACGCCGTTGATCACGCCCATGGCCGTGCCGGTCGCAACGCCGATCAATACCGCGGGAACAAAGCCCAGGCGAATCGCCGTAACGGAGACCATGCCTGCGAGCGAAATGACCATGGGCGCGCTCATGTCGTTGAAGTTCGAGCTGTACACGACGAAGCTGATACCGACGGCGACCATGCCCAGTATGGATACCGCCTGCAGAACGGAGCGGATATTGTCGATTTTGAAGAAGCCGGCCGGGTTCACAATCGCGCCCGCCACAATCAGCAGCAATACGATGACATATACGCCGAGCTTGTTGACGAGCAGCATGAACCTGCTCTGCTCCTGTGCGCGGACATCCTTGACGAGGGCCGCGGCGGATGCCGTTGACCTATTGGACATGGACATATTCCCCCTCTCCGTTGGCCGCCAGCAGCAGCGCGCTTTCCGAAATTCCCTCGCGCGGAATTTCGCCGATGAAGTGGCCGTTGCGCATGATCATCGCGCGGTCCGACAGACCCACCATCTCCGGCAGGTCGGAGGTCAGTATGATGACGGCGTTGCCCTGCCTGGCCAAATTGGCAATCGCCTTATGGATGATTTCCTTCGCGCCGATATCCACGCCGCGGGTCGGCTCGTCGAGAATGAGCACCTTCGGCGCGGTGGCGAGCCACTTGGCCATCAGCACCTTCTGCTGGTTGCCGCCGGAAAGGTTCGTGACCGGACGCTTTGGCTCCGGCGGATAGATGGACAGGTCGTGAATCAGCGCCTCAACCTTGCCCGCGCCGAACGCCTCCGTGTAATACGCGCCGTGGCTCAGGTCGGAAATGCAGGCCGCGAGGCTGTTCTCAGCCGTCGTCAGGCGAACGGCGAGGCCGTCGATCTTGCGGCTCTCGGTCAAGTACACGACGCCGCTTTGAATGGCCTCGTACATGTTCTGAAACTTCACGGGCTTGCCGTCCAGGAAAACAGAGCCCTCGTCATACCGGTCGATGCCCACGATGGCGCGCGCAAGCTCCGTTCTTCCGGCGCCCGCGAGGCCGCATACGGCAAGCGTTTCGCCCGCGCGGACATGAAGGCTGATATCGTGGAAGAAGCCCCAGCGGCTCAGATGCTCGATGCGGAAGCGCTCCTTCCCGATGACGGGCTCGCGCTCAGCATAGAACTCCGCGACGCTGCGGCCGACCATGAGGTCGATAATCTGTGCCGCAGTCGTTTCGGCCGTCACATAGGTGCCGGTCTTTTTTCCGTCGCGCATGACCGTGATGTTGTTGGAAATCTCGAAGACCTCCTGCAAATGGTGCGAAATATAGATGATCGCAATGCCGCGCGACCTGAGCTCGCGAATGATGTTGAACAGGCGGCCGACCTCCTCGCTCGAGAGCGCGCTCGTGGGTTCGTCCATCACGAGAATGCGCGGATTGTCGCCGAGCGTCTTCGCGATTTCCACCAGCTGCGCTTCGCACTGGCTGATATCGGACACCGGCATGTCCGGATCGAGGTAATCGAGCCCGACCTGGCTCAGCAGCTCCCTTGTGATGCGGTTGACCTCCTTTTTGTCGACAAAGATGCCCTTGACGGGGAGTCTGCCGACCAGCAGGTTTTCCGCAATCGAGATGGGCCGCGCGAGACTCAGCTCTTGATAGATCATGCCGATGCCGTACGACTTTGCCTGCGCGGGCGTATGAAGCCTGACCTCCTGACCTTCGATCAATACCCTTCCGGTGTAGTCGTTGAACGCGCCGGCAATCAGCTTCATCAGCGTGGATTTCCCTGCGCCATTTTCGCCGACGAGCGCGTGCACCTCGCCCGCATGCACGGCGAGATCGACGTTGTCCACCGCCAGCGTGCCCGGAAAGCGTTTCGAGACGCCTTCAATACGAAGGATCTCTTTGCCACTCGTTGTATTCGTCATCAATTTGCTCCTGCTTACTGTGTCTTATAACGGATTTGTCCGGTTTTGCCGTTCCACGGAATGAAAAGAAGGTATGCGTCCTTACATCTACATTGTAACCCTTTGGTGATTTATGTGAGTGGAATATCTTTTCCGGACTGTTGAAAAATTCTATGTCCCGCGTTTATAATGTACCCATAACGGGGCCGCTCGCGCTCGCGGCATGCTCCCTATGCAGCGCCATTCACGAATATCGGGCGGCCGGACAATGCCGGCAATCAGGGGGAATCTATGTACAAGCTACTGATCGTGGAGGATGAGGACCTCATCCGCAACGCCATTGTAACAGGCGTCGACTGGAACAAGCTCGGATTTACCGTTATGAGCGCCGAGGACGGCGAGGCGGCGATTGCCGTTGCCGAGGCCTTCCGGCCGGACATCGTGCTGACCGATATCCGCATGCCGTTCATCGACGGGCTGGAGCTCACCCGCCTGCTCAAGCGGGACTATCCCGACACCATCGTCGTCATCCTGAGCGGGCACGACGAGTTTTCCTATGCGCAGGAGGCCGTGCAGCTCGGCGTGAAAAAGTATATCCGAAAGCCCATCATTCCGTCGGAGCTCATCCATATCATGAAGGAGATGGCGGATGTGCTAAGGGCTCGCGACACCCGCGTCCAGCATGAAAAGAAGCTCCGGGCGCAGGTGCAGCAGAGCCTGCCGTTTCTGCGCGAACGGCTACTCAACCAACTTTTGCACAACATGGTTTCCGCCGACCGGATTCAGCAGATGCTGGATTTTACCGGATTGCATCTGCGCGGTCAGGCGTACACCGTTTGCCTGATCGACTGCAAGCCGGATCCGCCGGTCGCCGGCGAGGACGCCGCGATATTGAGTCTATCGCTGACCGAGCTCATCAGCCGCGAGATCGGAACGGACGGCGTGACCTTTGAAACGCCCTCCGACAAGCGCGTGCTCATCTACGCCGCGCGCACGAAGGAGAGCGAGCGGTCCTATGTCGTCGGGCTGCTCGGCGATATTTCCGACGCGATATTCGATACCTACGGCATCATCACCACCTGCGCCATCGGTACGCGCGTGGATGCCATCGGCGAAATCCACATCTCCTACGAAAGCGCAAAGGACGCCTACGAGCAAAGCATCTTTGGCGGGCGAGGCAAGATCTACGACGCATACGAGAGCGATAACATCCAAAGCTACTACCCCTTCGACCGCGCGCAGGCGCTGCTCGACAAGGTGAAGCTGCAATCCGACGACGAGTTTTCCGCAGCGTTCGACGGGTTCTTCTCCGATATGCGCAGTATGCGCGCGCTCACGCACGAGAACATTCTCGCCGTCATGCTCGATCTCGTCAACTGCGGGCAGCGGCTGCTGCTCGAATCCGGCATTGCCGGCGGGGAGGACATGCACGCCGTGTATACGCGGCTCTTTTCGCTCACGACGCTCGACCAGTTTCAGGAGGCGATCCTTTCCTATTTTCAAAGCCTGCGCCGAAGGCTCGAGGGCCAGCGCGCGTCGCGCAGCAACCAGCTTATCGAGCAGGTATGCGCATACATTGCCGCGCACTACTGCGAGCCCACGCTTTCGCTCAACACGGTCGCCTCGTCGGTCTTCATCAGCCCTACCTATTTGAGCATTCTGTTCAAAAAGGTTATGGGCACAACCTTTATCGACTATGTTTCGCGGCTGCGGATGGAGGCGGCAAAGACCCTGCTTGCCGAGGAAAACCTGCGCACCTACGAGGCCGCCGGGCGCACCGGCTACAGCGATCCGCAGTATTTTTCCAGCTGCTTTAAGCGCTACAGTGGCATGACGCCCTCCGAATACAAGAGCCTGTACCGCACCGTGCCGGCGGGAGAAAAATGAAAAAGCTCTTTATAAAATTTAAGCGTACCCTCTTGCAGCTGCGCATTTTGATGACGGTGCTGACGATGCTGCTCGTGTTCATCGCCTGCTTCGCGCTCTCCCTGCTTGCGGGCGCTTCGCTGCAGCGGGTGCAGCGCGCGCAGGCCGAGCAAAATATGGAGGCGCTGCTTTCGCAGGTCATCAACAACGTCAGCTATTATCTCGACGACATGGAGGCGCTCTCCGCCGTGTTGAGCGGGCACCACTCCGTGCTGCGGCTTTTGCTCAACAATGCCAGCATCGCTGAAAACCGTTCGGAATACTACGAGAACGCAACGGCCGTGCGCTCGTTTTTAAGCGACCTTTCCCGATTGCGGTCGGAAATCATGTCCATCACCATCATCGGTGAAAACGGTTCCTTCGTCGGCACGCAGGAAATCGACTTTGTAACCGACCAGCTGAACAGCTCGGACTACTCCTGGTATCCGCTCGCGATTGCAAACCGCGGCAAGGCCGTGTATCTGTCGCCGCATATCATATCCAACTACGCGGGGCGGCAGCAATCCGTCATATCGCTCATCAAGTCGCTCTCCATCGGCAACACGCCGCCGAGCGGCGCCATGGCCATCAACCTTTCCCTCGACACGCTCGGCAAGATCTGCTCGGACGTGCGGCTTGCCGACGGCGGTTATGTATTTATCGTCGACGGGCAGGGCAACTACGTCTATCACCCGAACGGGCGGCACATGCAGCCATATCTTGCCGCCGACGCGGACGGCACGGTGGACGCGATCACCAGTCGCGTGCTGGATGGCGAAAAAGGCTTTCTCGAGGGCGGCAGCTTCGTCGTCGGCGAAGCGATCGAATCGGCGGGATACCAGGTCGTCGGGGTTGTTCCGTATGAGAGCATCGTCGGTCACGCTTCCGCGCTGCGCAGAACGCAGACCTGGATCGGCGCGTGCTTTTCCATCGTCATCGCCGTCATCGTCGCATGGCTGCTCAATTGCAACGTGTTCGTGCCGCTCAACGATTTGAAGGGACTCATGAACCGCGCGCGCAGCGGCGACCTCGGCGTCACCGCTGCGGAAGCGCCGCATAACGAAATCGGCGAGCTCGGCGCGGGCTTCAACGCGATGCTGCGCCGCATCCACCGGCTCATCGACGACAACGCTACAAAGGAGAAGGAAAAGCGCAAGGCGGAATTCGACGCGCTGCAAGCGCAGATCAATCCGCACTTTTTGTATAATACCCTCGACTCTATCGTCTGGATGACGCACTGCCGGCCGGATATCGCCGCGTCCATGGCGGATTCGCTGGCCAAGCTCTTCCGGCTGATGTTGAGCCGCGGCAGCGACTTCGTACCGCTTTTACAGGAGATCGAGCATGTGAGCGAATATTTAAGCATCCAGCATCTGCGCTATTCGAGCAAGTTCACCTATCGCGTGGATGCGGAGCCGGGAACGGAGTCCCTGCTTGTGCCGAAGCTCATCTTGCAGCCGCTCGTTGAAAACGCCATCTATCACGGTATTAAGCCCTCCCGCAAAATCTGTCACCTGCTGGTCAAGGCCTTCATCGACGGCGACCGCGTGCTGCTCATCGTCGGCGACGACGGCGTCGGCATGACCGAGCAAAAGGCCTCTGCCGTTCTGCTCGGCGCCGATTCCTCCGAAAAGAATATGGGCGGCATCGGTGTGAGGAACATCAACGAGCGCATCGCGCTCAACTATGGCGACGGCTACGGCGTTTCCTACTTCAGCAAGGCGGGCGTCGGTACGCTCGCCATCCTCGAGCTGCCGATTGAAAGCGGGTCCGCCGCCGCTGTGAAAACAGTGCGGCGCGTTACAGGCGCGCAACCGGCCAAAAACCATTAAAAAAACCGACAATCACCATAAGGATTTCCATTTTTATTGTCCTCGAAATCCGTTTAGAGTAGGGTATATCCCTTTCAATTTTCATCAGGAGGCATTTGCATGAACAGCATCGAGCGATTCTACGCAACCATCGCAAGGGAATCCGTCGACCGCCCTGCCTGCTGGCTCGGCATGCCTACGCCAGACGCCATCCCGGGGCTGTGCAGGTGTTTCGGCGTAAATACCGTCGAGGAGCTGAAGGCCACCTGTGGAGACGATTTCTACGCCGTTGAAGTGCCCTACAAATCGCCGACCTGCTCCGCCCTGTACGCCGCGTTCGACTGGTACATGAACGGCAGCAACGTCGATACGGAGCACCGCACGCTGACGGCGGACGGCTTCTTCCATGACTGCGAGGATGTCGGGGACGCGACCAGGGCGGACTTTCCTTGGCCCGATCCCGCGCTGTATATCGACCCCGCGGAATGCCGCCGTCTTGTAGAAGAGGCTCCGGCGGACAAGGCCGTGCTGGGCATGGTCTGGGCGTGTCATTTCCAGGATTTCTGCGCTGCGTTCGGCATGCAGACCGCGCTTATGAACATGATCGCGGAGCCGGAGCTTGTGCACTATGTGGACGACAGGATTGTTGCATTCTATCTGAAGGCTATGACGATCTTTCTTGAGGCCACCAGGGGCCGCCTCCACGCCGTCCTGATCGGCGACGATCTGGGCAGTCAGCTCGACTTGATGATCAGCCCCGAGAGCATTCGGGAGTTTGTTGTTCCGGGCGCAAAAAAGCTCATTGACCTCGCCCACAGCTACGGCGTAAAAGTCATCTACCATTCCTGTGGCTCGATCTTCCGTGCAATTCCGCAGCTGATCGAGGCGGGCGCGGATGCCATCCATCCCATTCAGGCACTCGCCGCCGGCATGGACGCCGCAAACCTCAAGGCACATTTTGCCGGCAAGGTCTCTTTCTGCGGCGGCGTGGACACGCAGGCTCTTCTGCCCAAAGGGACGCCGGAGCAGGTCATGGAAAAGGTGCGGGAACTGCGCGAAATCTTCCCGACCGGCCTCATCATAAGCCCAAGCCACGAGGCGATTCAATCCGACGTGCCGCCGGAAAACGTCAAGGCGATGTTCGCCGAGGCGACGAAGGTCTACTGACCGGGCCGGACGACGGCGTTTGCATGCGCACAAAAGCGGCCCCGCAACAGGAACCGCGCTGCCCGTCGATTTGACGATTGCAATTTTTCGCTCGTAAGACGCGTTCCTTTTTGACAAAAAACGCCCCCCATAGGAAACAGTCTTTCTTTTTTACTGTTTCCTATAGAGGGAGCATGTCGACAGCGCGGACCTTTTTCGATTCCAATCTGCTTTCATGACCCTTCCGCAGACTTATGAAATGATGTCCGTCAGTCTCCGGCGGTAATAGAACGAGCGCACCGCGTCGAAGAACACGTTCACGTTCTCAAGGTCGGTCAGCGGAGGAATATCGCAGCCGGAGGAAATGAGAAAGTTCGGGTACGCGCCGCAGGTGCGCAGCAGCCGCTCCGTCTTATTGCGGATGGATTGCGGCGTGCCGCTCAGGAAGTGCTTCGACGGGCTGATATTGCCCATCACGAGGCAGTCCGGGGACATCTTCTCCAGCATTTCCTTCATATCCACCGCATCGCCGAAATGGAACACGCGGCATCCCGTCGCAATCACCGGTTCGACAAGGCGGTTGACGCTGCTGCCGCAGTTATGGTAGATGACGATGAACTTCTCGTCCTGCACACGGTCGACGATTTCCTTAACATAGTCGCTCGAGAACGCCTGCATCAGCCGGGGGGACAACACGCCCGCGAGCGGCTCCGCCATCAAGACGCCGTGCGCGCCCGCCTGCTTGAAGGCGAGGATGTACTCCGCGATGAAATCCGCCGTCATACGCAGCACGCGGTGCACGAGCTCCGGCTCGTCATAGCAGTCGATCATAATTTCGTTGACGTTCATAAGCCGCCCCGCGAGCGAGAACGGGCCGATGCAGCTGCCGAATACCGGACGGTCGGTGATCAGCCGCAGGGCCTTGCGCACACCCTCGACGACCACGCCCGTGCGTCCGTCGCCCACCTTGGGGATGCGTAGCCTGTCGGCATCGGCGTCGGCGCCAATGAGCGTGCCGATGATCGTCGGCACCTCGTCGGCCGCGTACACGGTGTGTGCGCCGAACGCCTCCGCCTCTACGGAAAGATCCATGTTGCTGAGCGACGCGGGCATATCATAGTTATCAATCAACAGGCGCATGCCCAACGCCTGCAGATTGCTGCTCTCGATGAACTCCTTGACCGTCACAAACAGCAGCTGCACGGAGGGAAACGACAGGATCGGGAGTCCGCGCTTTTCATCGTCCATTATCATCATGTTGATCCATTTGTGCATGTTCACGGCATTGGCCCTCGCTTTGCTTTGTTCCATACATTGTAGCAAAGCAAAGCGCATGACGGCAATCCGCATGATGACTTGAATTTTCGGCGTATATTTCTACAGTTTGTAGGGGGATATGCCGGTGCGCGGGATCAGCCCTTCAGAACCGTCGGAATGCCGCAGACGAGCCGCACCACGCGATCCGCCCGTGCGGCAAGCCGGTTACAGAGCCGTCCGCAAGCCTCCCGTGCTTCGCGATTTCGGCCGATTACGGGGATTATGCCGCTGCCAACCTCGTCGCACACCACAATTTCCTTTTCTGACAATCGATCGTACAGCGCGGCGCTGTTTGCCGGATCGGCGAACACAAGCTCCTGCAGATTGTACAGTACCGGGCGGTCGTCCAGCACGCCGTCGGCAATGTCGCCTTCTGCAAATCCCAGCGAGCGCACATAGTCGAGCTTTCCCGACGCCATCGCGCCAACCACCAGCATCAGCATTCCAATATCCCCCTTGTCAATACCAGCCCGGTCAGCATGAAAAGCTCGCCGACCGCAATGAGATAGCCTACGAGGTCGCCGCGCATGCCGCCGAATTCGCGCGTCGACATCCGCCGCACATACCCGGCGGTCAAAACCGCAATGCACGCCATGCCGAGTCCCGCCCAGAGCGAGACGAGCGCCATGCCGCCTGCGCACAGCGCAAACGCCGCGCTCAATATGATCGTCACGGACTTGTCCGCCGCCTGCCTGCATGCATGAAGCATGCCGCCCTCGCCCGCAAGCGGAAAGCGCAGCGCGGCAAACGCGCTCACGATGCGGCTCATGATGTGCAACAGCGCAAGCAGCCGCACCGTTTCGCCCGTGCGAGGAAGCTGAGCAGCAAGCGCAAAATAGCCGAGCAAATATGCCGCGACGAACACGACCGCAAACGCGCCCGGATGCGGGTCCTTCAAAATGGCGAGCTTACGCGCGGGCTCGGCGTGGCTGCTCAGCGCGTCGACCGTGTCGCAGTAGCCGTCGAGATGGATACCGCCCGTCAGCAGCACGGGCAGCAGCGTGACCCCGCTCGCAAGGAGCGTGTCCGAAAAGCCGAGACGGTTGCACAGCAGCATCCACGCCCACAGCACAAGCCCGATCGCCGCCCCGACAAGCGGCAGCACGGCGAGCATATACCGCATGTTTTCGTCCTTCCATTGTACCTGCGGCGCAGGCAGCTTTGAAAAACAAGAAAACGCCATCGCGATACTGCGCAATATCGTCATAGCAGCCTTCCTTTCCGCACGACCGGGATGCCGCACACAAGCTCGTACACCACGTCGAAACGCGCCGCAAGCACGTTATTCACCCGTCCGAGCAGCTCGATATAGCGCCGCGTGGAGGATTCGTATTCACAGCCGTCGCTGCCCACATCGTTGGTCACGACAATGAGCGTATCGCACCGTTCGGAAAGCGCCTCCACGTCGGCGAGCAGCTTTTCATACACATCGCGGATCGTGCCGGATTCGTCGAACATTTCGTTGGCCGCAAGGTTGCACATGCATTCGAGCAGCACCGTGCCGCGCGCGGGGAACGTAACCGTGCCGACGTCCGTATCCCGCTCGATGGTGACAAAGCCCTTTTCCATGCGCATGGCGCGGTGCCGCATGATCTTTTTTTCGCTCTCCGCGCCGTACGGCCGCATCGTGGCAAGATAATACAGCGGCCCGGCACAGCGCACGGCCAGCGCCTCGGCGCAGGTGCTCTTTCCGCAGGCGGAGCCGCCGCTCAACAGGATCCGCATGATGTTCCCCTCCTACATGCCGATGTCGGCGTATGTCAGCAGCTCGTTGTATACCCTGACGGCCATATCGAGAATCGGCATCAGCGCCACCGCGCCCGTACCCTCGCCCAGCCGCATGCCCGCGCACAGAACGGGCGCAAGGGAAAGCGCGTCAAGCACCGTCGCGCCCGCGGGTTCCGCAGAAACATGGCTTGCGAGCATGTACGCACCCGCCGCAGGGCACAGCCGTGCCGCCACGAGCGCCGAAACCGCGCTGATGAACCCGTCGACGATAACGGGGACGCCGTACTTTGCACCGCCCAAAAACACGCCGCATAAGCCCGCGATATCGAAGCCTCCGAGTTTATGCAGCACGTCGAGCGCGTCGTTTGCGTCGGGTACATTGATCTCTACGGCACGGTGGATGGCCCCAATTTTGCGCCGCAGGCCCTCATCGGAGAGTCCCGCGCCACGCCCGGTCACATCCGTCACATCGCGGGCAAGCAAAACGCTTGCCACCGCGCTCGAGGTCGTCGTGTTGCCAATGCCCATCTCCCCCGTCGCAAGCAGGTTGTACCCCTGCATCCTGCAATCACGCACGATATCAACGCCCGCTTCGATCGCCCGCACCGCCTGTGCGCGCGTCATGGCGGGGCCCGCCGTCATATCCGCCGTGCCGTCGGCAATGTGACGGTCGAGCAGCCCGTCGAGCACCATATGACGCGCAACGCCGATATCCACCGGAATCACGTCGGCGTGCGCATATTGCGCCATCAGGCAAACCGACGAACGATGGGCGGCGATCACCTCGGTCATCACCGCCGTGATTTCGCCCGGCGTTTGCGCAACGCCCTGCGCGAGCACACCGTTATCCGCGCACATCACGACGACGGCGCGCTTATCGATCGATATGCGCTCGCTCCCCTGTATGCCCGCGATGCGGACGACCGCATCCTCGAGCAAGCCCAGGCTGCCGGCGGGTTTTGCGATATCGTTCATGCGCAGCCGCGCAGCCTCCATTGCCCGCGCGTCCAAGGGGCGTATTTCCCGATTCAACCGTGCAAAATCCATATGTACTGCCTTTCCTTCATGCATTCCACTGCCGTGACAAAACCCATGCGTATACACCCATACCGTAAGCCCGCTCAAGGTTCCGCCGCGCGCGCAGCGGCTACAATCGCGCGACCGGGCCTATGCAGCCATTCGGTCAAAAGCGTGAAAAGTTTTTGATACGCCGGATCGAGGCGGCAGGGCCTGGAATCCTGCGCGAACAGCTGCGCAAGAAACGTCCTTTACAGCTTGCCGGCGGAAAGGCGGAGCATGGTTTTGTGTTTCGGTTCCATCAGCTCCGCTTCCCTGAACGCGCGCTCCGCCGCGTCGATATCTTCCCCACAGCGCGGCATGAACGCCGACGCCGAAGGCGTTGCGCCCGCGGGCATACGAATCAACATGCCGCCGAACCCGGCAAACGCGGCAAGCAGCGCCGGCGCGCCTGCACAGGTGCTGCCGGAAAGACTCGCCATCGTGGCGGCGTGCCGGACCTTGTCGGAAGCCATTGTGATGATTAAGTTTAAAACAAACATCGAATAGTTCATGCCGATGAGAATGATCGCGTTGGCGGCCGGCGAGCAACCGGGCCGGCATGCGCGCGTCAAGATCAGGGCCGGCGAAAGGAACGATAAGGCCGTCGCCGTATCGCGCGGCGGAGCGCGTCGCCGCGCTTTGCCAAGACCGTGTCCTCCCGCCGTTCCATTTACGACGCTTCATCCGCGGCGCCGTTTACAAGCTCGGCAAGCAGCTTCGCGCCGTCCGCAAGGCGCGGGCCGGGACGCGACAGTTCGTCATTTTGCAGGTTCAGAATGGCGCCGCTCTGCACGGCGGAAATGTTCTCCCAGCCGGGGCGCGAGAGAATCTCTTCCACGGGCGTGGTACCCTCGCCGAAGTACATCGTGATGGTCACGATGTAGTCCGGATTGCGCGCAAGCACCTGCTCCTCGGAGATTTCGCCGTATTCGGTCACGTCGGCAAAGCAGTTGGTCAGGCCCAACATTCCGGCGATCTCGTTCATGAACGTACCCGTTCCTGCCGTCCAGAGGCCGTATTCAAGCGGGGAAATTTCAAAGTAGACCGTCTTGCCGTCTGCCGCGCCGTCCGCCGAGATTCCGGTAAACGCCGTGCGCATGCCTTCAATCACGCCCGCCGCCTCCGCGTCCCTGCCGGTCAGCGCGCCGAGCATTTCAATCGCCTCGTATACGCCCGCAAGGTCAAGCGCGTTCGAAATGACCACCCGAATGCCCGTCTCGGCAAGCCTCGCCACCTGCTCCTCCGTTGAAGCGACCGCTCCCGTAGACAGCATCTGCGGGTTGAGCAGCAGAACCTCCGGGGCGGCCGCAAGCAACTGCTCCATGTTGATATCGACGCCCGACTGCACCACGGGAATCGCGGCGGCTTCCGACGGATAGTTGCAGTATTCGCCGCAGCCGACAAGCGCGTCTCCCGCGCCGATGGCGAAGAGAATCTCCACGTCGGCGGGCGTCAGCGCCACGATGCGCGTCGCGGGCGCGGGCAGCGCGATTTCGTTGCCGCCCATGTCGGTAAAGCGAACCCCGCCCGCCGCCGAAGCGGTCGCCGCCGGCTCGGTTAAGGCTTCCGGCGCTGTCGCAGGCGCGCAGCCGGAAACGGCGGAAAGCAGCAGGCAAAGCAGCAGGGATATGCATGTTATAAGTCTCGGTCTCCATCGCATCGTTTGTTACCCCCTTTTCGGCTTGTTAGCGGTGTGCGGGAACAGATAAACGCTCCCGCAATCCAAACGGGAGCGTCAGGTTTGGTCATACCGTATGCTAGCCTTCCGAACCCCCAGGTGAATGTTCCGTGTAAGCAGGTTCCCGGCTCGGCCGTCCGTTGCGGAGGGCCTCACGGTTACTGGGATAGCCCGGAATTTACATCCGTGTTCCCTCGGCGCGTTTTGAATACGCCGGCGCAATTGCGCGCATACACATGCCACTGATTGTGCCTTTATTATACCGTGCCGCGCACGCTTGTCAACCGCATTTTCCCTGGGGCGCGGCCGTCAAGGCCCCGGCTCGTCCGTCTGCGCCATGGGCAGCAGCGAATTGCTCATTTCGAGCATTTTGCAGGAGATCAGCGTATACAACAGCGCGTTGTCGTTATCGAGGTCCACATGGAACAGCTCGCGGATGCGCTCGAGCCGGTAGAGAAACGTGCTCCTGTGGATGAACAGGTCCTTCGCCGTCGCCATGGCGTTGAAGCGATTCCCGACATAGCATGTCAGCGTGCGGTAAAACTCCGTATTATGCGTTTCGTCGTAGTTCTTCATCTGGAGCACGCTCCTGTCGCAGACGACGTGCAGCGGCATCTCGCGCAAGCACTGCTCCATCATGTAGTCGAGCGCAATGTTGGAGAAACGCATGATCCAGCGGAACCCGTGCGGACGGGTCACGAAATGCAGCGCGATCATCGACTGTCGGTAGTAATAGAACATGTCGGCAAAGCCGGTAAACTCGTTGCTGACGCCTGCCTTGAGGAAGTTGTCGCGCAAAAAATATACGATGGCGCCGATGACGTCCTCCGCGTCTCCCAAAAAGCGCGTCAGGTTCACGATGGCAACCACGTTGCCGTCATGCTCGAACGCGCGGCTTGCCGCAAGCAGCTCCTCCAGACGGTTGCATAACAACTCCACCGTATGGGCGCGGTAATCGAGCGTGCCGATTTTGATGGAAACGCAGCAGTAGCCGTGCTCCGGCAGCCAGCCGATCTCCTGCAGGCCGTTGATGATCGGAATATAGTCGATCTTTTCGTCGCTGATGGCGCTCTTGAGCAGCACCTCCGCGCGGCGCGCGCGCTGGCCGAATACCGCCATACGTCCGAACGCATGATCGCCCGAAATCATATAACGCACGTACTTGGCAATCCGCTTGAGCAGCACGTCGTCGCCGGGCTGCAGCGGCCGTTCTGTCGCCGCCACCAGAATGCGTCCGGAGAGCTTGCCGCCCGCGAACAGGTTGAGGCACAGGCATTCCGTCGTACTGCCGCGCTCAATATACCGGTAGGGTTGCTTCTGCGCCTCCAAGTCAGAAAAGCGTTTATCAAACGCAAGCGCATTGATCAGCTTGTAGGACACATACGAGCCGGACAGCTCCGTGCCGTCTTCGAGCGTGCTCGAGCGCGCCACGATCGAATAGTCTGCCGCGCAGATCAGCAGCGGGTTTTGCAGCATCGCCGTGGCGGCATTGAGCAGTTCGTTCAAGTCCGCCTGCTGCCCCGGCACGGCCAACAGCGAATCGTCCCAGCGGGCATATCGGTCGAAGATTTGCTGCAACTCGTTCATCAGCGCGTCGCTGTCCGTACCGGGGGGATACGTCAATACGTTTCCGTCCGTGTCCGTTTCCGCACCGTCCTCCGCAATTTTGACCAGGAGCGCGTCGGCACGCGCATGCGCCGCTATGCCCGGCCGGCATACATACACGCGTCCGCGCTCCGTCGGCGCGCCGGGAGCCAGAAGCAGCGGACGCCCCAACTCCGCATCGTTTATGGCAATATGCGCCTTCCCAGAAGGGAATGCGCCGAGCATCTTCCGCACAATCATTGCGACGGTCAGCTTCATTGCAAGCACCCCCTTTCTATTCCTACAGAGTGTATGAAATCAAGTGTGAAAAGTCAATACTTTGTTGGATTTCCTTCCTTTTGTCAATTTGATAATATATTAAATAAGCAGTATGCCTGAAGAGCGTCTCATTGGGCAAATCGCAGGATTGTGAGGTGCGTTCCATGGTCATCATCGGTGAAAAGCTCAACGGCTCCATTCCTCTCGTTGCGGAAGCCATCGCCAATCGCGACGCGGGTTGCATTCGCGCGCGCGCGCAAATACAGGCGGAAGCGGCCGCCGACTATCTCGACGTGTGCGCATCCGTCGACGTGTCTGTCGAGGTGGAGACGCTCAAATGGATGGTCGATCTCGTGCAGGAGGTAACCGACGTTCCCATCTGCCTTGACAGCCCGAACCCCAGCGCGCTCGTCGCCGCCATCCCTTTTTGCAAAAAGGCCGGCATGATCAACTCCGTCTCGCTTGAGGGCAACAAAATCGACACGATCTTTCCCGTGATCGCCGATACGGATTGGCAGTGCGTTGCGCTGCTGTGCGACGATAACGGCATTCCAGGCTCCGTAAAGCGGCGCATCGAGGTGCTCGAGGGCATTATGAAGCGTGCGGATGAATTTGGTGTCGCGCCCGACCGCCTCTACATCGATCCGCTCGTGGTCACGCTCTCCACCGACGAAACCGCGCTCACCACCTTCGCCGCTTGCGCACGGGAGATCAAGCGCCGCTATCCGACCATTCACATTACGAGCGGCCTTTCCAACATCTCCTTCGGCCTGCCCGCCCGCAAGTGCATCAATCAGGCTTTCATGGTGCTGGCGATGAACGCGGGCATGGACAGCGCCATCGTCGACCCGACGAACCGCGACATGCTTGGCGCGATCTACGCTACGGACGCGCTGCTGGAAAACGACGAGTTCTGCTTAGGCTACATCGGCGCGTTCCGCAAGGGTCTTATCGGGCCGGTGAAAAATAACGGTTCCCTGTAGCCGGGGAACCGGCCGCATGAACAATACCCATTAAACTTTTGAAAGCGGAGGAAACAACCATGTCGAAGCTATCGGAAATCAAAGCCGCTGTCGAAGCCGGCAAGTCAAAGGTCATCGGTGATCTTGTGAACGAAGCGATCGCGCAGGGCGTTGTGCCCGGCGTCATCCTTAACGAGGGCATGATCGGCGCGATGTCCGTCGTCGGCGAGCGCTTCAGCAAGGGCGATATCTTCGTGCCCGAAATGCTCGTCGCCGCGCGCGCCATGAAGAAGGGCGTCGAGGTATTGAAGCCGCATTTGGCCGCGGGCGCCGCAGGCGCGAACGGCAAGGTCATTCTCGGCACCGTCGCGGGAGACCTGCACGATATCGGCAAGAACCTCGTCGGCATGATGATCGAAAGCGCGGGCTTCGAGGTCATCGATCTCGGCGTGGACGTACCGATTGACAAGTTCATCACCGCTGTCAAGGAAAATCCGGACGTCAAGATCGTGGCGCTCTCCGCGCTGCTGACCACCACCATGCCCGCCATGCAGGACGCCGTCAAGGCGCTGCTCGCGCTCGACAACCGCAGCTTCAAGATCCTCGTTGGCGGCGCACCCATCACCTTGGAGTTCGCAAAGACCATCGGCGCGGACGCCTACAGTTCCGACGCAGCCTCCGCCGCCACTACGGCCAAGGAGCTCGTCGCCTAACCCTTATCCGCACACGCATCCCTACCGCGCCGTTTGCCCGTCAGCCGGTGATATGGCATTTCCGTTGCATCCGGCCCAGGGGGGTATACGACGCTGAAAGGCAGCGCATGGCATGGCAGAATGAAGCCCGGTTTCGCCCCATGGATATCATCGTTGCGGTGGACGGGGGCGTTTCACTTTACGATTCTTGCGCATGCTTGTGCGGTCATGCCACAGGCTTTGTGCGGCGGCAGCGTACCTGAAGAAAGTGCGGCGTGGCCGCAACGATCGACGGTATGCCAAAACGCCTGCCTGCCGCACCCGCGTTACGGGCGACATGGCGGTCATAATCTCGCATCACGGAGCAAACCATCAATAAGAACGCGAAGAACGCGCCGCCGCTGCTGACAGAGGGCGCACAGGCGGACAAAAAAACCGCCGCAAAAAAATCCAAGTCCGCATAAACACACGGGCT
>CAYUTA010000015.1:0-52569 GCA_964447605.1 uncultured Oscillospiraceae bacterium | reverse complement strand
AGCGTCCAGTCCGAGGCGCTTTCATATATCGTGATGTCGGTAATAGCGTAGGTATAGGTTGTGTCGTCAGCCATCGTAACTGTGATGCTATCTCCAATCTCCGCATTTTGCAGCGCCTTGAAATGATTGCGGTTGCGATGTCCATAGATGGCGCACGTTCCCTCCGTCCCCGGCAACGCCGAGGACGGGAGGAAGCCCGGGGACTTTTCAAGCGTTTTTTCTTCTACACCGTACCGTACAGGAATATCCGTGCCATTGACGGTGAGGGTACAGAACGTATCACCCTGTTTTGCCGTGACGGGCTTTGCCATAGCGGTTGGGCTTGCCGAGAAAGAAGCTGTCGGCGTTGCCGTTGGCATGGGAATCGGCACGGGAGATGGCGTAGGGTCTGAAAAGGGCGGTGAGTGGAATCAAACCCGCGTCACGGCAGTTCGTGCAGGAGCTTTTCACGCACTTCGGCCACGGCTTGAATTGCGTCGATGGCGTCTACGCACAGTTCGATTTTGGTTTCACTGGTGGTGATGAGCTGCACATGGATGCCCGCGTCGGAGAGCACGGAAAGGAGTTGCGAAGCGACGCCGTGGTGCAGCGCCATGCCCGATCCCTCAACCGTGAGTTTAACCACGTCCGCATGTGTACGCAAATAAATCGCCGGATATTCGGACTGCAGCGGTCGCAGCGCGTCCACCGCGTCGGCAAGTTGCGACTGCGCGCAGGAAAAGCCGATACATACCTCGTTTTCTCCCGATAGCGTCATGGCAATCATGTCTACGTTCACCCCGCGCCGGGCGATTTGTTCGAACACGCGCCCGGTGCTGCTGCCCGGCGCACCGGAGAGCGTAACCACCGCCTGCTCCTCGTGCGTATAAACGTGCGAAGCGATATCGTGCTCGGTCACGATGTTTTGCATGTTATACACTCCGGGCTTCTTACCCTGCAAATACCGTGCGGCACGCAGCGCGCCGCGTGCAAACACCTGCTTGCTATAGGCCTTGTGCGCAATCCCGACAATTTCATCGTTGCCGATGAATAGCACCTCATGCTCGCCGACGACGGTACCGCCGCGGATGGAATGGATGCCCAGTTCGTCGTCGGCCCGGCGTTTGTTTTTCTCGCGCCTGCCATAAGCATAATCAAGTCCGCCGGCATGCTGCGAAGCGATGCAATCGGCCAGCATCAGCGCTGTGCCGCTGGGCGCGTCAATTTTTTTGCGGTGGTGCTTTTCGATGATTTCCACGTCAAAGTCGCTGCCAAGCGCGGCAGCGGCCGTCTTGGCCAACGCCAGCTGCAAATTTACGCCAAGCGACATATTGCCGGTCTGAAAAATGGGGATACGCTCGGCTGCAGTCTGAATCAGCCGCAGGTCGCGCTCGGTCAGGCCCGTCGTTCCAATTATGAGCGGGAGTTTTTTCCGCTGGGCGAAGCGTAGCAGTTCGGGCAACGCGGCGGGTACGGTGAAGTCGACGATCGCATCCACATGCTCATGCACATCTGAAATAGAAGAATAAACCGGACAGGCAAAATCCGCTGCATCCGCGCATTTATCCACGCCCGCAACAGGAGAAAACGCGCCGTCCGACGCGGTGCAGGCAACGTAGACGGCGCGGCCCATTTGACCGCAGATTCCATTGATCAATATCGAGAGCATACAACCTCCAATCCGCTAGATCAGCCGGTAGGCCCTGAGGGTTTCCTCGATCAGATACATGCTCTCGCGCGACGGAGCGACGAGCGGCAGCCGCACATCCGGCTCGCACAGGCGCATCAATCCCATCATGGCCTTGACGGGGATGGGGTTAACCTCGCAGAACGCCGCTTTCCAAAGCGGGATCATCTCAAACTGGATGGCGCGCGCACGGGCCGTGTCGCCTTTGAAAAACGCTTCGCACAGCGCATGCATTGCGCTCGGCATAACGTTTGCAATCGTAGAGATTACGCCCCTGCCGCCCATGCTGAGCACCGGCAGCACGTGGTCGTCGTTGCCGCTGTAGATGTCGCAGTCCGGGCATAGCGCGGCCAGGTTGACAATCTGCTCGATATTGCCGCTGGCCTCCTTGGTGCCGACGATATTTTCATGTTTGAGCATGCGCGCCATTGTCGCTGGCAGGATGTTCAATCCGGTGCGGCCGGGCACGTTGTACACAATGATGGGGATATCCACGCTGTCGGCGACGGCCGTATAGTGTGCGACAAGTCCGTCCTGCGTGGTTTTGTTATAGTAGGGAGTAACGACCAGCAGACCGTCTACGCCGATGGCCTCGGCGGACTTGCTTTGTTCGATGACGGAAGCGGTGCTGTTGCCGCCGGTGCTGGCGATAACGGGCATGCGTCCGTTGACGCGCTCCACGACGAACTGGATAATTGCAAGCTTTTCGTCGGTCGTGAGCGTCGGGGCCTCGCCCGTGGTCGCGCAGCAGACGATGGCGTCGCTGCCGCTGGCAATCTGCAGCTCAATCAGCCGCGTAAACGCTGTAAAATCGATCGAGCCGTTTTGAAACGGCGTGACGATCGCTACGCCGGAACCCTGAAAAATCGACATATCCTATGCCTCCCATTGACGGATGAGTTCCTCCGCAATCTGCACGGCGTTGGTTGCCGCGCCCTTACGGATATTGTCGGCCACGCACCAGAAGTTGATGCCGTTTTCCACGGAGAAATCACGGCGCAGACGGCCCACATAGACGGGGTCGGTATCCGCGGCCTCGATGGCCATCGGATAGGCGTTGTTGGCCGGGTCGTCACGCACGAGCAACCCTTTGGTCGCTTCCCAGAGCGCGCGGATATCCGCCAACACAAACGGTCTTTCAAGTTCGACATTGATGCTTTCGCTGTGGCCGTGATACACCGGCACACGCACGGTGGTCGCGGTCACGCCAAGCTGGGGCAGGGACAGGATTTTGCGCGTTTCCTCGACCATCTTCCATTCTTCCTTGGTATAGCCGTTTTCCAGGAACACGTCGATATGCGGCAGACAGTTGCCGGCAATGGGGTGTGGAAACTTCTGCGGCGCCTCGCCTCGGAGCCCGTTTTCCAGGTCCATATAGCCCTTCTGGCCGGCGCCGGAGACAGCCTGGTAGGTTGAGTAAATAACACGCTTTAAGCCGTACTTGTCGGCAAGCGGTCTGAGCGGAACCATCGCCTGGATGGTGGAACAGTTGGGGTTGGCGATGATGCCCTTTTTCCTGTATCCGGAAATCGCCTCCGGATTGACCTCGGGGACGACGAGCGGCACGTCCGGATCCATGCGCCATTGGCTGGAGTTGTCGACCACGACAGCTCCGGAAGCGGCCACGATGGGCGCGAATTTGGCGGAGGTGCCGCCGCCTGCGGAAAACAGCGCAATATCAACGCCAAGTCCGTCAAAAGCGGATTCTGTTAATTCCTGCACGGTGTAGGTCATGCCCATGAATTCCAGTGTACTGCCGGCGCTTCTTGCGGAAGCAAACAACACATATTCCGATGCGGGAAGCTTGCGCTCTTCCAGCACCTGCAAAAATTTTCTGCCGACCATGCCCGTTGCGCCGACCACTGCAATTTTGTACTGTCTCATGACCTGTTCACCTGTCTTTCCAAATTATAAAGCGTTCCTTTGTACATCGAAGATATCATTAATTTATTAATTTTATAGGATATGCAAACGCTTGTCAATTCAGACACGAAAAATACTTTCTTGTAAAATACCGCCCGTTTTCTTCGGGTTTTGGTACATTTCTTCATGGGGACAACGAGGCGGCGCATATGGCAAAATGCGCGCCGCAAAGCGTACTGAAAAAACGTTACGGAGAAATTGCCCCGATTAAAAACAATCGATGAAACGATGCGGGAAGAACCAAACAATCCGCCAAAATCCCACGATGCGCGCATGGATTTTGGCGCCTTAAAGCCGACAAGCGGCAGTTCTTCCACACCTTTGGCGGTTCGCCGCCCGGAAGCGCGAGCTGCGAGCTGCGGGACACCCGCTAAAAAACACAGTTTTCCGATGCCTGCAGCGCCGTCTCCGGGTACAAACGGATCCGCCGACCGCCCACTTACTTCCCGGCTTCCTCTGCAAGCGCGGCGTCGGAAAGCGCGCGCAGCTCCTCGTTGCTCATTGCAGTGGTGCGGCCATCCTCGTACAGCGCCTCTACCGCTTCCTTGACGCGGGCGACGACCGGGCTTTTTTTATCAAGTGAGAGGCCCATGTGTGTGTTCATCCAAAACGCGATGCCGGCAAGCCCGCTGTGGGCGTCCACCAAGACCTCGCTGGGGCGGCCGAGAAGCACCTGCGTGTCGAATATGGAGTAAATGCGTTCGTCCTTGAGCAGGCCGTCGGCGTGAATGCCTGCGCGCGTGGTGCAAAACGCATCGCCCATAAAGGGCGTTTGCGGCGGGATTTCGTAGTCGATATCCTTTTTAAAATACGCTGCAATCTCGGTTAATACCGGCAGTTTGAGGCCGTCGTCCCGCCCGCGCAGGGAGCAGTATTCCATGGCCATCGCTTCGAGCGGGCAGTTGCCGGTACGTTCGCCGATGCCCAGCAGCGAGCAGTTTACGCTTGAAGCGCCGTATAGCCACGCGGTTGCCGCGTTGCTTACAGCTTTATAAAAATCATTATGGCCGTGCCATTCAAGCAGCGTGCTTGGAATGTTGGCATAATGACGCAGGCCGTAGATGATGCCCGGCACGCTGCGCGGCAGCGAAGCGCCGGGGTAGGAGATTCCAAGACCAAGCGTATCGCAGCAACGGATCTTAATGGGAATGCCCGCCTCCTCCGAAAGGCGCGCAAGCGCGGTTGCAAACGGCACGACAAAGCCATAAAAATCCGCGCGCGTAATGTCCTCGAAATGGCAGCGGGGATGGATGCCGCGTTCAAGCGCCATCTTGACTACGCCGAGATACTGGTCCATTGCCTGCGAGCGGCTTAGACGCATCTTATTGAAAATGTGGTAGTCCGAGCACGAGACCAGAATCCCCGTCTCACGGATATTCAGTTCCCGAACAAGGTTAAAATCGCTCTGTGTGGCACGAATCCAGGTTGTGATCTCAGGAAACCGGTATCCGCGAGTGCGGCACATTTCCAGCGCCTGGCGGTCCTGCCTGCTGTATACGAAAAATTCGCTTTGCCGGATCAATCCATAGGGGCCGCCAAGTTCATGCAGCAGGTCGAACAGCCGCAGAATCTGCGCGCTTGTAAACGGGGCACGGGACTGCTGACCATCGCGGAATGTGGTATCCGTAATCCAGATTTCGTCCGGCATGTGCATGGGTACGACCCGCTGGTTAAAAGCGACCTTAGGCACCTCGTCAAACCGAAATATTTCTGGAAATAGATTGGCCTGGGGCACATCCTGCACCGTATAGGAATAATAGTTTTCCTTCAGCAGATTGGAATGGTCATCAAATACGATCTTGCTCATGTCGGTCCTCCCAAATTGAATGCGTGCATGCATGTATACAATATTGAATTGTATTATACGCCGTATCCGCAGTATGTCAAGCGCTTTTTTGCCCGATCACATGGCGCCGTAGCCGGAACGTGTCCATGCCGACCGCTTTATGCGGGGCAAATATTGCCTGCATACCTGTATATAAGCAAAGGCTATCGGCGGCTATTCCTGCATACATCCGGTTTTATCACCGTTTTTTGCGGCTCTGTGGGCAAAACTGTCGCAATGTTTGCTTACCGTGCAAATCTGTTGTAAAATACTTATCATTGAAATAGGGGTGTTGCTCGCTGTGGAGAACGCGTATTGTGAATTTGCACTGTTGTACGACCGGCTGATGCGCGACGTGGATTACGACGCGTGGACAGCGTATATCCTGGCGCTTGCGGATGCATTTTTACAGCAGGCGGCCGCAGACGAACGAACCGTGGTCGATTGCGCATGCGGAACGGGCGAGATCACGCTGCGGCTTGCCCGCGGCGGGCTCACGGCTGTCGGCATGGACAGCTCGGCGGATATGCTGCGTGTTGCACAGCAGAAGGCTATGGCGCGAGGGTTGCGAATTCCGTTCGTACAGGCCGATATGCGCGATTTTACCACGCATCACCCCGTGGATTTGGTCGTCGCCTGCTGCGACGGGGTAAACTATCTTGATTCGCAGCAGGAGGCGGGGCGTTTCTTTGCGGCGGCCAACCGCGCGCTGAAGCCCGGCGGATTGCTGCTGTTCGATATCTCGTCGGCATATAAGCTTGAGCATACGCTTGACGGCCGGACGTTTGGAGAATCGGAGGAGGCGTATGCCTATCTTTGGCAAAATGTGTTCGATGCGCGGTCCCGGCTGCTTGAGATGGAATTGACATTCTTTATACGCGATGGCGCGCGTTACCGCCGTTTTGACGAAACGCATATCCAACGCGCGCATACGGACGGCGAACTCGACGCGGAGCTTGGCAGGCAGGGGTTTGCCGTGTGCGGAAAATACGAGGCGTTTACGAAGCGTCCGCCAAAAGCGGATTCGGAGAGGATACAATGGGTGGCTCGAAAATTAACGGAACCGGATCGGACGTTTTGACCCGGGCGCTGGCTGCGGAGGGCATGGTGCGCATCACGGCCATTTGCGGCGCGCGGCTGGTGGAGGAGGCGCGGCGTATCCATGGGCTATCACGCGTGGCGACCGCGGCGCTGGGCCGGCAGCTCCTGATGACCGCCATCATGGCTGCGGAGCTGAAAAATGAAACGGATCGGATTTCCACGATCTTCAAGGGCGGCGGCCCGGGCGGCAACATGGTCTGCACGGGCAATCCGGCGCTTGAGATCAAGGGCACGATTTTGCACCCGGAGGTGGAGTTGCCGCCGACCGCGCGCGGCAAGCTGGACGTTGGCGGACTTGTGGGCAAAAACGGTACGCTTACGGTCGTACGCGACCTTTCGCTCAAGGAGCCGTACGTTGGCGGCATCCACTTGGTTTCGGGTGAAATCGCAGAGGATTTTGCGGCCTATTACGCCCGGAGCCAGCAGCAGCCGACCCTGATCTATCTTGGGGTGCGCGTGCATCCGCAGACGGGAGGCGTGCGTGCGGCGGGCGGGATTCTGGTACAGCCGCTGCCGGATTGTCCGGAAACGGAGATCAACCGTTTGCAAGCGCTTGCAGACAGGGTCGCGGCGCTTGCGCAGCGGCTGGACAACGGTGAAGCGCTCTGGCCGATTATCAGCGATATTTTTTCAGGGATGCGGCCGCAAAAGCTGACGGAAGCCGAGCCGCGCTACCATTGCGACTGCAGCCGCGCGCGCATTGAACAGGCGCTCGTCTCTGTTGGCAGGGACGAACTTACGGCCATGATAAACCAAGATCACGGCGCAGAGGTGCAGTGCCACTTTTGCAACCAATACTACCGCTTCAGCGAGGCGCAGCTAAGGCGTCTGCTCTGGAGCGCGACAAGCGGGGAACATGACAAAAAATAACATGGGCAAGGTCATTCCGTTTGCGCAGGGCGCGTCCTTTTACATGAAGCGCGGCGCAAAGGAGATGGGAAAAAATGATTTGATCGCGGCGCTGGCGAGATATCGCCAAGCATATCTGCGCGCGCCGGACCAGCCGGACCCGTGCCTGGCCGTTGCGGAAATCCTCAGCCAGATGCAGCGGTTTGAGGAAAGCAACCGGCTGATTCTGCTGCTGATGAGTTTGGGAAACGGAACGCCGGAATGTTTTTTTGGGCTGGCGTGCAACTATTTCGGCATGCGGGAATATGACTATGCCATTGAAAATCTTGAGCGTTATCTTGAGGTGGATCCGGACGGTTTGTTTGCGCTGGATGCGGAAGATTTTCTTGACGTGATGGACGACGAGGCGGCCATGTTTGAAATGACCGGCCTGCTTACCGACGCCGACTATGACGACAGCGCGTCCTGCGTGTTTGCGCGGCACCTGATGGACGCGGGAGATTATGCCGACGCAATCGCCGAACTGAGCCGGCAGACGGCCGTATCGTCCGAGAATTTGCAGGTGCAGAACCTTCTTGCCATCGCTTACTTTTGCACGGGCGAACGCAGCCGTGCGGTTGGGCTGACAACGGCCATCCTTGCCAATCATCCGGACAATGTGGCCGCGCGCTGTAACATGGCGCTGTTTTGCCACGAGGGCGGAGACGATGAGACGGCCCGGACCCATCTGAACGCGGCGCAGGCGCTGCGCGGCGACCGGACGGACGAGTTGCACAGCCTGTCAGTGCTGGAACTGGAGCTGGGGCAGTATGCCGACGCGGAGATCACGCTCAAGCGGCTGCAGCAGCTTTTGCCATATGATGAAAACGTACTGCACCGGACGGGCTATTGCCGTTATATGCAGCATGATCCGGCGGGCGCGCAGGCCTGTTACAAGCGGTTGCTGCAAATTGATCCAAACGATATGATCGCCAAGTACTATTTTGCGCAGAGCCGCAAAACCGGCGTGCCGGATAATCAGCTGCGCATGCGCTGGCTGATCTCCTATGAGGTGCCGTTTTCCGAAGCGTTCCGCAGGCTCAATCAGATCAACCGCATGCTGGGGCTGCCGCATGCGGAGTTGCTGGAGGCATGGGAGAGCGATACGCATTTTCAGAATCTTCTGCGCTGGGCGCTCACGCTGGCGGACCGCCGGGTCAAAAAATCCATGCTTTCGCTGTTGTTTACCTTTGGCGATGCGCGCGCAGAGCGTGCGCTGCGCGAATTTCTGCTGCATACGAACCAGCCGGACGATTTGAAGCGCACCGTGTTCGGCATGCTCAAACGCATGGACGCGCCGGAGCCGTATATCGCCTATCTGAACGGCCAGTGGATACAGGGGCGGGTAAACATGCTTGCATTCCCCTATAAGCTGCCGGTTGGGTACGAAAACGTTGTGCAGATGCTGCTGCAATATATGGTCGGCGCGCGGGATGAAACCTGCGTCGCTGCCGCCGCACGCATCTATCACAGCTATATTGAAAGCCTCAACCGGCAATTCCCGCGGCTGACGGCCATGCAGGAGGTCTCGCTCGCGGCTGCGCTGGAATATTTGGGTTGCATTGCCTGCGGCGTGGAGGTCACGCAGGAAGAGATCATGAAGGCCTACCGCGTTACCAACACGCGCTTTCGCAATGCACTGGTCAAGCTCGAACCGTTTGCGCAGGCCGGCGGGCTGCAGGAGGAGGAGGAAAAGTCATGAAATGGATTGCAACCTGTAAACTGGGGCTCGAATCCACTGTAACGCGCCAGTTGAAAGACCTGGGAATCGAGGTCGAGCGCACGGATGATGCGCGCGTGACGTTTTCCGGCGGGTTTGACACGATGATTCAGTCGCTGCTTTGGCTGCGTACGGCCGAGCGGGTGCTGTTGGTTGTGGAGGAGTTCGAGGCAAGGACCTTTGACGAACTGTTCGAGCAGACGCTTGCGACCGACTGGAAGCCGTATCTCGAGCCGCGCACAACCATTCATGTTACGGGTAAGTCGGCCAAGAGCACGCTGTTCTCCGTGTCCGACTGCCAACGGATTGTCAAGAAGGCTATCGTTGAAAATCTCAAGGCCGCATACCGCCGCGGCGACATTCCGGAGGGCGGGGAAGAGATCATTGTCGAGGTCGGCGTGCTGCGTAACCGTGTGACGCTTGCGCTGGATTGCTGTGGCGCGGGCCTCTCCCGGCGCGGCTACCGCACCTATAACGTCGCGGCGCCGTTGAGCGAAACGCTCGGCGCGGCGATTGTACTGCTTTCGCGCTACCGCGGCGGCATTCCGCTTGTCGATCCCATGTGCGGCGGCGGAACGATGCCGATCGAGGCGGCCATGATTGCGCAAAACCGCGCGCCGGGGATGCGCCGTCCGTTTGCGGCGGAGCATTGGCCGTTTGTTGAGCCGGCGCTTTGGACGCGGCTGCGCAATCAGGCGGCCGACAGCGCCATAGACGGGCCGGTTGATATCTGCGGGTCGGATATTGATGCGCGCTGCATCGACCTTTGCAAAAAGCATGCCGGGAAGGCAGGCGTGATGCTGAACTGGCAGGTTCGCGCGCTTAAGGATTTTTCCGCGCCGGGCGAGCGCGGCATCATTGTCTGCAACCCGCCCTACGGCGACCGTCTGCTGACCAAAGACGACGCCTATGTCCTTTACCGGCAGATGCGCGGCGTGTTCGACGCGTATCCGGGCTGGTCGGCTCATATTTTTTCCGGTGTGGAGCAGTTTGAGCGTATCTACGGCCGCCGTGCGGATAAGCGCCGCAAGCTGACAAACGGCGGCATGCAGTGCAATCTATATCAATATTTCGGGGAGAAACGCTTATGAAATACGTTGTCGTGCTTGGCGACGGTATGGCCGATTATCCGGTGGACGAGCTGGGGGGGGAGACCCCGCTGGACGTGGCGAACCACCCGGCCATGGACTATCTTGCGCAAAACGGTGAATTCGGCCTGGCGCAGACGGTACCCGTGGGCATGAAGCCTGGCTCGGACACGGCAAACCTCTCCGTATTCGGCTATGACCCGCGCGTCTGCTATTCCGGCCGCTCCCCGCTGGAAGCGGCAAGCCTGGGAATCACGCTTGGTCAGGAGGATGTAACATATCGCTGTAATTTTGTAACGCTGTCGGGCGGCGGCGACCTTGAGCAGGCCACGATGGCGGACTACAGCGCGGGCGAAATTTCGTCGAAGGAGGCCGCGGAGCTTGTAACGTTTTTAAACGAGCGGCTCGCCGGCGAAAGCGTCCGGCTGCATCCCGGTTTCTCCTACCGTCATTGCCTTGTGATGCGGCATGCCAGCGAGGGCGCGGAGCTGACGCCCCCGCATGACTTTTCCGGCAAGCCGACGCTTGGCAGGCTGCCCAGGGGGCAGAATGCGGACGTCTTGCTGCGTTGGATGCGGACTGCGTATGAACTGCTGAAGGATCATCGTGTGAACCAGGCGCGGGTTGCGCGCGGAGAGAACCCCGCAAATGCAGTCTGGTTTTGGGGCGAGGGCCGCAAGCCCGCGCTCATGCCTTTTGCCAAAAAGACCGGATTGAGGGGCGCGGTGGTGTCCGCGGTCGATCTGGTTCAGGGCATTGGAACGTGCGCCGATATGCGTGTGCTGCATGTTGAGGGGGCGACGGGCACGTATACGACAAACTATTCTGGAAAGATGCAGGCGGCCCTTGACGCGCTCAGCAGCGGCTGCGACTATGTATATATCCATGTGGAAGCGCCGGACGAGTGCGGGCATCACCATCAGGTGCGCGAGAAGGTGTATTCCATCGAGCAGATCGATGAGAAAATTCTGATGCCGTTGCTGTACCGGCTGGGCGAATCCGGCGATAAGTTTGCCATTTTGCTGATGCCGGATCATCCGACGCCGCTTTCGCTGATGACCCATGTGAGCGACCCGGTGCCTTACGTGATCTACCGCTGCGGCGACGCGGCCAACCGTCCGGCGCGTTACTGCGAACAGGATGCGAAAGCCACGGGTATTTTTGTGGAGGCCGGGCATACGCTCATCGACCGTATGCTGAAATAATGTGTTTGTACAGGTAAAAGCGGGGGACGCGGAAGCGGAGGACGACGAGGAATTCTCCTCCTCCGGATACGGCCCGCCAAAGCAGCACGCCCTTTGTTCAGCCAAAGTTCCGTTCTGCAAATCTCCATCGAGGAGGGACGCGATGCGCACATTGTCGCTTGCCGTCACGTCGGAAATGGCCGGGCGCATGGTACAGCATGTGCTGCGGCATGAGCTGCTGCTTTCCAATGCGCTGATCACGCGGCTGAAACGGCGGCCAAACGGCATCTGTGTCAATGGGAAAAAGGTGTTTACCATCTATGCGCTCCGCCCGGGCGACGTGCTGAGCGTTGAGGTAGGCGACCCGCCGACGGCGCGCCGCGCGGTTCCCGTTCCCATGCCGCTCGATATCCTCTGGGAGGATGTGGACATCCTGATTCTGAACAAGCCGGACGGGGTGACCGTCCATGCGGACGCCCGCCGGCCGGACGAGGTCACGCTCGACAACGCGCTTTCGGCCTATCTGCCGCCGGACGCATTTGCGCATCCGGTCAGCCGACTCGACCGCGGCACGACGGGCGTGATGACTTATGCCAAAAATGGCTATCTGCACGACCGTTTACGCAGACTCCTGCATACGCCCCGTTTCGTGCGCGAATATCGGGCGGTCTGCGTCGGCGTGCCGGACCCGCCCGTCGGCCTGATTGAGCTACCTATCGGCTTTGTAAAGGGCTCGTCCTATCAGCGTATGGTGACGGAAAACGGGGCGCCGTCCGCAACCGGGTATGAGGTGTTGCAATCGTATAACGGGCTTACGCTGCTGCGGCTGCTGCCGCATACCGGCCGGACGCACCAGTTACGCGTACATATGGCCGCCATCGGCCATCCGCTTGCAGGAGACTGGCTTTACGGCCGGCGCGACGACGCGCTGATTGCGCGGCCTGCGCTGCATTCGTATATGCTGCGGCTGGCTCATCCTTTAACCGGGGAATCTATTGAGGCGGTCGCGCCGTTGCCGCGGGATATGCAGAGGTTGTGTGCGTGCATCCGCAAAACGGGATTATGAGACAAGGTAAGGGAATAAAATACAGTTTCGCAAGCAATTGCCCATCAACCATATCGTCCAGGGCCTGGATAGATAAGAACATCACCTGTTTTTTCAGGACCAAAGCGGCATTTTGCCATCGGCCGCATTGTGTTATCTTTATACCCGGCACGCCGCAATTGCGTGCTTCTCTGCTACACAGTCCAGGAAATGAAATCCATGTTTCCGGGACTGGGCGACGACCCGTGGCATGTTGTAAAAATGCGCGATAATTCGCCTTAGTGCCCTGGACAATCCCGTTTTGCATGCGTCTGGACCTTCGCTTGCGTGCGGGCTGACAATGCCGAAGCGGATGCTCTCTCCAATGTGCCGGCCGCCATGGATGGCCCATAGCGCTGCAATACGGGAACGACGTGGGCCAAGAGCTCGCTCCACACCGCGCTTATTTGCATGCGAAAGCGCACTTCTCCCTGCACAGCGTCAGCACCGCCGCGGTGCTGGCGCATGCCAGGGCTTCTGTGGCAATACCGGCCGCATCCTCCATATCCAGCGCGGAAATGTCGGCATGCGCTTTCGGGATGGCGGAAAGGCTCATGCTCAGTTCCGTAACGCCCATACCAAGAAGCAGCACCCGACCGAATGCGTCGCCGGCAAGTTCGCCGCATACGCCGGCGTGTATGCCCGCTTTCCGTGCCGCGGCGCAGACCGTGAAGATTGCCCGCAGCACGGCCGGATGGAACGGGCTGCACAGGGCGGATAACGCGCCGTTGCCACGGTCGACTGAAAGGACATACTGGGTTAAATCGTTGGTGCCGATGCTGAAAAAGTCTGCCGCCTCAGCAAGCTCTCCGCTCATAAATACGGCGGCTGGAGTTTCGATCATGATGCCGACGCGCAGCTGCGCGTCGAAAGCGCGGCCTTCCGCGGCCAGCTCCTTTGCGCATGTATTCAAAAGCGCGCGCGCCCTTTGCAATTCCTCCACAGAAGCAATCATGGGAAACATCACGCGAACGTGACCAAATGCGGCGGCGCGCAGAATGGCGCGCAGCTGCACCTTGAACAGTTCCGGTCTGTCCAGACAGACGCGAATGCCCCGGCATCCGAGAAACGGGTTTTCTTCCTGCGGCAGCTTAATGCAGGGCAGATGCTTGTCTCCGCCTATGTCCAGCGTGCGAATGGTAAGCACGCGCGTTCCGAGAAGCTCTGCCGCACGCCGGTACGCGCCGAACTGTTCCTCCTCAGACGGCAATGTCCTGCTGCCGAGAAAGAGAAATTCCGTACGGAACAGGCCGATGCCGTCGATGCCGTATGCAAGCGCACGCTCCACCTCGGCCGGACTGCCCGCATTGGCTTCCAGGCGAACCCGCTGCCCATCCTTTGTTACGGGTGCGAGGGCGCAGAGCGCGGCGTCAGCCCCGGCTTCGCGGCGTTGCTCCGCCAGCTTTTGTGTATATTCGGAGAGAACCGCTCCAGTGGGATTGACAATCAGCAGCCCACGCACGCCGTCCAATATCATGGGGCTGTCCGTTTGTATGCAGCGCAGCAGGCCAGGCATGCCCACCAGCGCGGGAAGCCCCATGCTGCGTGCGATGATGGCAACATGGCCGGTCAGACCGCCGCCCTCCGTGGCAAAACCCAATACCAGATTCGGATTCATGCAGGCGGTATCCGACGGCGTTAAATCCTGCGCGATCACGATGCAGGGCGCGTGTATGCCGGATAACGGCGTATCCGCTGTATCACGCAGCGCCAGCAACAGGCGGCGCTTAACGTCGCAAAGGTCTGCGGCGCGCTCCTTCAGGTATGCGGCCTCAAGGCTGTTCATAAGCGCTGTGTATTCCCCGATGGTCTCGCACAGGGCGGCTTCCGCGTTCCGGCAGCCGGTTCGGATGCGTCCGGCTACGCCGTCTCGCAACTCCGGGTCGGAGACCAGTTCCATATGCGCGGCAAACACATCGTCGTTCCGGGCAAGCGGCTCCAGCTGTGCAAGGGCGCGCTTGACGGCGTGGTCAAAACGGAGCAATTCGCGCTCCGCGTCCTCAGGCTTTATGATAACGGCGGACGGCGTGTCGTCAAAGGGCGCAACGACATAAGCGCTGCCAATGGCGATCCCGCCGGAAGCCACGCGTCCGCCGCGCAGGATTTTCATGCCAGACTGCTTCATGGCTTATTCACCGAAGCCGGATTCGATCAGTTTTGCAAGGGATTGTATGGCCTCGGTCTCGTCTGTGCCTTCGGCACGCAACTCCACCTGCACGCCCTGCATAAAGCCGCCCGCGAGAAGCTGCAGCATGGATTTTGCGTTGAACGTCCGCGCAGTTTCGTCTCCGATTTTTGCCAGGGTAATTTGGCTTGAAAAGGCCTTGGCCGCGCGTACGAATTCCGATGCGGGACGCGCGTGCAGGCCGGAGGGGTTTACGATGGCAACCATTATTCGTTCCATTCGTTTCGTCAGGTCCTTTCAAAAAGTATCTCGCCGTTTATCATGGTCATGATCGGCGCAAAATCTGCGCTGAACACCGTGATATCCGCTGCTTTTCCAGCCTCCAGCGAGCCGATCTCGCCGGCAAGTCCAACGATGCGCGCCGGCGTTAAGGAAGCCATGCGAACCGCATCGCACAGCTTATGGCCGCACCCACAGACCGTTCGTATGCCAAAGAGCATAGGCCGGGTGCTGCCGGCAATGGCATGATCCGCATCGGGGGCGGCGCCTTTGAAGCGAGCAATACGATCCCGCACCTCGATTTGCAGGGCACCGTTGTCATAGTCGCCGTCCGGCAGGCCGCCCAGCGTCAGGTCGGTAATCATGGCGATGCGGTCGGCGGTTTTTGCCCGAATGGCAATGTCGATAGCGGCGGGGTGGACATGCGCGCCGTCACAGATCAGTTCCGTTGTAATGGAGTCGTCCGACAGAGCCGCGCCCACCACGCCCGGTCGGCGATGGTGCAGGCCGCTCATGACGTTATACAGGTGTGTAACGTGCGTAAGTCCGTGTGCTTTTGCAGCAAGAACGTCTGCATATTCCGCATGCGTATGTGCCGCGGAAACCAAGATTCCATTTTTATGCAGACGCTCCATGAGCGCATCGGCTCCCGGCAGCCCGATGCCAAGCCCCATTATGCGCACATGGCTGGAGAGAGCGAGCAGCTCATCCAGCGCGTTTAAGGAGGGTTCGACGAGGTCCTTGTCCGATCCTTCCGCCCCTGCCAGCTTACGCGGGGAAAGGAACGGTCCTTCCATGTAGACGCCCTGAATTTTCGCGGCCCTGGCCGGAGCGCCCGTCTGCCCGGCAAGGGCGGTTTCGGCATGGATAAGTCCCCGCTTTGTCATAGCGGTGGCCAAAAAGGAGGTTGTGCCGGTCGTAACAAGATAGCGGCTCAGTGCCGTGACCGCGTCGGCGGACTCTTCCGTGACGCGCCCCATGCACCCGTGGGTGTGCATATCAAAAAATCCCGGGCTGATAATTGCGTCTTTGTAATCCCTGACAGGCAGGTTCAGTCGTTTGAGCCAACCAAGTGCGCCAACCTCCAGAATGCGGCCGCCGGAAACGGCAACGGCGCCGTTTGATAGTTCCTCACAGGGCAGCAGCAGCTTTTTTGCAGTCAGGATACAGGCCATGGCTGAAGCCCCCTCAGATATAGTAGGTGTGATTGCGCAGCAGACGATCGTAGTAGCGCATAATGAGCCTGCGGCCATAATCCTCGCCGCCTTCCAGATTGCCGCTGCGCAGCACTGGGGGCTCGAACCCCTTTTCCACCATGATTTCGACTGCTTCCAGCATTACGCCGTTGAGAAGAATGTCCGACATGACCGAGGAAGTGCCGCAGATCTTTGTCGGCACGCCCGCCACCTCGATGGCCGCATCGCCGTAACAGCTGTGCAGATCCAACGTAACATCCGCCAACTCGAACAGTCGCTTGCCCTCAGGTGTTTGGGCCGCATCCTTTGAAGAAACCTCCACGGCGGTCAGCGCAATCACCTTGCAGCCCAGATTCTTTACATATGCGGCTATCTCAAGCGGCATGGGGTTTACGCCGGAGTTGGATACGATGATGAACAGGTCGCCTGGGCGCGCATCATATTCTGAAATAAATTTTGTGCCCGCGCCCGGTATCTTTTCATAGCGTCCGCAGGACGGCTCGTCCACCAGTTTTACCGGCACGAGTCCGCCTGCCCGCATGCTGATTTCCATGGCCGCGGCTCTGGAATGGCCGCAGCCGAACGCCTGAACAATGGAGCCGCTCATAATGGTCTGCGCCACCAGTTCTGCTGCGGCATGGATGCTGTCAAGATCATTTTTTCGAACACGCTCCATCAGGGCGTCGATTTGATCAAAGTAACGTTCACAACTCATAAGATTCTCCTGTAAAATCAGAATATTGCGGCAAGCAGCTTGTCGAGCCACAGCGCAATGGAGCCAAAGAGCGAGAAGTCATTGCCGCCGGACAGCAGCATCCAATACTGGACGGTGTTCTTAAAGAGCATGGCGGACACGCCGACTAGGCCGACCATGACGACCGAAGCAACCGCCGTGCCGATAATTGCACCGCGCAGCCCGCCCTGACCTTCCGCGATCACCGCCGCCGCGCCGCATTCAAAAAAACAGGTCACAATCAGAGGGATCAGCACAATGCTAAAGACATTGAATATGTTGCAGATCACCAGCACCACGGAGGACGCCACAAGCGAAACCAGGAAGCCGATGATGGCGGCATTGGGCCGGTAATTGAACAAAATCGGCGCATCATAGGCAGGCAGCGCGCCCTTGACAAGCTTTGAGGAAATGCCCTCGAAAGCAGGCACGATCTGCCCAATGAGCATTCGCACGCCGGTCAGCAGGAACGTCAGGCCCGCGCCGAACGTCAGGCCCTTCCCCAGCGCGTAGAACAACACGCTCTTTCCCATGGCCAAAAGCTGCGTCCGGTAAACCAGTCCGACGATAAGATAAAGCATAAAGATTACGAGGCCGCCTGTGATGCCGATTTCACGGAAGAAGGACAGCCGCTTGGAAAGCCGGAGCTCCTCGGTGGATTTTTCCTTGTTGCCCACCTTCTTTGCCACCGCGCCGGCAATGAGCGCCAGTATGCCGGAAGGATGGCCCAGTGTAAACGATTCATCTCCGATAACGGCAAACACATACCTGCGCAAAACCCAGGGCATGACGGACCAGTAGACTGCGGAGAAGACAGCGGCGCTAATGATCAACGGCGCGCCGGAAAGGCCGCCTTCCACACCGGCCGCTACAAACAAAAAGGGGAACCAGAACAGCATGTGCCCTGTCAGGAACACGGTTTTAACCCTGGTAAACCGTGCAATGAGCAGATGCACAATCATACCGAGAAACATGGCGATGCCCACCTGCCCGCCGTAGTTGTCAAGAAAGCGCGCATCGCCGGCAGCCTGCGCGCCGCCGTCTGCGGCGATGCCGGTAAGCTCCGATTCGGGCACAACGGCAGTCAGAAGGATACGCACCGAAAGGTTGATGATCGTCATGCCGATGGCTGCAAGAAAAGCGCCTTTGAGCACGTCGTCCCAGCGCCTGCGCATTAGAACGAGACCCAGCGCAACAATCAGCGCCATCAGGACGGGCGTGTTTTTAAAAAGGTTTTCAATAATAAAATGAAGCGCCGCCTGCATGGTTTTTATTCCCCCTCCATCTGATGTTCCTGCAAAAACTGCTGAACCGCCGCTGTTACCTCAGCCACGTCCATATATCGTCTGATCCCGTAAACCGGCATCCTCCAGGCGCCCTTCAACTCTTCGCAGATCTGGGGCGATGTGAACGCCGCGTCGCAGGAAACGCCCCTTGCGCCGGACAGATCAATATTTTCGGCTTCCGCGTTGATGCCAAGCTTCCGGATCGCCTTCTCAAGGGATAACCGGAGAATCATGGACGAGCCCACGCCAAAGCTACATACCGCTATAAATTTCATAACCCCTCCCCGGCATATCGGTTGATCAGCGCCGCCGCTTCCTCGGGCGATTTTGCGGCGGCAAGCGTTTTTGCATTGCATCCGTTCCAAACGAGCTCCGCCAGGTCCCGCATGGCGTCGATATGCGAAGCGTCGTCCACTGCCGAAAGCGCGACCAACACCGAAACAGATTCTCCAAGCATATCCACGGGCTTTTGCAGAATCAGCATGGACAAACCCAGCGCGGCAGCGCCGTCCTCCGGCCGTGCATGCGGCAGGGCAAGCCCGTCATCCACGACGATATATGCGCCGTTTTCGCGCACTGAGCGCACCATGGCGTCCACATAGGCTTCCGACACCGCGCCCGAGGACAACAGCGGCCTGGTCGCAAGCCGGACGGCGCTTTCCCAGTCCGCCGCAGACGGCAGACAAATGATGTGATCTTTTGTAAGCAGTTGTCTGAGCATAATAGCCTCGAAACAGATGGTTATTGGTTATTTCCCTCTTGCAATATAGCAGATATATGTTAAAATGTCCATAGGCTGTATATACAGGATTTATTGTATTATATTGTATTAGGGTGCCATATGAACGACAAACGACCCATATTCAAGCAAATTCAAAATGAAATCATGGGGCATATTGCCGACGGCAGGTATCGCCGGGGCGGCATGATCCCTTCGGAGCCGGAATACTGCCGTATGTTTCACACCACGCGTATGACGGTGCGGCGGGCAATCGACGAACTCGTTCAGCAGGGCGAACTGTATCGGGTAAACGGAAAAGGCACGTTTGTGTCGCATATCGACCTGCAAAAGACCTACCAGCGCCAGGGCTTTTCACAGAACATGCGCGCGCTGGGCATTCGGCCGACAAGCCGCATGCTGCTCTCGGAGGAAAGGACCGCTCCACGCAAAGTCCTTGAAGAGCTCAGGCTGCCGGAGGATGAAAGGATGCTCTATCTGGAGCGCCTTCGCATGGCGGACTATGCGCCGGTCGCCATTGAGCGCGTGTGGCTTTCTCTGACCCGGTTCCCAAAGCTTGCGGAGTATGATTTTTCAGTTCATTCCCTGTATGAGATGCTCCGGTCGGAATACGGCCTGGAAGCGGGGTATTCCCACCAAAAGCTCAACGCCGTGGCGGTAACCGGCGGAGACGCAAAGCTGCTGTTCGGCAAAAACAGCGGAATCGCGCTGAGTATGCATGGCGTTGATTACGATCACATTCAGCGGCCTATCGCCGTTACGGATGCGTTGTATCACGGCAGAAACTATACACTCGACATCATGATTAAATAAGAAAGGGCGGCGCCTATCCCATGACCTTGATTATTGTCTGTTGTCACGCAGACCTTGCCGAAGGACTGGTTTCCGCCGCGCAGATGATTGTTGGGGAAACGGACGGCGTTTATGCCATCGGCTTTTTCGAAGGGGACTCTCTTGTTTTGTTGATGAAGCGCATCGCCGAAGCGATCGAAATCAGCGGAGCTGATCAGGCGCTGATGCTGACGGATCTGTTTGGCGCGTCGCCCGCCAATGCGGCATCGGCCGTGATGTGCGCCGAATCGACGGAAACGCTGGTGATCACCGGCGCGAATCTGGCGATTCTGACCGAAGCAATGCTGTCCCGGGACAGCGGGGAACCCCTGCCGGAACTGGCCGCCCGGCTCTGCAGCCAGGGAAGGGAGCAGATGCGCCTGATTGACAAGGGCACGGCAATGCATCCGGGGAGAGAATGAGCATGATTTGTCTGGTGCGCTGTGACGACAGATTGATTCACGGCCAGTGCGTCGTACGGATGATCTCGGATTTCAGAATCAGTCATATCGTTGTGGCGGACGACTTTGTTGCGTCCAACGTCCTGCTCAAAAACGTGTTCCTGCTGGCGGCGCCGGACGGGATACGGACGGAAATTTTTTCGGCGCAGGAAGCGGCGGGGCGGATTCCTGCGCTGCAGGAAAGCGCGGAAAACGTTTTGCTGCTCATGCGCTCGCCCGAAACCGCGCTTGCTCTGTACGGGCAGGTCGGCGGCCTGAAGAACGATCTGAACATCGGTCCCATGAGCAATCGACCCGGCGCGATAAAGGCAACCATGTATGCCTACCTGGCCAGGGCCGAGGCAGACGCGGTAAAAGCGCTCACGAAAAAGGGAATCCGCGTCTACTTTAATCAGGTAATCAGCCAGAAAGCCGTGGAGTGGGCGGAAATTCAAGACAGATTTAGCTGAAGGTTTTCGTTGTGGAGGGAAACGGCATGACTTGGTGGCAGGCGCTGTTCATTGCAATATGCGGATATCTTTCCAGCATTTATTCACCGTGGCTTGCGCTCGGCGGCTGGTATACGATGGGACGGCCGCTGGTAGCGGGATTTATCGTCGGTCTGGTTCTGGGCGATGTGCCGACCGGCATCTTAATGGGCGCCGCAGTGCAGGCTGTGTTTATCGGGCTTATTACACCGGGCGGTTCCATGCCGGGCGATGTAAACCTCGCCGCCTATATCGGCATCCCGCTGGCCATGATCAGCGGACTGGACACGACATTTGCCGTATCCATGTCGGTGGTGCTGAGTTTCCTCGGCGTGCTTCTTGTATTGCTGGTGGTCACAATCAACTGCCTGTTCGTGCACCGCATGGACCAGGATATTGACGCCGGCAGGCTGGATCGTGCGTGCAGGGTTCCGGTTACCGGGCAGATAACGAATTTTCTTGCACGCTTCGTACCGATTTTTCTCGCCTGCTATTTTGGGCGGGATTTTACGACAAAGGTTGCCGGGTCGCTGCCCGTCGCAGTCATCGGTATTTTCGGCATGTTTGGCACGCTCCTGCCGCTCGTCGGTTTTTCCATTCTGCTGTGCTACCTGGTAAAAAAACCGGCCGATCTGCTGTATTACGTTCTGGGCTTTATTCTCAGCGCTGCGCTGAATCTGCCCATTCTGCCCGTGCTTGCCGTCGCATCTCTGCTGGCCTTTATGGATATTCGCTATTCCCCCGCTTCTGCACAGCCCGTGTTGGAAACCGGAGCAACGTTGGAACGAAAGGAGCGGCTGCTTTCCCCAAAGGATGTGCGCCGTTGTTACTGGAACTGGATGCTTTGGAATCTCTCTGTGCAAAACATGGAGCGCATGGAGGCGCCGGCCATTGTGCGCATGCTTGGAATCGTTCGGGAAAAGCTGTACCCATGCGATTTGGAGAAGCAGAAGGCGTTGCTGAAACGACATACCCCCTTCTTCAACACCGAGCCGTACGGGGGCTGCATTGTGCCGGGCATTGTGCTGGGCATGGAGGAGGAAAACGCTATGGGCGCCGGCGTTCCGGATGATATGATTACCGGTGTCAAAGCCGCCATGATGGGGCCGTTTGCCGGTATCGGCGATTCGCTCTATGTCGGCACCCTGATTCCGATTCTGCTTGGCGTGGCGCTGGGGCTTACGGGCGAAACCGGCAGTGTTGCCGGCCCTGTATTCTATATCGTAGCGCACCTGGCAATCATGTACCCGCTGACCTGGCTGCTTTTTCAGCGCGGCTATCAAACGGGCATGAGCTCTGTGCAGCAGGTACTCGGCGGCGGACAGAAAGAACGCGTCACCACAGCGTTGCGCATCGTCGGGCTGGTGGTTATGGGCGCAATTACATCCACAACGGTCGATCTGCAAACCGCCTGGGTATTTACCCGCGGGGACATGACCATCAATATGAATACCGTGTTCAACGGTCTGTTCCCCGGGTTGCTGACGCTGATCTTTGCGCTGGCCACCTTCTGGCTGATGAGGAAGAAAAAAATTGCGCTTGGCTGGATGTTCCTCATCTATTTCGTGCTGGCAATCGCCGGACTTGTAACAAAGCTGTTCTATATCGGGTGATCGTATGAAACGGGTCGTACAATCCCTTTGTGGAAAGCTGATCGTTTCCTGTCAGGCATTTGAGCCGTCGCCGCTTTGCGATACACACTGTATGGCTCTCATGGCGCAGGCCGCCGAACAGGGCGGTGCAGGCGGTATCCGCGCCTGCTGGGCGGAAAACATCCGCGCCGTTAAGACAGCCTGCGCATTGCCGGTGATCGGGGTCAATAAAGTGATCGAACCGGGCAAGCCCATGATGCCCGACCGGGTATATATCACGCCGAGCTTCGATGCGGCGGCGGAGATCATTCAAGCGGGCTGCGACATACTGGGCATGGATTTTACGCCCAGAAACCGCAGCTACGGCACGATCGGACGTATGGTGGAGGCAATAAAAAACGCCTATCCCGGAACTCCTATTCTGGCGGATATCTCCACCCTGGAGGAGGGCGTTATGGCGGAAAGGCTTGGCGCGGACATTGTATCAACCACACTTTCCGGCTATACGCTTGCAAGCATCCGGGCCAAGCATGGGGATTATGTGAAGCTGCTGGCGGAATACCGCGCCACCGGGGAGGTTCCCGAGACTGATCCGGATTACACATTGATTGCCGCGCTGAAAAAGTCCGTGCGGATCCCGGTCAACGCAGAAGGACGCTTCTGGGAACGGGATCAGGCTGCGCGCGCGTTCGCTGAGGGCGCGGACATGCTGACCATCGGCTCAGCCATTACCGCGCCGAACGCCATCACAAGGCGGTTTGTCAGAGCGCTGTCGGACCGCACGCAGGGGGAGTAGGCGCAGACTGTCCGGTTTAATCACTTCTTTGTGTACGCGGAGGATCAGTGTTCCTTCTTCAGATACTCGTCAAAGCGGTCGCGGTTGTGCGCGCGGAGACCATGAAGGTCCGCGATCAGGAATACGTGAAGGGATCCCAGCCGCTGGGCGCCGGCAACGCCCGCATCATCATCCATCCTTTAATGCATCGAAAAGCCTGGCATACCGCTGACCAAGGCACTGATGCGCCGGGCGAAGCTTGTGATTGCAACGGGCGGCCGGCCTATGGCGCAGTCCGCATACGGCTCGGGCACTCCCCCGGCGTTTATACCGTGCGGGGCAGTAACGATGAGGAAAAATACTGCCCCTTCAGGCTCTGCCGGATATGGTTTCTTAGCAATTATGAATGTACCCGGCGGGCTGTCCGCGCCGCGGGTTAACCCTCGTCCGTGGTCTTGCGGATGATGTAACGCGGACGGCCCTTGATCTCGTCATAAATCTTTGCAATATAGTGGCCGATGACGCCCAAAGCCATGAGGATCAGTCCGACGGTGATCAGCTGCAGCAGGATCACGGTGGTGAATCCCTCTACGGCGGAGTGGCTTAAATAGCGCACGAGCGTCTGAATCATCAAAACGATGCCGACAACGCACATGACGATGCCCGTGCCAGTGATGATGGAGAGCGGCGCAGAGGAGAAGTTTGTGATATTGGCGAAGGCGTACCGGATCAGTCCGGTGAAGCTCCATTTGCTTTTGCCATGCAGACGCGGAGCCACTTGGTATGTTGCCTCTGCCATGCAAAACCCCGTCCAGTAGGTGAGCCCACGGAAAAATGTGCTGCGCTCCGGCAGGTTGAGTAAAATATCGACCACCTTGCGGTCAAGCAGCTTGTAATCCGACGATGCACCCATTTCAAAACCTGTCAGCTTACAGATGATTTTATAAAACAATCTGGCAAAAATGCCGGTTGCGGCGTGTTCGTCCGCGCGAACAGCCTTCACACCCTCAACGATTTCATACCCCGCTTGCCAAAGCGCATACATCTCCACAAGCGCCTCCGGCGGATGCTGCAAATCGCTGTCCATCACGGCGCAACAATCGCCCTTTGCAGCCGCGAGGCCGGCAAAAATTGCCGCTTCCTTGCCAAAGTTGCGTGAAAAGCTCAGCCCGCGCACGCGCGCGTTTTCTCCGGCCACAGCTACAATATTTTGAAATGTGTCGTCCCTGCTGCCGTCGTCCACAAAAATCGTCTCATATTCGATGACGGCCTCACCGAGTACCCTGCCGAGTGCCTCCGACACAGGCCGGATATTGTCAGCCTCGTTGAACGCTGGAATGATGATAGATAGCATGTTATGATAATTCGCCTTTCCGAAAGCAGCTGACGCTGCTATATGGGCTATCATAGCCGATTTTTTCGAATCGTGCAACCATTCAACCGCCCTTTGAGCCGTGATGCCTGGGAAGGCGCTTAATGACGAGATTCCGCCGCCGGACCGCATACGGCTGAACGGCCGGAGGAGGGGATATGACGGACGTCGCTATACATGCCGCAGATAATCGTCAAAGTAGCCGGCAAGATAGGAAACAGCACGGTCCGCGTCACGCGCTTCCAGCAGGTCGGTCAGATGGCCGAGTATGGAGAGGCTCTCTTCCACGCCGTAGATGCGAACGGAATTTTCCCAGAATACCACGCCTACGGTTTGAAATGCATTCATAATCAGCGGAAAGATGGTGTTTCCGCTGCGCAGGCAGATAAAGTGATGGAACTGATACAGCAGCTCCGCCATTTTTGTACGGTCAAAGTGTGAACTATCCGCCGTCATCCTGCGCAGATATGCGATTTTGGCGCGGAGCTCAGCAATATCGCTGTCGCTGCGGACCTTTGCAAACAGGCGGCATGCCTGACCCTCTACAGCCAGACGCATTTCCAGAATGGATTTGACGTTTTGAAAATCCAGCTTGCCGCCGTTGAATTTAAGAATGGCCTCCAATGTCTCAAAATTGCCGGTTTCGGCGTAATTGCTCACAAACGTACCCTGCCGCGCATTTACCTCGACAAAGCCCATCCGTTCCAGTTCCTTAAGCCCGGCGTGGACGACGGTTTTAGAAACCTTCATCTCCTCGGCAAGCTCGCGTTCCGATGGCAGGCGTTCGCCCGGCGACAGCCTGCCGGAGAGAATCAGCATCTCAATCCGTTCGACAAACAGATTCTGAACCGTTGGGGCGGTGATTACATTAAACCGCATAGCGTCGCCTCCTCAAAAATTCTGGTCTGACCACGATGACCACAGTGCTATCTTATGATAATCCGCTCAAAATTTCAAGGGAAAGATTGACTTTTATTCCCGGCATGATATACACTTGCAGTATCGTGGTAAGACCACGGCGCATCCTGTCTAAAAATGAATGATCGCGGGAGGAATCTATGGCTGCAAGAGAGAAGATCGTCCGGTTGGCGCAGATTGTAACCAACTCTAAAAAACAGTATACCGAGGAAGACCCCGAATACTACGGTATGGCATGCGTCGTGACCGACGAGCAGGCGGAGGTTGCCATATGCATGAAACGTCGCACCCCCACGCCGCTCGAAACGCTGGCAAAAAAATCCGGCAAGACGCTGGAGCGAACGCAGGAGCTTGTGGATGAGTTATGCGATATCGGCGTTCTGGAAACGCACATGGTGGACGGCAAAACGATGTATTGGCTGCCGATCTTTGTGCCGGGCATCATGGAAAACATGGTCATGAACATCAAGCAGGCTGAAGCGCATCCGGAGATTGCGCGTGCGTTTGAGCGGCTTTCGTGGGTTCCGGTCGCGCCCCGCGCGCATCTGGTTCCAATGGGCGGCGCGGGCACGGGGATGCACGTCATTCCCATTGAAGCCGCCATCCCTTCCGGAACAAAAACGGCTTCCTACGAGGAGCTGTCCAGCTGGCTGAAAAAATACGACAGGTTCAGCGTGGGCAGCTGCTCCTGCCGCGTTTCGCGCCGTCTGCTGGGGGAAGGCTGCGGCCATTTGGAAAAGGATATGTGCATTGGCGTGGGCGACTATGCGGAATATCAGATCAAAACCGGAAAGGGCCGTCCCGTCTCCTACGAGGAGGTGCTGGAAATCCTGAAAAAGGCGGAGGAAAACGGCCTGATGCACCAAATCACCAACATCGACGGGCCGGACAGCATCTTCGGCATCTGTAACTGCTGCCGCTGCTCATGCTTTGCGTTACGCACCTCGCAGTATTTCAATACGCCCAATATGTCTCGTTCCAACTTTGTCGCCAAGGTGGACAAGGAAAAGTGCGTGGCCTGCGGCCAGTGTGTGGAAAATTGCCCCGCAAACGCGGCCAAGCTCGGCCAGCAGCTCTGTACCAGAGTGCCCATCGAAGCGGAAAAGACGATTTTGCCAGACGACCACGATTGGGGAGAGGACAGGTGGAATCCCAATTACCGTGACAGCAAGGAAAACGTCGTGCCGACCGGCACCTCGCCCTGCAAGACCGCCTGCCCGGCGCACATTGCGGTGCAGGGATACATCCGGCTGGCCGCGCAGGGACGCTATACCGACGCACTGGAGCTCATCAAAAAAGAGAACCCGTTCCCCGCGGTTTGCGGGCGCATCTGCCCGCATGGCTGTGAGTCCGAATGCACACGGGGCGATCTGGACGAACCCATTGCCATCGATGAAATCAAAAAGTTCATTGCCGATCAGGAGCTGAACGGCAACGTGCGTTTCATCCCGAAGAAAGCGCATGATTACGGCAGAAAGATGGCCGTCATCGGCGCCGGGCCCGCAGGCCTTTCCTGTGCATATTACCTTGCGGTAGACGGCTATCATGTAACGGTGTTTGAGAAGGAGGAAAAGCTTGGCGGCATGCTCACGCTGGGCATTCCCTCATTCCGTCTGGAAAAGAATGTTGTGGAGGCTGAAATCGACGTTCTGCGCGAGCTGGGCGTGGAATTTTGCACGGGCATTGAGGTTGGTAAGGGCGTTACCCTGGATGCGCTGCGTAAGCAGGGGTTTGAGGCGTTCTATCTGGCCATCGGTGCGCAGGCGGGACGCAGGCTCGGCATCGAGGGCGAGGATGCGCAGGGCGTCGTCACCGGCGTGGCGTTTCTCAAGGACATGAATCTGGGCAAGGATGTCAGGCTTACCGGGAAAACCGTGGTCATCGGCGGCGGGAATGTGGCTGTGGACGTGGCGCGCGCGGCCGTCCGTCAGGGAGATGGTCCGGTCTCCATGTATTGCCTGGAGAGCGAGCGGGAGATGCCGGCGTTGCCGGAGGAGATCGAGGAAGCGACCGGAGAGGGCATTGCGATCCAAAATGGCTGGGGTCCCAAACGCATTCTGGTTCAGGACGGCCGGGCCGTAGGGGTGGAGTTTACAAAATGTGTGTCCGTCTTTGATGGAGAGGAGCGATTTAACCCCAGGTACAATGAGGACGAAACCATAACCGTGGAGGCGGAAAACGTGCTGCTGTCGATTGGCCAGGCAGTGGAATGGGGAGCGCTTGTCGATGGGACAAAGGTTGCGTGCAACCGCAACGGTACCGCCGTGGCCGATGAACTGACCTATCAGACGGGCGAACCGGATGTATTTGTGGGCGGCGATGTGTATACCGGCCCCAAGTTTGCCATCGACGCGATTGCGGCGGGCAAGCAGGCGGCCATTTCCATGCACCGTTTTGTTTGGCCGGGGCAGAGCCTGACCATCGGGCGCGACCGGCGCGTCTACAAAGCGCTGGATAAGGAAAATCTGACGATGGAGGGCTTTGACACTATGCCGCGCCAGAGGATCGGGCACACGCAGGAAGGCGGCAAATCCTTCCGCGATCCGCGCCGGACGTTCACCGAGGAGCAAATGAAAAAAGAGACCGAGCGTTGCCTTGGCTGCGGCGCCGCGATCGTCAATCAGGATATCTGCCTTGGCTGCGGCCTGTGCACCACCAAGTGCAAGTTTGAAGCGATCACGCTTGAAAAGCGTTTTGACGCAAAGATCGTGCCGATTGAAAAGCTGCTGATTACCGCCCTGCCAAACATCATTAAACGCAAACGGAATATCAGAGCCAGGAAGCGCCGCGAAGCCAAACAGGGCAGATAGCTTAAAACCAACCGCACATACATTTTAGGCCATCCGAAAAAATGGATGGCCTTAGGCCGTCAAAAAACTATGTTTTTTGACGGGGACAACCGCATGCTGCCTTTCACCCTGCGGGGTTCCGGGCTGTAACATGCACAGGGAAACCGTCCAACCCGGGCGATCCGTTCCACCGGCAAATCAGGCGGAACCGGAACAAACCTCCGGAGGGCCGCTGCCCTCGGCCTTCCATCCGGCTTCGGCGGGCTTTGCCTCCTAAAATGGAAGCGAGGTTCAAACGGGTCCGCAGGATCAACGCCCAGCGTATTGTTTCAGCAGTTCACCCCATAGGCTCGACGGAGGCCGTCGGAAGAAGCATAAAACAGGCATGCGCGCATGTTTACGCAACGCAGACATGGCATGGGGCATAGGAGGGGCGCGCTATTTGAGCAACAGCGCAATCGCCTTGTTCATCTCTTCGATGGTTTCGGTGTCGCCCGTTTCAATTGCGTCTACAATGCAGTGCTCCAGATGATCCTGCAATATGACGCGGCAAGTACCGTTGAGCGCAGAGCGGACGGCGGCCAGCTGAATGAGCACCTCCGAGCAATCGCGTCCCTCCTCGACCATCGCACGGACGCCGTTGAGATGCCCAATGGCGCGGGAAAGCCGGTCCAGCACAGCTTTTGTGTTCGTATGGACATGAGGGCGGCCGCCGTGCGCGTGGCCATGTTCCGGCATATCCGTCATAGGGCCGCCATGTGCCGTTTCATCATGATGCATGCGGCGGCCAGACCATTTTTCATCGAAAGAAAGCATGTTATAACCTCATTTTTGGATGTATGGGTATTTTAACATATTCCCGTACCTGTTCGCATCCCCCCTTGGGGCATTGCGTCGAAAAATCAGCGCTGATAAAATATCCGAAGATCAGTCATACACTCCGGGTTTTACTCGGGCAGGGGCCGCGGTTTCAAACTGTGACTGCGGCCTTTGTTTAGGAACAGGGAAGGTAAGGATGGAGCAGGCAATCAAGGGCAACGGCATCCGTTTTTCCTATGAGTATGAGGGCGATTCCGCCCTCGCTCTTACGGACGTTTCCATCAGCGTCGGGGCGGGGGAATTCGTTGCCATTCTTGGTCATAACGGATGCGGAAAAAGTACGCTGGTGAAGCATTTCAACGCGTTGCTTCCCTTGCAGGAAGGAATGCTGGAAGTCGCCGGACTGGATGTGCGGGATGTAAGGAACACCTATGAACTGCGCCGCCGCTGCGGCATGGTTTTCCAGAACCCGGACAACCAGTTTGTTTCTTCCGTCGTGGAGGAGGACCTTGCCTTCGGCCTTGAAAATTACGACGTTCCGGAAGCGCAGATTCCCGGGAAAATCCACAACGCGCTCGCCATGGCGGACATGGACGGGTATGAAAAGCGCTCCACCCACATGCTTTCCGGCGGACAGAAGCAGCGCATCGCGCTGGCGGGCGTGCTGGTCATGGAGCCGGACATTCTGGTTTTTGACGAAGCCACCGCCATGCTGGACCCGGAGGGCCGGCGGGAGGTGCTTGGTATCATCAACAGGCTGCACAGGGACGCGGGCAAGACCATTGTCATGATCTCGCATTATGTGGAGGAGGCGGTTGACGCCGACCGCGTGTATTGCATCCATGACGGCAGGGTGCTTGGCGAGGGCACGCCGCAGGAGACGCTGACCGATCTCGCCCTGATGGAAGCGACCGGGCTTGTGCCGCCGTTGCCCGTGCGAATCTATTACGATTTGCAAAAAGAAGGAATTCAACTCCCTTCCTGTCCGCTGACAATTGAGGAACTGACGGAGGCGTTATGTCAATTGCGATAGAAAACGTCTCCTTCACCTACGCGGCCGGCACGCCCTGTGAGGTGGAGGCGCTGCATCAGGTCTGCCTGACCATGCGGGATGGCGAGTTTGTCGGGCTCATGGGGCATACCGGCTGTGGCAAGACCACGCTGATTCAGCTCATCGCCGGGCTGGAGACGCCCTTGGCTGGCCGCATTTTACTCGACGGCGCGGACATCAATGAAAAGCGGTACGACCGTTCAATTCTGCGTAAAACCGTTGGAATTGTGTTTCAATACCCGGAGTACCAGCTTTTTGAGACGACCGTGGAGAAGGACGTGGCTTTCGGGCTCAAATACAGCGACCTTTCCCAGCCTGAGGTTGCATCGCGCGTCCAATGGGCGCTTTCGGAATGTGGTTTTGACTTTGAAAAGATACGTACGCAATCCCCACTGGCGCTTTCAGGTGGGGAAAAACGGCGGGTGGCCATTGCGGGCGTGCTCGCTGCAAAACCACGGGTGCTGATGTTTGACGAACCCATCGCCGGGCTGGACCCGCTGGGGCGGCAGGCGTTTATTGCGCTGGTGATGCGGTTGAATCGCGAGGGCGTTACGGTGCTGATGGCGTCTCATAACGCGGATGCGCTGTGCGCATGCGCAAGGCGAATCGTTGTGCTGGACCGTGGAAGAATTGTTGCCGACGGCGAGACCAAGGCCGTATTTTCGGACGTGCGGCGGATGGATAAACTGCGCCTGGGCGTCAGCGCGCCGAGACGGGCGGCGGATGCGTTGCTAAAGCGCGGCATACCCATCCGGCAGGATGCCGTGCGGTATGATGAACTGCTTTCCGCCCTGATGGAAACGTTTGGGGAGGGTGGCGCATGAGCAGGCTTCCTGCCGGCCAGTTTATCCCCAGGGACTCGGTACTGCATCGGCTGAACGCCGGAATCAAGCTGCTGTGCCTCGTGACGCTACTCGCTGCGGTAATTATTTCGGACACGGTTGCCGGTTATGCCGTGATCACAGGGATGACTGCGGCGGCGGTGGCGCTTTCCGGATTGCCCGTAAAGACTGCGCTGAGCTCGATCCGGCGGATGTGGCTGTTTTTGATCGTCATCTTTTTGATGAACGCGCTGTTTTTTGATGGAGAGCAGCCGATCTGGCAATGGTGGATCTTCCGTCCGTCGGTAAGGGGGATCGCGCAGGGAGCCAATGTGGTTTTGAGGGTGGCGCTTTTGATGGCGCTTGGAAACGTTCTTACCGGCACCACCGCGCCCATCGAGATGACGCGCGCCCTGGTACGCGGCATGCGCCCGCTCAGGCTGCTTCATATTCCCGTGGAGGATGTTGCGATGATTATCAGCGTGGCCATTCAGTTCATCCCAACGCTGCTTGAAGAAGCCGATATGATTAAAAAGGCACAGACGGCCAGGGGCGCAAGATTTGAGAGCAGGCGGCTTTCTGAAAAAGCCGTCAGCATCATGCCGATGGCCGTGCCGATCTTTCTTTCAGCGTTCCGGAAAGCGGATGAACTGGCGCTGGCAATGGAAGCGCGCGGTTACCGCTCAGGCGCCAAACGGGTCCGAAAGGCGGCAAAACCGCTGCGCACGGGCGATTATGCGGCGCTGTTTATCAGCTGCGCCGCCTGTGTCGTGGAAATATTGCTGCATGTTTAAAATATATCCGTCCGTTCAAACGGATGGATAAAAAAGGAGGGACTTCTATGAACAAAATGACGACGGTTAAAAAATCCATAATTACCGCGGTCTGCGTGGCGCTCTGCGTGGTATTGCCGATGGCGTTCCACTCAATTCCCAACGCGGGCAGCATCTTTTTGCCCATGCACATCCCGGTGCTGCTGTGCGGCCTGATCTGCGGCTGGCCCTTTGGGCTGCTGTGCGGCTTGCTCGGCCCGCTGCTTTCCAACCTGTTCACCGGCATGCCCCCGATGGCGTACCTGCCCGGCATGCTCGTCGAGCTGGCCGTCTATGGCGCGGTTTCGGGCCTGATGATGCAGTTTGTCCGCACCAAAAAACTTTATGCCGATTTGTATGTCAGTCTGATTGTGGCGCTGATTGCGGGACGCGTGATTGCAGGCCTTGCAAGGGCCTTGATCTTTGCCCCCGGCAATTACGGCATGGCCGCGTGGGTTGCCGGATATTTTGCGACCGCCTGGCCGGGGCTGCTCATCCAGCTGGCGCTGATTCCGACCATTGTGTTTGCGCTGGAGAAAGCCAGGCTCATCCCCGCGCGGTATCACAACTGACGATCAAGCGGAAAGGAATAGGGGACGGCGTGAATAAACAGGCGATAACCTGCTTTTTTGACGAACTCGCACCCACCTGGGACGCGGAAATGATTCGCGACGATGATAGGATCAACAAAATTCTGGATTGCGCGGGCGTGAAGGAAGGCGTTTCGGTGCTGGACGTCGCCTGCGGAACCGGCGTGCTGTTCCCGGATTACCTTGCAAGAAATGTAAAAAACATTACCGGCGTTGACATTTCGCCCGCCATGATTGAACGCGCAAGAAGCAAGTTTGCCGACCCGCGTATCACCCTGGTTGCAGCGGATATCGAGGAAGTCGGGTTTTGCGCGCCTTTTGACTGCTGTGTGGTGTATAATGCCTTTCCGCATTTTCCCAATCCATCCCGACTGATCGTCTGTCTTGCGGAAAAGCTGGCGCGTGGAGGCCGCCTGACCATCGCGCATGGCATGAGCCGGGCCGCCATCGACAACCATCATTCCGGTTCGGCCGCAAAGGTATCTGTGGGCTTGATGTGCGAACGGGCGCTTGCCGACATATTGAAAAACCATTTCGATGTGGACGTTATGATTTCCAATGATGAGATGTATGTGGTATCGGGCGCACGCTTGCACAAATAGCGCCACAGACCTGAAGTTCATCCGCCGGGCAAAGCGGACTGGACCCACCTCACCCAATCGCTTCTGTAATTCGGAACGCGAGCCATAAAGCATGGCCATTCATATTAAAAAAGGGATGGTCATGCTTTTGATTGATAGTTATATCGACAAAACAATTAGGTCAAATCAAAAAATGAGACTGATGGTCAGGGTCGAAATGAAACGGATGCAGGAGAACGCCGCGTCATTTTATCTGCGCTCCCCTGCAGCGAATGCCTGCCGCAAAAGCGGCAATAGAGCGACGGCCGACCCGCCGCCGATAGCGGCCGTAATCAGTTGGGATGCGGAGAACATGCCAGATATGGCAGCCGCCTGTTGTTCCGGCAAGTGAAGCAGAAGCGGTACAAGCAGCTTGACAATGCCAAAATATAAAACCATGAATTTTGCAAGGGCGGCAACGATTAAAGCGAGCACATGGGCGGCAGACCGCTTCAAATCCGATCGGTTTCCGATAAAATGCCACACGAGCGCCAAGGCGATATTCCCTAGGATAATCAGTGGGATAATGCTCCATAGCGGACCAATCCCAAAGAATTTGGCAAGCACAGGCGAAAGAACGGCGACTGCCAAACCGGAAGATAGCCCGCACAGCATAACGGAAAGGATCAGCAGCAGATTAACGCCCGAACCCGTAATAAGCGTGCTTCCCAGCGGCATGGTGGCGGCCTGCAACACAATCAGCAGGGCGACAAAAACAGCGGTCCGCGTTATTAAGAGAACATAGGATTGGTTTTTCATCCTTCAGGCTGCCTTTCCGCTTGTTTTTATTGAGCGATTATAGTAGGATGAGTTGAAATAGTATGTTGCATGCGCAACGAAAGAGCTGGACGCCATGTACACAGATGCTTTGGCAAAATCACAGTTATTCAAGGGAATCGCGAAAAAGGAAATTCCTTCAATCGTATCCTGCCTGTCAGCTATCCAAAAAAAGTACGGCGCTGGAGAGATCATGCTCTGGGAGGGGGACCACGTCAGCGATATAGGGATTCTACTGTCCGGAAGCGCGCGTTCCATGAAAACGGATTTGAATGGCAAACAGGTGATTGTCACCCTGCTTTCGCCGGGAAGCTATATCGGCGTTTTGCTGGCTGCGAGTAAGGATCGAAAAAGCCCGGTTTCCGTACGGGCACACGAAGCCTCACACGCGATCTTCATTCCGATCGGACATATTTTAACCCGATGCGATTGTCCGTGCCATGCGAATCTTGTGGAAAACCTGCTTAACGGCATTGCGGAAAAGGCCTTGGTACTACACGACCGCAACGACTGCCTGATTAAGCCGAGTATTCGGGAGAAAGTGTTGACATTTCTTACGGTGGAAGCAAAAAAGAAAGGAGCCGCCACCTTTAAAATCATGATGGACCGCGATGCTATGGCGGAGTATCTCGGCGTAAATCGCAGCGCCCTATCCCGAGAACTGTCATGGATGAAGCGCGATGGCCTGATTGACTATGATAAAAACTGGTTCAAATTATTGAAATAAGGCGCGGGAAAGGTATTGGACGCGATTAATAGCTGGGCACCGGGTTTTGTATGTGGCCGACCCATGCCATTGGTCGCGGACTTTCAGTACTTCCGTGACACCTTGCGCTTTGGCAAGCTGCAAGCCGATCCTCCAAACCGCCCGAAAAAAGCAATTCCATATACAAGTCTTGGTTGTACTTCTTCATATACGCAAGCAGCTTGCGTCCATACTGCCCGATTCGTCCCTCGTTTACTTCCAGTTTTCCTATGCTGCCAGCCTCCTTTTTTTAGAAAGTGCTAACATACCAACAAATCCGAACCCCTCACCGATTGGTGTTGGGTTCGGATTTGTTTGGCCTGGTACCCAGTAGGGGAGTCGAACCCCTGTCACCGCCGTGAGAGGGCGGCGTCCTAGGCCACTAGACGAACTGGGCGCTACAACGCTAAATATGATACATAACATTGCATCCTCTGTCAAGTATTTTTAAAAAATGCAGGCAGTATTTTCGTGAAAACAGACTACCCGTCCGTATTTTGAATCAATCAAAGGTCTATCGACCGATGCGAAAGCGGTTTCTTTGCGCCAACTTCCGGCACGTATGGTATACTGATATCCATATGTAAAAGTCTGAACGGAGGATTTGCTATGAAAAGCTTTCGCAAGGTATTGACATTTTGCCTGCCGGACCGGCGCGGCCTGGTCAATATTACGCATGATGTGCAGCAGGCAATCTATGATAGCGGCGTTCAGGAAGGGCTCGTGCTCGTTAACGCCATGAACATTACGGCGAGCGTTTTTATCAATGACGACGAAAGCGGCCTGCATGCCGATTTTGAACGGTGGCTTGAGGGCCTTGCGCCGGAAAAGCCGTATGACCGCTATGCGCACAATGGCTATGAGGACAATGCGGACGCGCATTTAAAGCGTACCGTAATGGGGCGGGAGGTTGTGGTTGCCGTTACGCGTGGCAAGCTGGACTTTGGAACCTGGGAACAGATTTTTTACTATGAATTTGATGGAAAACGCAACAAACGCGTGCTTATAAAGGTGATCGGCGAAGGAGATGCAAATGAGACTACGACCGTATCGGCAAAACGACGCTGAAATGATTGGACGCTGGATAGATGATGAATTGACGCATGCTTATTGGCGCGCAAATACCCTGCCGTACCCTTTTGATGCGCGGGCGTTTGAAACCAATCGCAAAGAGGGCGATATGTTTCTTTTTCATCCAAGCAATTCGGCCGTTAACCGGTTATCCTTGCTGAGCAATTCGTGCGGCCCAAAAAACATTGTTTTTTAACGGGGCAACCGTTCCTTGCCGAAAGCCCTGCGGGCTACCGGGCGGCAACACGCACAGAGTATCAAACTCCACGCGCATGTCGTGGAGTTTGACAGATTATTTGGTTCTTCCCGCATTTTTTCGTTACGGGACACAGGGGAACCGCCCAAACCGGGCGATCCCGTTCCGCCGGCAAATCAGGAGGAGCCGGAACGAACCTCCGGAAGGCTGAGGCCCTCCGAATCCTTCCTTGGCTTTTTGCCGGCAAAACACCGTTTTTTAACTAGCCGTTGCGTCCGGAGCAAGTTATGCGGCGGGCTTTTTCTCCACGGCGATGATGCGCTCCTGCCCGAATGGGCTGGCATACTCCTCGCCAATCACACCGTCAAGATTTTCGGTAATGAACGCAGTAAGCATCTGATTGTCGACCATGACCATATCCTTGACAAGCGGACAGCCCTGGAACATGGTGAAGCCGTCGCCACCGTTTTTGAGCATATAATCATGGCTGGCAAGCGTATACGTTTTGACCGGATCAAGCGGTTCGCCGGCAACGAGTACGTTCTTAACGCGATATTCGCCCTCCACGCGTTCAAACATGCCCTCCTCGGTAAGCTTGACGGACGACGGCACATAGGTGTGAATTTCATAAGTCAGGCCAGATACCTGCAAAAATCCGCCGTTCTCCTCCGGCGTGACGCGCGCGCCCATTTCGAGCGCGTCCAGAATTTGCTGCCCGGTGGCCTCGACCACGCACAGGTTATTGCCGAACGGATGCACGTTAAGAATGCTTTCATAGGTGATGTCGCCCGCCGGAATGCTTGCGCGCACACCGCCGCCGTTCATAAAACCGATATCCGCGCCGCCGATGGACCGATACGCGTCGGCGCATAAATCGCCAAGGTTGGTTTCGGCGTTGCGCACAATGCGCACGGGCGGGTCGGTATCGGGCTGGGTGATGGTAAGCTCAACCGTGCTTTTTGCAACAATCTGCCGCATCGTTTCTTCATACTGCGCTTCAATGCCGGCAATATAGGACTCCATATCCTGGTCTTTTTCGCCGTAATCGCCGATCAGTCCGGTGGAAATATTGCCGGATTTGCTGATGAGCAGCATGCCGATATAGTTGAGCTTGGTGCCCGCCTGTGTCAAAAGCACGCGCTCGCCGGCTTTGTTTTTGACGCGCTCGCACTCAACCACACTGTGGGAATGGCCGTCGATAACCACGTCAATGCCGCTGGTATTGGCAATCAGCTCCGTAGACATCCAGGGCGAGACTTCGGCCCCAATGCCAAGGTGCGTCAGTGCAACGACATACTGCGCGCCTTCGCTGCGCGCGGCATCCACGGCGCTTTGCACGGTTTCATAGACGAGCGCACCGTCGCTGTCTTGCGAAAAACCATAGATGAACTCGCCGTTTGCATCCTGAAAATAGATTGGCGTGGAACTGGTGATCGTTTTGGGCGTGCTCACGCCGACAAACGCAATCTTCACGCCGTTAAACTCGAGAATTTTATAAGTGTCCAATACGGGCTCGTTTGTCCTTAAATCAACAAAGTTGGCGGAAAGATAGGGGAAATCCGCTTTTTCAACCAGCTTGAAGAACTCTTTCATGTCATAATCAAACTCATGGTTGCCGGGAATTGCCAAATCGTAGCCCATTTCGTTCATCACGTCGATGATATAGCCGCCCTTGCTGACCGTGCCGATTGGCGCGCCCTGCACGGCATCGCCTGCGTCAACCAGAACAACATCGTTGCCCTCGGCCTCCAGGGCTTTCTTGAAGGCAGCCAGACCGGCATAGCCGATGGCGTCGGTCACACCGCAGTGTACGTCGTTGGTGTAGAGTACGATCAGGTCCTTGTCGAGCATGGGCGATTCCGGAAGCGGCGCGGACGTGGCGGCGGCGGTCGCATCCTGCGGCTGTGCCGGCGCTGCGCACGCGCACAGCGCGAACGCAAGAACAAGCAGGAGCGCGAGTAGCTTCTTTGACATAGGGACTTCTCCTCCTTCTTAATTTTAATGGGGCGATTTATCATATGAACCTGCGCGCCGTACAGAGAAAGGAACGCTTTCGCGGTATAATAATGATAAATGCTTCCATTACCAAAAAATGCAGGCGGTCGTTATGTCCGCCTGCCGGAAAACGATGCTATTCTGCCGTTACGCCGCCCCCTCCTCCGCTTCAACAGGCAAAAAGGGCTGGCTGACCTCAAGCACAAAATCCATCATCTGCACGTCGATATCCGTACGGATCTCTGCATAGATGGCGTTTATGCCGGATTCAAGCCGCGTAGCGCCGAGCGCGTTGTGGATCGTCCCCGAGCCGCACAGCTTTCCTTCCGCAGTGTAATAGACGATATCGACGCGCCCATCAAGCGCGGCTGGGAACGCATTGATACAAACGCCGTCGAGAAACGTTCCTTCGCCATATTCATAAACACGCAGCTCGCCAAATGAGAGGTAGGAAAAATAATGCGCATCCCCTTCGATCGGTTTACCCAGCGCATCGGTCGGAACGGGCTCGGCTGTGATTTCCGCTGTGAACGCATCCGGCAGCGGCGTTGGTGAGGCGGAGGGCGTAGGGGTTCCATACAGAACGGGCTCTACGTTGTCGCAGCCCATACTTGACGCGGCTGCCGCAAGCAACAGCAACGCCGCACAGAGCAAAGCCAACGCGCCCCTGTTCATGCGCGCGCTCCAACAGCTTCGGCAATCAGTTGTTTTTTAAGGTCGTACAGCGCGTCGGACAGGTCGACCTTGTACGTATGCGGCATCAGCAGCCTGCGATATTCGTCCCACATGGAAGCAATCTCCGTTTTAGCATATTCTTGAATCTCTTTGATATCCGGCGACTCGTACACCTGGTGGCCGTCGACAAAAACCGGCACCAGCAGTTCGCGCACGGCAAAGTCCGTCAGCGTCATGGTTTTATAGGTCTGGATGGGGTCAAAAATCCGCAGCGGCTTACCTGCGTCAATGGTCTCATGCGCCAAAGCAATTAAATCTGCGATGGCCATGCCGCCGCGGTCATAGAGTCGGAACACTTTTTTTATGCCGGGGTTCGTGATCTTGGCCGGATTGTCGGACAGCTTGATTTTCGGCGTAACCTTGCCGTTGACGATCTCTGCGGACATCTTATATACGCCGCCGAGCGCAGGATTGTCCTCGCTGGTGATCAGTCGCGTACCCACGCCCCAAACGCTGACACAGCAGCCCTGCGTCTTTAAATCGCGGATGACATATTCATCCAAATCGCTCGATGCGGAAATCTTCGCATTGGGGTAGCCAGCCTCGTCAAGCATTTTGCGCGACTGCTTGCTTAAATAAGCGAGGTCGCCGCTGTCCAAACGGATGCCGACGGGCTCGTGCCCCGCCGCGCGCAGTTCGTCAAACACCCTGATTGCATTCGGCACGCCGCTTTTGAGCGTATCATAGGTGTCCACAAGCAGCAGGCACGCGTCGGGAAAGATCTTTGCATAGGCGCGGAAAGCCTCCAGCTCGCTTGGAAAGCTCATGACCCAGCTGTGTGCGTGCGTGCCTGAAACCGGAATGCCGAACATCTGCCCGGTAAGCACATTACTTGTGGCGTTGCAGCCTCCGATGATGGCGGCCCGCGCGCCGTAGATGCCCGCGTCCGCGCCCTGCGCGCGCCTCAGGCCAAATTCAAGCACCGAGTTGCCGTCCGCCGCATAACAGATGCGGCTGGCTTTCGTCGCAATCAGGGTCTGATGATTGACCAGCGTCAGCAGCGCCGTCTCGACCAGCTGCGCCTGCATGATGGGCGCGCGAACCCGCAGCAGAGGTTCGTATGGAAACACAATCGTCCCCTCGGGCATGCCGTAAATTTCCCCGGTAAACCGGAATATGCCGAGGCAGTTTAAAAAATCTTCATCAAACAGGTTCAGCGAGCGCAGGTAGGCCAGATCGTACTCGCCAAAGTGCAGGTTGTTGATGTAGTCAATCACGCTGTCAAGCCCGGCCATCACCGCATAAACGATCTCCTCCTTGGGCCGGAAGAACAGATCGAATACCGCTTCGTTATCCTGCATCCCCTCTTTGAAATACCCATACATCATGGTCAACTCATACAGATCGGTCATCATGGTAAGATTACGCATTTTGTTTCCCCCGCATTCATTCAGTATTTGTACAACGAAGGTACCGTTGAACCATCCATCGCCTGTTCGTTGCGACGGATGGCCGGCCCATGGGCCACAGCCGGAATTCAATCATGACGGTCGGTCTCGGCGGCATGGGGGGCGGCCCCGTAAGCTTCGTTCGCGAACCCATTTTCCGTTATACCCTGTGCGCCGGGACGCGCGTCCCGGCCATCCGATTCAAAAGCCGGTGCGTCGGCGTCACCCGGGACGGATGATTCCGCAGCTGCGCAGGCCGTATCCGGCGGAACGTCCTGCCGCTCCGCCTCTATGGAAGCCTTCATAAAAGGCAGCGGCTTTCCGGATTGCCAAATCAACAGCAGCGCCGCAGCTAGGGCCGCGGCTGCACAGGCGGCCTGCGTCAAACTGAATGGCCCTGCCAACGCGGCATGCTCTGCCCGCAGCGCGTTAAAAACACCGTGTCCGGCGCAATAAAGCAATGTTGCCCATAAAAACACGCTTCCGTCGCGCCTTTCGCGTTTGCGGACAAAGAACCAGATGAATCCGAAAGTCAGCGCGCACCAGAGGAATTCATAGAAAAACACCGCATAATGGATGGTGTCCGTTTGTGCAATCAGTACGGCAAGCGGAAACCACATCTGTGCGGCGTCAACGACCTCCGCACCATATCCGCTCTGGCTGAAGAAATCTCCCCAAAGTATGATCGCAAGCGCGGCGATCAGACCGGGTGTCAGCGCATCAAGCAGGCGGAAGAGGTTGATTTTCATCTTAAGCGCATAGACGAATACTCCTAGCGCCGCAAATACGACCGCGCCATAGATGGCGAGGCCGCCGTCCCAAAAGCGCAGGATGCCGACAAAATCGCCGGCATAGTACGCATAGTTGACCAGTACGTGCCACAGGCGCGCGCCGAGGATTCCGCAAGGAATTAAGACCAGGCAGAGATCCGCCGTTGTATCCCTGGGCAGCCGCTTACGCCCGGCCTCCAGACTCGTAAGCAAAATCGCAAGCAAAATTGCGGCTGCCAGCAGGATTCCCTGCCAATAGACAATTATGCTTCCAATTGAAAACGCCTCTCCCGGAGATGGCGCTGCGGCTGCAAAGGGCACAGATTCATATATCAGCATAGAGCCAGAACCCCTTTATGAATGATTGAATCCATTATACCGCATCGATCATTGGAAAGAAAGCGTTGTCACCTTGTTTTCACAGCCTTGCGGCATTTCAAATTGCCGTCATGCCTGATTTTCTGCGCTGTCCGCGGCTTCCGGCGCAGCATTTTCATCCGCATTGCTTTCGGCGCCCGCGCTGCCGACGGAGGCGCTGACGCTGCTCGGCTCATTCTCCTCCGGATTGTTGGCATAATATAAGTCCGTAGATACATACGTTAATCCGTCAATTGCACGATAGGTATCCTCGTATACGACCTTGCGCCGTATCAGGGTACCGTCCGTTGTGCGATATTCCTTATAGGTGACGGAGGTTTTGCCGTCGCGTGCTTCCCGCTCGACCTTGCGGGTTTGCGACGGCAGGCTTTCGTCGAGCATGACAACCTCGCCGGCGGTTTCGAGCGTTCCGGTCTTTTCAGATACAATATCGATGTACTGCCCGTTGGCAAGAGGTTTTCCATATATGGAGGCGGTGACGGTTTTTTCATCCCGGTCGACATGCATATACAGCGTCAGGGGAGCGCCGCTGCTATTTTCAAACCGGAAGTTTTTTCCGCCGGTGCTGATGGTCGCATCCCGTCCGATGTCCACATAGCCCATTGGCCAGCTATGCGGGTATCGTTCCACAATGTTCAGGTCGGCCATCATAACCGCGTTGAACAGCGTGCTTGAGATCTGGCACACACCGCCGCCGTACTCATCCTCATAGCGGCCGTTGCGGATGCCGGGCGCGAGCTTCCAGCCGTTTTCTCCGGTCCGGTCGCCAAGTATGGCGTTGCAGTCAAAGGTCTCGCCGGGTTGCAGAACCAGGCCGTTGACGCTTGCGGCGGCCTTTTCCATATTATATACGCGGTTGGGCGCGCTGTGGGAAGAGCCGCTGAAGCTGGTGGAGAACTGCGCGACCAACGCGTTTTTCGAATGGATGACCGCGAGCGTCACGGCGGGCGCGATGGTTTGGCAGGGAACCTTGATCTCTGCCCCGGCGCCGGAAAGCAGCGTTTCCCGGACGGTCGTTCTGAGCGACTCGCGGTCAATTTGTATTCCCGTCTGTTCGGCGCTGTAAACTACGGGAGTGGCCAATGAGTTGTCAACGGTATAGGCCGCGTCTTTTGCCGGACGTTCGCCTTGTTCCGCGTATGCGTTCAATACCATGTCAAGCTCAGAGTCATCTATCGTCAACTGCATGCTGATGCGCCGGTTGCCGCCATACGCGCGCAATGCGGCCGCCTCGCAAAGCGCACGCTCAATATCAAACCTTGCGCCCAGGGTAGCGGGTGTAAAGGACGTTCGCTCATTTGGCAAAGCGAGCGTCAGCGTCTGCGCGGACAGGCGTTTTTGCGCATCCGTCTGCAACGCGGTACGCGCTTCTGCAACCGTCATTGTCGAAACGTTGCGGCCATCGATGACAATGTCCTTTTTCAGACGCATGTCGTCGGCGGGCGGTTTTTGCGCACAACCTGTTATAAACAGCATACATGCAATTATCGTAAAAAACATCTTTTTCATGATAGGCATAGGATTTGATGAATTCGCATGATTAACACGTGTCATTTTTTAGAAACAATAAAAACGAATTTTGACAGGAGTGGAAATGTCTGCCGCAGGGCGCGTTGTAGACAAAATATGAACAAAGTGTTATACTATGTCCAAAGATGATACGCTGTTTTGCAATAGCTTGCAAAATCGGAGGAGACTATATGGACAACAACACCATCCTGGTGATCGACGACGACCGCAATATACTTGCTATCATCGAATTATATTTGAAAAAAGCCGGGTTTCGTGTTGTAACCTGCGATAACGGCAACCTTGCCATGCCGGCGTTTCACGAGGTACGGCCCGTTCTCGTTGTGCTCGATATCATGCTGCCAGGGCGCGACGGCTGGTCGATTTTGCACGATATCCGCATGGAGGCGGAAACGCCCGTCATCATGCTCACCGCCAAGGGCGACCTGAGCGACCGCGTGCAGGGCCTGGAGCTCGGAGCGGACGATTATATTTCCAAACCCTTTGACGCGAAGGAGCTCATTGCGCGCATCAAGGCCGTTTTGCGCCGCAGTATGCCGGACGAGCCCGAGCGCACCATCGTTTTGCCTGGGCTTTCCGTGTCGCTGGAAAACTATTCCGTGGTGCTTGACGGCCGGCAACTCGAAATGCCGCCCAAGGAGATCGAGCTGCTGTTTTTCCTTGCGTCGCATGCGGGCAAGGTCTTTACCCGTGAACAACTGCTCGAACAGGTATGGGGATTTGACTTCTTCGGCGATTCGCGCACGGTGGACGTGCATGTCAAGCGTATCCGCGAAAAGCTGGGCGACCGCCACGAGTGGCAACTCAAGACCGTATGGGGCGTTGGGTATAAATTCGAGCAGCAATAATGGGCAAAAAAAAGCGCAAGGATCAGGTTAGAACTTTATTTTCCCGCATGCTCGCGACTTATCTGGCCGTTACGATTGGAATGCTTTTGCTTTCCGGCGTAGCGGTTGGTGCTTTGTTGCAAAGCTATATCATGCGCGAAAAAAAAGAAACGCTTGCTCGGGAGCTTTCCGTGGTTGCGCAGTTATATGCCAATATGAAAAGCGGGCTTGTGGCGGCAACCGCCACCGATGCGGAACTGACGCTGATTGCGCGGCATTATGACGGACTGATCTGTATCTACGAGCCGGGCGGCGCGGTTGCAAAGTATTCCTCTGGCGCAAAATGGAATGCGCTTGCCGGGCGGCCGGTCAGCGCGCAGCAACTGCACGGCATGCTGTATCCTTCCACACGGCTCGATGAAAGCGGCGTGCGTTATACGCAGGAGAACGCGTCGTTTTATGCGCTTATGGCGACAAAGAGCGTGGAACGCGACGGTGAACCGTCTTATGCGGTGCGTTTCCACGTGGATCTGACCGAACAGCGCAGCGCAATGAGCATGATCTACCTCGAAGTGCTGCTCGTTACGCTGATTGCGATCCTGATTGCGGTCATTGCGGTATACTATACCACAACGCGTATGACGCGGCCGTTTATGGAGATCAACGATATTGTGCAAAAGTACAGCAAGGGCGATTACAATATCCGCATCCCCGTGGGCAGCACGGAGGAGGCCAGCCAGCTGGCCGTAAGCTTTAACCTGATGGCCGACCAGCTCAAGGACCTGGAGGCCACGCGCCGCAGCTTTGTAGCCAACGTCAGCCATGAACTGCGCTCGCCGCTGACCTCTATGAAGGGGTTTCTCGAGGCCATGCAGGACGGAACCATCTCCGAGCGGGATTACGAAAAGTACATTGGAGTCGTGCTTTCCGAAACGCGACGCATGACGTTGATGGTGAACGACCTGCTTGACCTTGCGCGCATTGAGTCCGGCAAAACTGCGCTTAAGCTTGAAATATTCGATATCAACGAGCTTATCCGCAGAACGCTTTTGACTTTTGAGGCGCGCATTTATGAAAAAAGCATGGAGGTCGACGTCAAGTTTGCGCAGGAGCAATACTTTGTAGAGGCGGATAATACGCAAATCGGGCAGGTGTTGCGCAACATCATCGATAACGCCATTAAGTATTCGCCCGATAACAGCAGGCTTCGCATCGCAACCTATGCGATGCGGCGCGAGGTATACGTCAGCATTGCGGACTCCGGGCAGGGCATCCCGGAGGAGGATGTGCCGCATGTGTTCGACCGCTTCTATAAAGTGGAAAAGGCGCATACGCGTTCGCCGCAGACGGGTACCGGCCTTGGCCTGTCCATTGTAAAACGCATTATTGACCAGCACGGCCAGGCCATTACGCTCAAGAGCGCAAGGGGGAAGGGCAGCACGTTTACGTTTACGCTAAAACGCGCGCCCTCGCCCAAAAGAATGCAACAGGACGGAGGACGTAGAAATGGACCAGCACCAATACCATGATTACGACGCGCCATATCGGCGGCAAAATGAGGAGAAGGGCGGCGGAGTTTTTGTCACGGTTGTGATCGTGATTGTCGCGCTTTTGCTCGCCGCGCTGTGCGTGGGACTCTTCTGGCCGTCGTTTACCGGACAGGAGGAGCTCAACGCAATCCCCACGCCGGCGCCGACCGCGCCGTTTGTCGCCTCGCTCCCGGCGGAACAGCAGACTCCGGGGCCTGCTACGACCCCGCATGTAACGCGTCGGGACCGTCAGATGCCGGCGCTTGACGGCATAGCGCCCGAACTGCCGTTTGTAGCGGACAACCCAATTCCGGATATCTTTGACGCGGCTGCGCCAGGCGTGGTCGGCGTGGTGCAGTACACGTCGCAACAGCTGGGCGGCAAGCTGTCGCTGCAGGTCTACGGCAGCGGCTCGGGTTTCATCATCTCCAGCAACGGTTATATTTTGACCAACGCGCATGTAATTGAAGGCGCGGAAAAGGTAACCGTACTGATGGACAATGGTGACGAGCTCGACGCGGCGGTGATCGGCGCCGATGCGGAAACCGATATCGCCGTGCTGAAAATTGACAAAACCGGCCTTCCGGCGCTGGAACTTGGGGATTCGGAAGCGGTGCGCGTAGGCGAATATGTGCTTGCCATCGGCAATCCGCTCGACGCCGATCGGCTGGCCAATACGCTGACATTCGGTATCATCAGCGCCAAGTCGCGTGAGATTACGATTGATTCCTACACCAATACATACCTGCAAACCGACGCCGCGATCAACTACGGAAACAGCGGCGGTCCGCTGCTGAATATGCAGGGTCAGGTCATCGGCATCAACAGCGCAAAAACGATCCTGGCGGGGTATGATGCGTTTGGGAATCCGGTCAGCGCGGAGGGGATCGGGTTTGCCATGCCGATCAACGTGGTCAAAGAAATCATGGAAGCGCTCATCACCAAGGGTTACATTGAGCGCCCGGGCATTGGTATTGTCGTATCCACGATTACGGAGGCCATGGCTGAGGCGGAAAACGTACCGGTCGGCGCATATGTTACCAGCGTGGTCAAAGGCAAGCCTGCGTCGAATGCCGGGGTCAGGGCGGGGGACATCATCGTTGAGGCCAATGGACAGGCGATCAAAACGCAGACCGACCTGGTCGATGTCGTTGAAAAGATGGAGATTGGCCGGGAACTGCGCGTACGGGTGTACCGCGAAGGCGCATATCTGGATTTGACCATCGTTGTTGCGAATAAATCCGAGATGAACTTCGGGGACGTGGAGGGTTAGTTCTGTAGAATCTGTCAAAAGCGGCGGCGTGTACGTCGCTTTTGGCATTTTACAGGCAGCCGACACCTTTTTTGGCACGACAACCGTCTTTTGAGCCTTGCCGGAAGCGCCCTGGAATACTTGAACTTGAAAAGGAAAAAATCGATTATGCCTGCTCCATATCCTGCGAACAGGCGTTGTCAACTCCGAAAAGATGCATCGCATAGCCTTCCAACCCGTCCGCATCGCTGACGCACAGCCGGTTGATCTGGAGCCGCTGCATAAGGTACAGCAAAATTGCGCCGCCATAAAGGATCACGTCGTGCCGCTTTGCCAGCAGCGGAAGGCTCGCGCGCGCCTTGCCAAGAGCCTCAAGGCGGACAAGCAAGGGTGTCAACATTTCAGAATCCAGCAGAAATCCGTTTACAAGGCGGCGGTCATATTCTGTACAACCTGCGGCGAGCGCAGCAAGCGTTGTAATGCTGCCGCCCACGCCCGTCCAGGCGCTTGGACGCATATTGCGCGCTTCGACAAAGGCATCGAGAAGCGGATACAGCACGCGCTGCATTTGCAGGAGCGACTCGCCTGTGCAGAGGTCCCTGGCGCGCACGCAGCCAATGGGAAAGCTGTACGCGGCGCTCTGCGTAGCAATCTGCGTGCTGCCGCCGCCAATGTCCAGCATGCCGCCCCCGCCGGCTGCTGCATGGAAGGCATAGCGCGCTTCCTGCTCGCCGGAAAGAATGTCGAGCCGCCCATCGATGAGCGCGCAAACAGCGCCCGCAAACACGTCGCGGTTGAGGGCGTCGCGCACGGCGCTGGTGGCATACGCATAAACGGGGAAGCCGTTTGCCCGCATCTGCGCTGCAAACGTTCGAATGACGGCAATCGACTGTTCCATGCGCGCGTTTGAAAGCCTCCCAGCTTGCGCGAGCCCCTCTGCCAGACGCGTCGTATGCACGGTTTTTTCTGAAAAAACAAGTTTCTCCCGCGCCATTGCCGCCGTCATGGTGCGGATGGAATTGCTTCCAATATCGATAATTGCAGCATGCGTTAAAGCCGCGCTTGAACGCGGCCGGGCCGGGGATTCATTTTTCATTTTCTCAGACATAGAACTATGCGTGTTGCACGTGCTTGCTTTCAACCGGCCGTCAGTCGATTGGAAGCGGAATAAAGTCGGTTTCGGCATCTTCATCGCTCGGCACATCATAGGGGAGCGGCGTTTCGTATGGTTTTGGTGTGGATGCGGTTATGGCAGTACCGCCGGAAACCGAACCGGTTGTGGTTTCGTCATAGAATTTGTAGTCGGCAGGATACACGTATCCAAGCTTTTCGCGCGCATATTGCAGCAGATAATCATTGGTCTGCATGTATTCAAGCATTCGCTCAAGACGTTCCCGCTCTACGGAAAGCGCATCCAGCCGGTTCTGAAGCGTGGCTTTTTCATCGGCAATCGAACGCAACTTCGTGCGCTGCGAAAGGTATACGCCGCCGAGCACGAAAAACATCAACAGGAAGAACAGGATGACGTATAGCGGCCGGACGGTGAATGTTTTTTTCTTTTTTCTCGCTGCCATAACAGCAATTTTACCACAACAACCCAAAAAGAGAAAGCTATTTGCGGCGTTTCACAATACGTTTACAAATGGGGCGGCCAAAGGCCCACTGCTGCACTGCCGCGCCAAGACCGAGCAGCGCCAGCCCATATGGGCGGATAACGCCATAGGACGCCACGTGAAAAACGGCGTAACCAACAATCCCGAACACCGCGACAAACAGCGCGTCGGTCAGGTGCGTTACCAGCCGTTTTTCCGCAAGCAGCCGCAAAACACGCGCGACATCATAGCACACGCCAAGCACGATGCCGGCGTATAGAAACGCGGCGGCGGCATATCCCTGTGAAAGCGTGCTGTCCATACCGGCGTCAGCGGATAACCTTGCCGAACAGGCCGCGCCGCTCTCCTTCGGGCGGTTCATAATCAAGCGCAAGCAATTCGCCCTCGATACAGATCTGCCCGTCCTCAAGGTTAAGCTTATTCAGGTGCAGGCTGTTGCCCACGATGTTGAGCGGTCCCGCCTCAGTAAGCAGCATCACGTCCTGCTCGTTGAAGCTGACGACATCCATGACACCAGTGATGGATGTGCGCATGCGGTTGTCAATGTGGATGCTGTGCGCGCGCGAGCGCATCTTTCCGGTTTCCATTTCTCTGCGTTCCAATGGCTGTCCTCCCATACATGGTATTTCCAGTTATTGGTATCACAAGTATATGTGGAATGCAGCCGGATATGCCCCAACATATTGGTAGGGCGGGGAATGCGGAAAACCTTTGTCGAAACGGTGAATTGTTTTGAAAAAACGTAGCGCATGCGCTTGACAAACAGGTTCCATGCAGCTATTCTAAATGTACCCACAGACCACATCTTAATTTTTGCCAACAAAAAGATCTTTTCGGCTCGTAACGGAATGGTCGTTTGTATTCAGGGAGAGGAGAAACAAATTGAACAGAGAACAGTTGGAGGAGAAGAGCCTCAATGATTTGCGTGAAATTGCAAAGCTGCAAGGTGTAAAATCGTTGACAAAGTATCGAAAAGGCGAACTTGTAGATATTATCATGTCAGGCGGTAAAGAACCGGCGCAGATTGCCGGCGACCAACCGCAGGAGAGTGGGCAGGCCCCTCAGATGGAGGGCACTCCGATTGAGCGTGCCGTCCAAATTGAGTCTGCGCCCGCGCCGCAGGAACTTGACGGCGGCTTTAAACGCGCCTATACTCCGCGCGGCGGAGGCTATCAGCAACACAGACCCTACTATGATAATAACCGCCAGCAGGGCGGTTACCAGCGCCGGTCCTATGGCCAGCAGGGCGGCTATCAGCAGGGCGGTTACCAGCAGCGCAACTACCAGCAGGGCGGTTATCAAAACAATGGCTATCAGCAGGGCGGCTACCAGCAGGGAGGCGGCTATCAGCAGGGCGGCTATCAACAGGGAGGCTACCAGCAGGGAGGCTATCAAAACAACGGCTATGCATCCGGCGGGCAGCAGAATTACGATGAGGAGCGCGGCTACCGCAACCGGCAGGATGGCTATTATAATAAGGATTACGGTACGAGCAATCCGGCGGTGCCCGAAATGTTGCAAACCGGCGAATGCGGCGACGCCGAGGGCGTACTTGAGGTATTGCCGGACGGATACGGCTTTTTGCGCAGCGACAACTATCTTTCCGGGCAGCGGGACGTGTATGTTTCCATCGCCCAGATCCGGCGGTTTGGCCTCCGCACGGGCGATCTGGTCACCGGAAAAACCCGGCCCAGCAAAGAAGGCGAACGTTTCCTTGCGCTGCTCTATATTACGGCGATCAATGGGGAAGCGCCGGAGAAGGTGGCCGAACGCAAACCGTTTGAAGAGTTGGTCCCGATTTTTCCCAACGAGCGGTACACGCTTGAATGCAAGGGTAAAAACGTTCTTGCCATCCGGCTGATCGACCTCATCGCGCCCATCGGAAAGGGGCAGCGCGCGATGATCGTTTCCCAGCCAAAGGCCGGCAAGACGACCTTGTTAAAAAGCATTGCCAAGGGCATTTCAACCAATTACCCGGATTCGCACCTGATCGTGCTGCTCATTGACGAGCGGCCCGAGGAAGTCACCGATATGCAGCGTTCAATCGAAGGCGAGGTGCTCTACTCAACGTTCGACGAACTGCCGGAGCATCACACCCGCGTTGCGGAGATGGTGCTTGAACGCGCGATGCGCCTTGTCGAGCAGGGCAAGGACGTGGTAATCCTGCTTGACAGCCTGACGCGTCTTGCACGCGCGTACAACCTGACCATTCCGCCCACGGGCAGAACGCTTTCCGGCGGTATGGACCCGGGTGCGCTGCATAAGCCCAAGCGGTTTTTCGGCGCCGCGCGCAACATTGAAAACGGTGGCAGCCTGACGGTTGTTGCGACCGCGCTTACCGAGACGGGAAGCCGCATGGACGATATGGTCTATGAAGAGTTCAAGGGCACGGGCAATATGGAAATCCATCTTGACCGGAAGCTTTCCGAACGGCGCATTTTCCCGGCCATCGATATTTATAAATCCGGCACGAGGCGTGACGATCTTCTGCTATCGCCTGTGGAGCTCAACGGCGTGCGGACCATTCGCCGCGTGCTCGCAGGAGGAAACCCCGCGGAGGTGACGGAACAGTTTATCGGTATGCTGGAAAAGACCTCCAACAACGAAGAATTTCTGCAGCGGCTTAAGGATTGGGTGAGCATTTATGAAAAAGAAGGCTACACCACCATGAACACCAGCCGCTATGGAAAATAGCATCGTATCCGGGCGGATTTTTGGAAAATAAGTATTGCATTTTTACAAGGCTGTGGGTATAATACCTGATGGCAGTGTAATGTAAGGAGAGTTATTGTTATGAAGAAAGAAATTCATCCGTCGTATGGCGAAGCGACTGTTCGCTGTGCATGCGGTGAGACGTTTAAGACCGGCAGTATCAAAAATGAACTCAAGGTCGAAATTTGCAGCAAGTGCCATCCGTTCTTTACGGGTCGTCAAAAGCTTGTGGACAGCGGCGGACGCGTCGACCGTTTCAAGAAGCGTTACGGCCTGTAAGAAACCGGCTTGCAGCCAGATTACAAGAAGCCATCGCACCATGCGGTGGCTTTCGTCTTTCAAAAAATGATGCATAATCGATCCCGCATAAAATTGCGCAGGAAAGACCGGGGCATCCGCCGGAACGGACGGGAGAGACTGCCCCCATGTTTCCTGGTATTGATATGACCTTGTTTGCAAATATAACGATTTGGCCGAAACGCTCAGGCCAAATCGCATCCAAAGCGAGGACGATTCAAAACAGAAATCTTATTACATAGAAGCGGACGGGACCTCGTTCAAATTATTCCCGAGTTGCTTCATGGCCATCTTATTCTGGTACATGGCGTCGTCCGCACGCTTGAATACGTTGGCAAAGACCAAATCGGTCACGTTGTTATAAATGGCAATTCCCCGGGCAATTGAAATTTGGAAACCCGTGTGTGTGTTGCGGTTATTCTCCGCAATCTCGGCTTCAAAACCGTTTAGCAATTCCTGATAGTGCTCTAGGTCCGTATTCTCCAAAATAACGACAAACTCGTCCCTACCAATTCGGTACACAGGGCTCCGCTTGAAGCTTCTACAGATTAATTTGCAGGCTTCTATAATAAGCATGTCGCCAAAATCGTGACCGAAGTTATCATTAACCTGCTTCAATCCGTTGATATCCAGCACGATTATGGCAAATTCGGGCCGTCCCGAGCGCATCTGCTCTTCCATCCGTTTGGACATATCATTGTAAGCCGTTTTATTCTTTACGCCGGTTAACGCATCCCGATATGCAAGGCCGTTGATGTAATCCATATATTGCTGCAGCTGATTGACCGTCTGCTGAAAGCTTTCCGCCAGCATGCCCACCTCGTCCTTGGACTGATGGGTCAGAGAGATGCTCAGATCGCCGTCCGCAATCTTTTTTGCAGCAAAATTGAGCTCTCGCAGAGGTCGGATAATCTGTCGGGTCAGCAAAAAAGTCAGAGCTACTGCAAACGTAGAGATACATGCCCCCGCTATGCAGATTTGATGAATCAGCTGATTTTTTGCAGCGTCAATTTCCGATTCCGGCGCTGTGAGCGCCAGGCGCATGCCGTTTGCAAGGCTCCGGAATGCCAGTGCTCTGGCCTGCCCTCTCCATTGATAGGAAAACAGAGAGTTTCCACTTGTTCCATTTTCCAACTCGCGGACAACCGGGGACAAGCTTGCGTCCGCGTTTTCCATCTTTACGCCGATGGGGAGCTCCTGGTGATACATGATGGTGGCTTCGCTGTCGGTTAAAAACGCGTAGCCGCTGTCATAGATTTTCATGCTTGCCACCGCCTCTGTGATCACATCAAAATCAATATCCATACCGACTACGCCGACGGCAATGTTATTTCTGAAAATGGGGATCACATAGGAGATCATATAGATGTTGATATTCTGATTGAGGTACGGCGACATCCAGCAGGCCTTACCGTTTTTGACCGGAATATAATACCAGCCCACATGCTCCGCATCATCCGGGCTGTAGTTGGAAAAGTCGGTTGGGGTCATCTGCTGGAAAATGCCGCTCAACGCGGTCTTGCTCCAGAATAATCCGGATGTAGGCGGTCAGTACTCCGGGTTGAAGCGGACGTAAACGGCAATCGCGCCTTCCGTATTGTTTGCCGCGTTAACCGCCACTTCTTCTAGCCGTCTGGTGTATGCTTCCAGATAAGCGGCGTCGGTTTTCAGCCGTTCCACGCTCTCCAGCTGCTCGGTGGTATAATGCGCCAGCGTTTCGACGGATTGTTCAATCCGGGTCAGCAGCCCATCCAGCTCCTTTGCCTGCTCGCTGCATTGCAGATTCATGATCTGGGATGAATCCGCATCCACAACCCGTTTGGCGTTGATCACACCGGCTCCGCCGATGACAGCAGCGCACAGCAGTACGCACCCCAATATCAGCACGATAAATTTTGACTGTATCGATTTCATATGACCATTCCTTTCAGGCACCAACGAGATATGAAAAGCTATCTTAGTCTGATTCCTATTTCAGCCAAAGTACACGGACGGCAAA
>CAYUTA010000014.1:0-54371 GCA_964447605.1 uncultured Oscillospiraceae bacterium | reverse complement strand
TGGGACGGCATGACGGCCCGGCAGCAGCTGGCGCTGATACAGAAGACCGGCCTGACCCGGGTTCGGGCAGGCCGCGGCGCGCGCCGAACAATCGCCGTTGACCCGCCCGGCGCGGTTGGGGTATGATGGACAGGGCGCAAGAACCGGCGACGAGCCGGAGATGGCCGTGACCATCGGCAAGAATGGAACGCCGGAAATTATTATGATCGAAGTCGTGCCCACGCCTGTGCCGACTCCCGCGCCTACGCCTGCGCAGGATTACGGATCAGAAATCGTTAATCAGGCACGGGGATATCTTGGCCTTGATTATGAATTGGGCGGCAAGAATCCATCCGAGGGACATCTCGATTGCTCCGGCCTCGTTCTCAACAGTATAGCGGGAAGTGTATTATGATCCCCTCCAGTATGAGCAGATATGGGAGCGGGACCGCCCGGAAGCTTTGTTGCCGGGGATAGAATAACGCGTATAGTAATGAAAACGTTGCGGGGCGGCCAAGGCCGCCCCAGCGTCTGCGCGGCAAAAGGGTAAGCGCGGGTTACCCCGCCCACCCGCGCACGCTGGAAACGCGGGAAGAACCAGATAATCCTGTCAACCTCCACGACATGCGCGTGGAGGTTGACGCCTGCCGTGCGTTCTCAATCCATGATCTCGCCCCAGCCGGAAGTCAGGCGGGAGGTTTTCAAATAGCCCGTTTCGTTTTGATAGGTGATCTTTGTCCACCCATCCTCCTCGTTGTGCTCAAGCACCTTGACGGAGGTGTGCGCCGGCACCTTGCAGACGCGCCCCGCCGTATCCATATCAGGCGTTTCATAGATCCACTCGGTGGTTTTGACAAGCGTCGCATCCTCGCTGGTATCCATTATCCCGTCCTGGCAGGAAACATAGCCGCGCTTTACATAGCCTTCCCTTTTCCCGGCCTTGACCTTAACCCAGACCTCGCCTTTCATAAGCACCTCGAGTTCGTCCCCAACGTTGAGCTTGCCTACGGAGGCAAAGGTCGCGCCGCTGCCCTTGCGCAGTCTGGCGCCTTCCACCGTGACCCACATTTTTTCGTTGGGCAGCTCCTCGCCGTCGGCAATGCGCTTTTGAAACGCGTTGTACTGTGAAAACGTGCTTTTGGTTTTAAGCGCTTTCCGCAATGCGCGGTCGGTCGGCACGTCGTTTGTGACCTCGACCGTGGTACCCGGGCAGGCATAATAATACAGCCAACGCGCATCCTCAACATACAGCCGTACACAGCCATGCGAGGCGGCCTGCCCCAGGCGTGAAAACGCCGAGCGCTGCAATGCGTTGACGTCGCGTCTGCTGAACATGATGGAATGAAAGAAAATGCTGCCCACAATCTGCGTCCAATAGCGCGCGTACTCGCCGGCAAAGTTGGCAAACTTGCCGAAACGCTCACGGCCGCCAATCTTCCAGATCCCGCGCGGCGTGGGCGTCGCCTCGTCCTCCGGGTCGTTCTCGTCGACCGTTGTGCGGCCCGTCGTGCACAAAAAGCGCCGGACGATCCTGGTGTACTCGCCGAATTCGTCCTTTTCATATACGTGCACAATCTGGTTATTGAGATCGAGCACAATGTAATACTTCTCGGGGTCCTCATTTTTCAGTTCATCGCGCGCGGATGCAGCGCCGGGGAAACAAAGCGCCGACAGAAAAACTGCCAGCGCAAGCAGATACGCCGATATGCGCTTCACTTTCATCCGTCACCCCCCGCATCATACATATGCGCGGATATGGCGACAGTATTCGCCATATCTGCGCAACTATTTGTTTTTCAGTTAGAATACGCGGAAGCCGGCGACAAAGTTCTTCTGCCAGTAGCCGCCGGACTTGAGCACCGTGGAAGAAATACGCACCTTGCCCTCCGACGAACTGGCGTCGATCATCCTGCCGTTTCCAAGGTAGAGCCCGACGTGGCCGTAGAACACCAGCACGTCGCCGCGCTGCAGGCTGCCCATCGAGGAGATGCGCTTATAGCGCGAGCAGGTACGCCAGGTAAGCGAGGTCTGGTAGCTGCAGCTGATTCCGGCGCTCTTCATGCAGTAGTACACAAAGCCCGAGCAGTCGAACGTGTTCGGGCCTTTCGCGCCCCGGACATACTTGCTGCCGAGCTTGCCTTCCGCGATGGCGATCATCTTCTCGACGCCCGTCTTGTTGCCCACGCTTGAGTTGCCGGAAGACGAACCGCCCGAAGAGCCGCCGCCCGAAGACGAACCGCCCGAAGACGAACCGCTCGAAGAGCCGGAGCTGCCGGACGAACTGGAGCCGGATGAACTCGGCGCTTTCTTGGCGTTGGAGGCGTTGAGCTTTTTGAGCGTGTAGGAGTTGAGCACGCCGCTCGCGGTAATGCCGTTGCGCTTCTGGAACGCGCGCACGGCATCCTCCGTCTTCTCGCCGAAATAGCCCGTCGCGCTAGAACTGGACAGATAGTTCAGCTTCACAAGCCGCTTCTGCGCATTTTGTACGTCCGTACCATAATCGCCCAGCTGCAGCGATTTCTCCTGCGCTTCATTGGAAAGCAGCAGATCGCGCGTTTGCGGCCCAAGCGCGCCGTCGCGCGTGAGCCCGTTGGCCTGCTGAAACGCCTTGATGGCGGATTTGGTCACGTTGTTGAACACGCCCGATACATTGGACTTGCTGGTGATATAGCCAAGCTTGTACAGCTTTTGCTGGCATTCTTTGATGATGGGCGCTTCGTCGCCAACGGAGTATGCGTTGCCGACAACATCCTCGTCATAGAGCATGCTGAGGGTCTTTTCCCCCACCTTGCCGTCGGCGGTCAGTTTGTTCTTTTTTTGGAAAAGCTTCGCGGCCTCCTCGGTCTTTTCGCCAAAGTTGCCGGTGACATTGGCCTTGTTATCCATGAAGCCAAGCTCGTAAAGGCGCGTCTGCACGCCTTCCACGTCCACGCCGGAATCGCCCATCTGCATGACGTAGACCTTGGCATCCTTGTTCATAAGCGCGGCGTAGGTCTGTTCGCCGCAGATGCCGTCGCTGCCCAGCTCGTTGTGCTTTTGGAATGTCAGCAGCGCGCTCTTGGTCAGCGGGCCAAAATGCTGCGTCGGCTCATCCGGGTCCATATAGCCAAGCTCCATCAGCCTCGTCTGGATGGTGGAAACGGCCGCACCGTCGTCGCCCTCTGAAAGCTCGCCCGCAAACGCCGCCCCGGTTTCCGGCGTTGCGGTTTGCGGCTCCCCGCCTGCCGTATCCGCGTCACCGTCGGCATTGCCGTCTTCAGGCGCGAGAGCGGGCTGGGGCTGGGCATACGGATCGTCCGGACCGCCGGCCGCATCGTCAAGAGCGCCGGGCACAACCGCGTCCGACATCTGTGCAAATGCCTGCGCGAGCTCCGTCGCGTCCGGTGTGCGGATCTGCTGGTTTTGTTCCCTTGGAGATGCGATCATAAGAATGAGAATCACCAGCACCGCCGCGCCGCACGCGCTGCCCGCGATAAACAGCGTTCTGCGCGGCAGGCGCCGGATAAAAGCGGAAATGCTCCGGGCTCCGTAATAGATGCCGCGCGCAGCCATGCGCGCCAGCGCAACGAGGAACCGGCCCGTTTTTTTGAAAAAACGCTTTAAAGTAAACGGCCGTTTTTTTCTTCTTTTTCTGGATCGGGATCGATCGGATTGCGCCAAGCCGCTCGCTCCTTTCTCTGCCACATGCGGCCGGACCAAGGCCGCCGCAATTTTTTTGGTAATTATATCAGCAAAAAATGGCGACATCTTGAACATTCCATAAATTATCGCCACAAATTATGAATTTTATATTATGCCATTTTCTCCCACCGGAGCATCCCCATTGATCGGCAAGACCGGGCGCGCAGACTCTCCTGTTTGCCAGGGAACACGCAAAATTCCTTCTCCCGCCATGCTGTTCCGTCCCGGCAATCGGCCTTTTTCCCGGCCTGCAACGCCGGAATTTCCCGCTATGGCCCCCCTCTGCATACGGACTTGCAAACCGGCCGCGTCCTCGCCGGCGCTGCGGATGGCAACCCCGGGTTGCGCTCCTATCTCCCCGCATACATGTGTTCGTAATAATCCCGGTATGCGCCGGACAACACCGCCCGCATCCACTCCGGATGCGTTTGGTACCACCGGATCGTCTCGGCCATGCCGCGCGCAAACGTATAGGAGGGGCTCCAGCCCAGCATCGTCGTAATCTTTGTATTGTCAATGGCGTAGCGGCGGTCGTGTCCCGGCCGGTCCTTGACGTGTGTGATAAGCGACTCGTCCCCTCCCAGCGTTTCCAGAACCAGGCGAACGATCTCAAGATTCGCCCTTTCATTGTTGCCGCCGATGTTATAGACCGCTCCGCTTTCCCCGCGGGTAAGCACCGTGTAGAGCGCCGTGCAGTGGTCGTGTACATGCAGCCAGTCGCGCACCTGCATGCCGTCGCCGTATATGGGCAGCGGCTTGCCTTCGAGGCAGTTGTTGATCATCAGCGGAATGAGCTTTTCCGGGAACTGGTACGGACCGTAGTTATTCGAGCAGCGCGTGATGTTCAGCGGCAGGCCGAACGTTTCATGATACGCCCGGCACACCATGTCCGCAGAAGCCTTTGCCGCCGAATACGGGCTGTTGGGCGAAAGCGGCGTTTCCTCCGTGAACGCGCCCGTTTTCCCAAGCGCGCCGTATACCTCGTCCGTGGATACCTGCAGAAATTTTATGCCCGTCCGGTACTCCCGGCTGTACGGGTTGTCCGGCTCAATTTTCCAGTTGCGCCTCGCCGTGTCGAGCAGCGCCTGCGTGCCGATGATGTTGGTTGCAAGAAACACCTCCGGGTCCAAGATGCTGCGGTCGACATGCGACTCCGCGGCAAAATTGACCACGTGCGTAATTCCGTACTGCCGGAAAATATCATCCATTGCCGCGCGGTCGCGAATATCCGCGCGCACGAAACGGTAACGTTCCCCCTCCGGCACATCGGCGAGATTGGCAAGATTGCCCGCATAGGTAAGCAGGTCCACGTTGATAACGGCGTGCTCCGGGTGTTCGGCGCGCATCAGATGGACGAAATTGCTTCCGATGAAGCCGGCTCCGCCGGTTACGAGAATATTCATGCGTCCTCCTCTGTAAGCGAAAGCAGATACCGGCCATAATCGGTCATGCTCAGTTCCTCGCCAAGCGCATGCAGCTGCCCGGTCGTGATGAATTTGCGCCGCCACGCGATTTCCTCAATGCAGGAGATATAAAAGCCCTGACGCGACTGTACGGCCTCGACGTATTCCGCGGCCTTGAGCATGCCTTCCGGCGAGCCGGTGTCCAGCCACGCCATGCCGCGGCCCAGCAGCACCACGTTGAGTTCGCCCATGTCCAGATACGCGTTGTTCACGCTGGTAATTTCAATCTCCCCGCGTATGGACGGCTTGACGCGCCTGGCGATTTCCACCACGCGGTTGTCATAAAAATAAAGCCCCGGCACGGCATAGCTGGACTTTGGCTGCGCAGGCTTTTCCTCGATGGACACAACCCTGCGCTGCGCGTCGAACTCCACCACGCCGAACGCGCGCGCGTCCTTGACCGGGTAACCAAAAATCGTCGCGCCGGCGGTATTTTGCATGGCCTTTTGCAGTTTAGCGGTCAGATCCTGCCCGTAGAACACGTTGTCGCCGAGGATGAGGCAAACGCGATCCGTTCCAATGAACGATTCGCCCAGAATGAACGCGTCGGCCAGGCCGCGCGGCGCCTGCTGCACCCGGTATGTCAAATGCATGCCCAGCTTGTCTCCGTCGCCAAGCAGCCGCTCGTACACGGGCGTATCCTCCGGCGTGCTGATCACGAGCACCTCCCGGATTCCCGCAAGCATCAGCACCGAAAGCGGGTAGTAAATCAGCGGCTTGTCATAGATGGGCAAGAGCTGCTTGCTGATGGCCTTGGTCATCGGATACAGGCGCGTACCCCTGCCGCCTGCGAGTATGATGCCTTTCATTGGTTCGTCCCCCGCTCGTTTATATACATTCCGTTCTCTCAGGATGCGCGGCTGTTCCGCTTCTTCGCCGCCTCATATTGTCCGCCGCCGTCCGCCCGCTCCTGCGCCTTGCCCGATTCGGCGTCCCCGCCGCCGCGCCCGTCCATATCCCCAAGCCGCTCGACCGTAAAGCCCTCCGTGCTCTCGGGGATAAAGATGACGCTGAGCGTCTGAAACAGGATTTGCAAATCCCGCACCAGCGAGCAGTTCTCGATATAGAGCATATCCATCTTGAGCTTGTCCTCATAGGAGGTGTTATACTTGCCGTAGATCTGCGCATAGCCGGTCAACCCCGCTTTTACCTTCATGCGGTAGCGGAACTCCGGCAGAATTTCGCAATAATAGTCCACGTTCTCGATACGCTCGGCGCGCGGGCCGACCAGCGACATCTCGCCGTGCAGGATGTTGAAAAACTGCGGCAGCTCGTCGATGCGCGTCCTGCGGATAAACCGGCCGAACGGCGTAACGCGCTTGTCGTTGGGCGTGGTAAAGCGCGCGCCGTCCTTTTCGGCGTCCACGACCATGCTGCGGAATTTGAGCAGCTCGAACTGCGCAAGGTTACGCGTATAGCGAACCTGCCTGAACAGGATGGGGCCGCCGTCCTGCAGCTTGATCGCCATGGCCGTAAAGAACATGATCGGGCTGGTCAGCAGGATACCGATGAGCGACACGATGATATCCATCAGCCGCTTTACAATCAGCTGTTCAAACGAAAACGTTCGGTTGCGGCACAGGTACACCAGCGAATCGCCGATAAACGTCTCATGCGCGTTATGAAAGATGATGTCGCCGATGGTGGGCATGACCAGCAGGCGCTTGTCATGTTCAAAACAGTAATCCGTCAGCTGCAGCCGCAGCGCGCGGTCCACGTCGCCGACAAACACCGTTGAGAACGGCGCAATCGTTTGTACGATTGCATCACAGCCGTCGGCCTCGCTGCAAATGGCGCAAACCTTATACCGCTCCTTCATGGCGGATATCTTCTGGATGGTGGACATCTCGTGCCGGTCGTCGCTGCACACCACGGCGGAGTCGCGCGCGGGATAAAGCACATAATACAGCCTGTCCCCGCCAATGTACATGACCGTGCCCACAACCCACTGCACCAGCATCATAATCAGCAGCGGCATGGGGTCAAGCAGCATTTTGGCCGAAAGCGAAAGCACAAAATACATGATGAAATTGGTCAGGGTCGTCGCCAGATAATACGCAAACGTCAGTTCGCGGAAACGCAGCGTGCCGATGCGGAAGCAGCGGAACATGGAGGCAAACAGTATGAATATGCTGATATACAGGAACTCAAATACCAAAAATCCCTTGAACCAGAAATCGGTTTCGGGATAATAGCTGAGCACCAGATATAAAAACGCGCCCGCTGCAACCGCCAGGATCAGCAGTTTGCAGACAAACATGATCGCGCCCTTAAATCGCTTCGGTGAGATGATCGACACCGTAAAAAACCCCTCTTTTTCAGCGGTGACCTGCAAAACCGGATGCGGGTAAATACAATCCGGTGCCACCACTATCAAAAATTGTAACAAATGTACATACGCTTGTCAAACCGCGCCGAACCCCGGCGATATGCACACGGGTACTCGCAGCATGGGCTTTCAACAGACCGCGCCCACTTTGCAAAAGGTCCCTTCCGCCGCCTGCCGCTCCGGTTTTCCGGCGGAAAATACACAGACCCGGGCGGTGGATGCGCGCTGCGTCCCCACACATGCTGCAAACGGTTCCCCCGGCAGTTTTTGCGCGCGCGGCCGCGTTACGGCCGCTCCTGCCCGCCGGATTCGGCCGCTTTGTCCCAGGCGGGCGACTCCGCCACCACGTCCTCCGGCTCCGCCACCGCCCGCGCGGCCGCAAGATCGAGCGCGCGGCGCTTTGCGTGCGCCCGGCACTCGGCAAGGCTGACCACAAGCCCGAGCGCGAACAACGGGATACAGCTCCAGTGGAACGAGACGAACATCTTCGGCGCAATCAGCGCCACGGAGCCGATAACAAACCCGATGATGGCCGCATAGGAAAGCGCGTGATGCCTTTTCAGCATGGCGTTCACGCCCTTGATGATCAACAGCGCAACAATCGCAAAGCCGATGATCATGAACAGCAGCGGTACAATCTGGTTCCCAAGGTTCTCCAGCGCCGCGCCGACGCCCTGTGAAAACAGGATGGAAAGGTCCATCACGCCTGCGATGGCGGACAGCACCGCGTTGTACAGCCCGATGTAGATGAGCAAAAACGAGCTGCTCACGCCCGGTATCACCACGCCGATGGACAGCACGCCGCCCGCAATCAACGAGGTCAGGATATTCAGTCCGCCCACCTCGGCGTTTGTACTCACGCTCGATTCGCCAAGCGCAAACAGCAGTACAAACGCCATCCCGCAGATCAGCGCGACCACATGCCGCTTGCCAAAGCCGCCGCCGCCGCCCTTTGCCTCCACGACCAGGTCCGGCAGGCTGCCGAGCACCAATCCGCAAAACAGCGCCAGCACCGGCCCCTCATAGGTTTCCAGCACGACCTTGAGCGCATTGCTCGTCAGCAGAATGCCGATGCCGCCGCCAAGGACAATGGGCAGCAGAAACGCGATGTTTTTCCTGATGCCGGTAAAAAAATGCCCGATGGCGCTCATCATCTTTTCGTACAGGCCCATGCTGATGGCCATGATGCCGCCGGAAACGCCGGGCAGCACGCCGCCGATGCCGATCACCAGACCGCACACCATTCGGTAGAAAAAGTCCTTCATTCTTTCAAGTATCCTTTCAAAACTGCCGCGTCCCTCCGCCCACTGGAGAGAACGCCGCTTCTGCGCCGTGCCGGTCATCTTCACCGGGCCTTTACGTCCGGCTCCCCTGAACTCGGCGCACGTGCCTTTCGTCAACAAAACAGCGTATTCCACGCGGGGGCCCGGGTCGCCTTTCAGGCCTGTCCGGAGGCTTGAAAGACAAGGGGCAAACCCGTTATACCTCGCCCGCCACATCCAGCATCAGCTGCTCCATATCGGAAAGATCGCCAATGCGGATGCCGCCGACCCTGCGGCCGCCGATATAGTAGTCGGCCCTGAGGGTTTTGCGCGGCTCATCCTCCTCGCAAACGGTTTCATACCGCGCGTCCGAGCGGGTTCCCACGTCGCCAATGGCGTACAGCGAGGTGCCGAGCGTATTCAGCGTCAGACCCGGCAGAGGGTTATGGTAGGCCAGCCGCTCGCCCGCCGCGTTCGCGCCCGCCGTCTCACCCATGCGCGTCGCCTCCGGCCAGACGGCATAGTTCACGCCCTCGAACTCCGCGCAGTCGCCGCAGGCGTAAACATCCGCTACGCTGGTTTCCATAAACGCATTGACCACGACCGCGCGGTTGACCGCAAGGCCCGCGTCGGAGGCGATCTTCGTGTTGGGGCGCACACCCGTGGAAACGACGACCATCTGCGCCGGTATTTCGGTTCCATCGGCAAGGAGCACGCCCGCCACATGCCCGTCGCCAAGAATGCGCTCCGTTTTGGCGTTTAACAGCACGGTCAGCCCGCCGGCGGCGGCAATCCGCGCGAGCAGCGCGGACGCGCGCGCGTCAAGCTGGCGCGGCAGAAGCCGGTCGGACGATTCCAGCACGCTCACCCGCACGCCCGCCTTTTGAATTTCCCACGCAGCCTCGAGCCCAAGCACGCCGCCGCCGATGACGACCGCCTCGGTTACATCCGGCACCAGCTTTACAATGCGCTCCGTATCATCGAGCGTCCGGATGGTCACCGTCTCCGGCAGGTGCGTGCCGGGAAACGGCGGAACAAAGCAGCGCGCCCCCAGCGCATAGATGCACTTGTCATAGGGCAGGATTGTGTCGTCGCTCAGCCCCACCCGCTTATGCACCGGGTCGAGCGAGGAGACGATTTCATCGGTAATCAGGCGGATATTTTGCTCCCGGTACCACGACGCGCCGTGGATGGCAAAGGCCTCGCGGCCTTTTTTATGCAGCAGGTTCTTGGTAAGCATCGGCCGGTTATAGGGCAGCGCGCGCTCGTTGCTGATCATCACAATATCGCACGCGCCGTTGCGCGCGCGGATGGCCGTTGCGGCCGAAAGCGCCGCCGTGCCCGTTCCAAGCACCACAAACCGCTCGTCGGTATCCTTAGAAAAATCCGTCCCCCCCGCCTCGACAGGGATAAAGTTTTCCGGCCCCACGCCGCAGACCGGGCAGACCGTAACGCCCGCTTCAAACACCGCCCCGCAGACCAGACATTTTACCATGCGCTTTGTCATACCGCCAACCTCCTCCTCAATCTCGCGCTTCCGAATCGGAACGGTTTATTATACCAGCAAACCATACCTTTGACATAGACAATTGTACATTCTTTTCATTTTTTTCACCAATTCCCGCCGCATTTGCCCGCAATCGCCGCCGTTGCGTCCGCCTCCGGCGGGAATCCCAGCAAATCATGATATCCGGCTACTTCACCGGGGCGGCGAAATATGCTATACTGTTTCCGGTATTATACTATGAAGAGACGGGATTGCTACATCATCGGCGCAGTGCTGCTGCTGGCGCTGGCCGCCTATCTTGCAACGCGTTTGTCGCAGCCTGCCGTGCCCGCGTATGTGACGGTCTATGCCGGCAACGCGGTGTATGCAAGCGTGCCGGTGGACGCGCCCCGGATTATTGTGGTCGACCAGGGGGACGGCAAGGTCAACGTGGTCGCCATCGGCGCGGACGGCGTATGCATGGCGTCCTCCACCTGTCCAAACCAGCTCTGCGTGCAGCAGGGTGTGATCGACCCCTCGCGGCGCAACGATTTTCCGCCCGGCAACCGCATCATCTGCCTGCCGAACGGGGTAACCGTAGCGCTGACGGATGCGGAGGAACCGGTGCAATGAAAGCCCGCGCCATCACCACGCTCGGAATCCTGACCGCCGTTGCGCTCATTTTGGGCTATCTCGAGCATTTGCTCGCGCCAAGCCCCGTACCGGGCGTAAAATTGGGACTTGCCAACACGGTGCTGCTGTACGCGCTGTATCTGCTTGATACCAAAAGCGCGGCGCTGCTGACGGCGCTTAAAGTCCTGCTGTCCGGCCTGTTGTTCTCCGGCGCGTTCGCCATGCTGTACGCCCTTGCCGGCGGCGTCGCAAGCCTTGCCGTGATGTTGCCCGTCCGCCGCATTCGCGGCGTAAGCGTGATGGGCGTAAGCGTATGCGGCGCGGCCGCGCATAACCTCGGGCAGTTGCTTGTGGCATGCGCCGTGGCGGAAACGCGCGCGGTACTCTCGCTGCTGCCGCTGCTGCTTATCTGCGCGGCTGTCGCCGGCGTGGTCACGGGCGCGGTCGCTCAGGCCGTTTTCCGGCTTCTAAAGCCCCCGCGCGCTCCCGGCGGCGATTCCGCCGCGTCTTGCGCGCAGGCCAAAATAGACGAATCGAACACAACGGAGGTCTCCCAATGAAAAAATCCCCTGCCTGGATGATCCTGATGCTCATCGCCGCGATTGCGGGCCTGCTGCTGAGCGCGACCAACAGCGTCACCGCCCCCATCATCAAGGCGGGCGCGCTTGCCGAAGCGGAGTCCGTCCGCGCAAGCCTGTTCCCCGATGCGGAGTCTTTTCGCGAGATGCCCCTGTCTGCCGGCGCCCCCGTGGACAATTGCTATGAAGCGCTCAGCGGCAAAAGCGTGGCCGGCCATGTCGCGCAGATCACCGTAAACGGCTTTGGCGGGCCGATTGAAATCATGCTCGGCATCGGCCGGGACGGCGCGATTACAGGGATCAGCGTCGGCGGCGCGGACTTTAAGGAGACCGCCGGATTGGGCGCGCGCACCAAGGAGCCCGCGTTTACAGGGCAGTTTCAGGGCGTTACAACGCCCGTTACGCTCGGGTCCGGTGTGGACGCGATCACCGCCGCGACCATCAGCTCCAAAGCGGTCGTTGACGGCGTGAACGCCGCGGCCGCCTATATCGGCACGCTCAGGTGACCGGCAAGCCCATGCCTGCAAAGCGTTATGTTGCCGCGCTGTGCGCCGCCGCGCTCATTGTGCTGCATGGAGCGGGATTGGGTTGCGCTCAGCCGCAGGCGCGCTATGAGGCGAGCTTTATCGATGTGTTTGACACCATTACGCAGGTGGCGCTTTACGCCCCCGACAAGGCGGCCGCACAGGCGCAGTTCGACGCCGTTCACGCCGAGCTGCAGGTCTGTCATCAGCTGTTTGATATCTATCATGAATATGACGGGATCTCCAATCTCAAAACCGTAAACGATGCGGCGGGCAAGGCGGCGGTGGCCGTTGACGCGCGCATCCTCGGTCTGCTGCAAGCCGCCGTACGCATGCATACGCTGACCGGCGGAAGGATGAATATCGCCCTTGGAAGCGTGCTGTCCATCTGGCATGAGTACCGCGCGCGCGGGCTGGACGACCCGGTCCATGCGGCGCTGCCGGATAGGGACGCGCTGCGGAAGGCGGACGCGCATACGCGTATCGAGGACGTCATACTGGACGAATCCGCAGGCACGGTCTATCTGGCGGACCCAGAGATGCGATTGGACGTTGGCGCAATCGCAAAGGGATACGCCGCGGAGCGGGCCATTGTATCTGCGGAAGCCGCGGGCGCGCGCTCAATGCTCATCAGCATCGGCGGCAACGTCCGCGCGCTCGGCGGCCGTGCCGACGGCAGGGCGTGGCAGGTTGCCGTACAGGCTCCCGGCGGCGGCGCGCCTGTCTGCACGCTGAACGTGGAAGGTATGAGTCTTGTTACGAGCGGCGTTTACCAGCGTTACTACACCGTGGACGGGAAAACGTATCATCATATCATCGACCCCGAAACGCGCATGCCGGCCGCTTATTTCACGTCGGTCAGCGTGCTCTGTCCGGATTCCGCCATGGCCGACGCGCTCTCCACCGCCCTGTTCTGTATGCCGCTCGAAAAAGGCCTGCAGCTTGTCGCCTCCATTGCGGACGCGGAGGCGCTTTGGGTTGCGCCCGACGGTACGCAGACCGCAAGCGGCGGATTCCGGCGGTATGTTGCAGGCTGACTAGGAAAGCTTGCCATAGGAAAGCGCAAGAAAGTATGGTTAAGATAGGATGCATACGATTGGCGGCAGCCGGAAAGCCGTTCTGCGGGAAATAAATAGTGCTTCTTCACAATTAAGCCATGACCTGAGCCGCAGTGTAAACCATATATCATGCATTATCCGCGGCACAAACAAAAATCCGGATTCAGGTATGAGTATTTTGAAGCAAGCTGCAATGTCAATCCAACATGGCTGCGTTATGGCGATGGCGAACTGTTCTTGGAAGGCGGTATGCAAAAGCGCGATTATTCAGGCGCGGGATTGCCGTCGGGATAAACGCATTGCCGGCGAAAAGCCGGCGAATGATAACCGTGCCGATTAAGGCTTTGAGGCGCATGGAGGATACCGAAACGAGTTTTATATAAAGAATAGGAGTTCGGTCATAAACCCGGGGCTGCCCTTACTGGACGACCCCGGGTTTACGCAATTCCCGCTTGCAACGAGCTTCTTATTTATAGAGTGGGCCGAACGCCTTGCAGGCGCGGTAGTCTGCCCCTTCGGGATCGTGGGTGCCGAACGCGCTCCAGGCCGAAGGGCGGAAGATGCGCGCGCGGGAGACGTTGTGCATCGAAACGGGGATGCGCAGCATGGCGGCCAGCGTAATCAGCTCTTCGCCAATATGTCCATAGCAGAACGCGCCGTGGTTGGCGCCCCAATTGGCCATCACACTGTATACGTCCGTAAACGCGCCCTCGCCGGTAAGGATGGGGGCAAACCAGGTGGTGGGCCAGGTCGGATCGGTGCGCTTGTCGAGAACGGCGTGCACCTCGGGGTCGAGCTCGCAGGTATAGCCCTCGGCAAGCTGCAGCACCGGGCCGATTCCGCTGACGATATTCAGGCGCGCCATCGTCACAGGCATGCCGCCGCGCGTGCCGGTCTTAAAGTGACTGCTGTATCCGCCCCCTCGGAAGTAGAACTGATCCGCCGGGCACCAGTCGGTGGCGGCCAGGCACGCGTCCGCGTCCGCCTGCGTCATTTCATAGAACGGCTTGATGATGGGCGCGCCCGTGCCGTCGCTGACGGCGCCCGTGCCGTCGAGCGAGGCTGCGCCGGAGTTGATGAGGTGGATGATGCCGTCCTTTGCAGGGCCGGTGAGCGCCTTACCCGTGACGCGCTTGACCGCGTCGGGGCTCCAGTAGGTGCGCACGTCGGCAAAGATGCCCGGGCGGTTGGTGAGCAGGTGCTCAAAAAGCATGGTCAGGGCGTTGAGCGTGTCGTTCTCGGTTCCGAGCACAAACGCCTCGCGCAGGCCGTTCCAGTCGAACTGGCTGTTGAGCATGGCCTCGAGGAAATCGAAGTTCGGCTTGTAATCCGTCCACTGGCGCTGCCCCTGAATGCCGCCGACAATGGCGTTGTGGCCGTTTGATTCCTCAACAAAGCCCATTTCGGCAAGCTTGGGGTTGCCGATCATCAGGTCGCGCACGATGAGCATGTTCTTGACGACGAACGCCCACTGCGCATCCTTCTCCTCGCGGGAAAACTGTATGTCGGCGGGATTTTTGTCAAAGCCCTCCTTGCAGTGCTCTCTGGTCCACTTCAACGCGCGTTCGAACTCCTCGCGGTCATAGATGCCCTTGTCGATGCGGCGCAGAATCTCGGTTTCGTCAACGGATTCGCTGCGCAGGCCGAAATAGTCATAGATCATCTGCTGGTCGAGAATACTGCCGGCAATGCCCATGCACATGGAGCCGATCTGCAAATAGCTGTTCTGGCGCATGCACTTGGCGGCGACGCCGGCCTTGGCAAACAGCAGAATTTTGCGCTGCACATCCTCGGGAATCTCCGCGTCGGCCGCATCCTTTACGTCGCGTCCATAGATGCCGAACGCGGGCAGACCCTTTTGCGAATGCGCGGCAAGTACGGCTGCGAGGAACACCGCGCCCGGGCGTTCGGTTCCGTTGAAGCCCCAGACGGCCTTGACCGTATGCGGGTCAAAATCCATGACCTCGGTGGAGTAACACCAGCAGGGGGAAACGGTCAGCGTAACCTGCACGCCCTCGCGCTCGAACTTCTGCTGGCACAGCGCGGCTTCCGCAACGCCGCCGATGGCGGTATCGGCGATAACAACCTCCACGGGCTCGCCGTTTTGATAGCGCAGGTTTTCGGCAATCAGCCTTGCGGCCGCGCGGGCCATGCCCATCGTCTGATCCTCGAGACCCTCGCGCACGCCGTTTCTTCTTCCGTCGATACACGGACGGATACCAACTTTGGGAAGTGCGATTTTGTAGCGATTCATGGGGACCTCCTGTTCCTACCTAATTTTGTTTCAATTGCAGTTCGTATCATAACGCGGCGTCGGGAATACCGCGATGGCAACCGGGCTCACAGGGACGGCTGTGCAGCTTGGGCTTGAGACGCACCACCTGCGGATAATTCTGCGCTTCGCCGGAAAGCCGGTCGAGCAGGATTTCGCCCGCGCGCAGCCCCATCAGCTTTGTAGGCTGCTCGACGATCGAAAGCGGCGGGGAAACGATGCGGCACAGGTCGATGGCGTCGAAGCCGACAAAGCCGATATCGCGCCCCAGCACCACGCCGCGCTCATGCGCGGCGGTGACGGCGCCGAGCGTCATGTCATAATTGGTTACGCACAGCGCGGTGGGCGGGTCCTCCATGTTCATAAACTGGTTGAACAGCCGGTAGCCGGACTCAAAGTCATAGCTGCCGATCTGCACCAGGTTCCGCTTTGCATCGCCGGGATTGTCCGCGCGCTCCGGCGCGCAATGGCCGTTCACGGGAAGCCGGCCGCTCCGCCCGTTTCCGGCAAAGGCGGCGTCCACGTTTTCCGAGTCGATTCCCAGGCCATAGTCTGCAAGCGCGCGCTTGTAGCCAATCATGCGCTCATAGGCGGTGGAAATATCCAGCGGCCCCACGATGATGCCGATGCGCCGGTGGCCTGCGGTAATGAACTGCTCCGCCGCGCCGTAGGTCGCGTTGAGATTGTCGATGACCACGGAATCGCAGACAAAGCCCGGAATGGTGCGGTCCACCAGCACCATCGGGATGTCGCGGCCGGGCGCGCTGCGGATGGCGTTGAGCTGCTCCACCGTAACGTTTTGCGCAACCAGCACGATGCCGTCTACATTGTTGTTGGCCAGAATGCGGAGTTTTTCAATCTCCAGCGCAGGGTCAAAGTCATAACTGCAAACGAACGTGGTATAGCCCGCCTCGCGCAGGCAGCTGTCCAGCGCGGAAAGCACGCTGCCAAAAAAGGGAACGGACAGCGTCGGCATAACGACCCCAATGGTCAGGGTTCGGTTGGTTTTCAGGCTCCTGGCGTTGCGGTTTACACGATACCCGAGGGATTCAATCGCCTGCTCTATGGCGCGGCGGTTCTCCTGACGCACGTTGCCCCCGTTGAGATACTTCGAAATGGTCGCCAGAGAAAGCCCGGTTTGTTTTGATACGTCTTTGATGGTCGGCATTTGTTCTCCTGCCCCGGCGATGCGGATTTTGTTTCCCTATGGGCATGCTTTACATTGCAAGAATGGGGCGAAACGTTTTGTTTTTTCATTTTAGCATTAGCTCCTCCTCCATGTCAAGCACAATATCCTATCATTTCTATACAACATTCTGTAATTTTAAATGTTTCACTACATAATATATTCTAAAAAACATCGAAACTTACGCTGAAAAAAATCAAAAATAACCCGGATTAGATATTGACTTCAAAAATATGGCATGTTACAATGCAGAAAATGAAACGTTACGCGCTTTCATTTATCTTATCAAAACGGCAGCTTCACCAGCACCATTCTTGCCGGCGGCTGTCGGAAATTGGAAGGGGATGTCCCCTTTGCCGATTGGCAAAGGACAATCGGCACATCAACCAGCTAACCTCAAACAATACAAAATGAAACCCCAAGCATGAAAATGAACATCCGCCGCTGTGGTCGGCACGGCGCAAAAACAAATGACGAGGTGATATTGTGGCCGAGACCATACTCCGTATGGAAGGAATCCAGAAGTATTTTCCGGGCGTTCATGCACTTGATAACGTTCAGCTCGAGCTGCGCAAAGGCGAGGTCATGGCGCTGGTCGGTGAAAACGGCGCGGGCAAATCCACGCTGATGAAGATCCTCACCGGCATTTACCAAAAGGACGCCGGTACCATCGAGTTGTTCGGTGAGAAGGTGGAATTCCACTCCCCGTCCGACGCGCAGCGGCTGGGCGTCAGCATCATCCATCAGGAGCTCAACCTCATGCGGGACCTGACGGTGGCGGAAAATATCTATATCGGCCGCGAGCCGTCCAGGGGGCTGCTGCTGAATAAAAAGGAGCAAAACCGCATGGCCGGGGAACTCCTGCATTCGCTTAACCTGAATATCGACCCGCAAATCGAGGTCAAGCGGCTGTCGGTCGCCAAGCAGCAGATGGTGGAAATTGCAAAGGCCATGTCGTACCCCAATACGCGGATCATGATTATGGACGAGCCCTCCGCGGCGCTGACGGATACGGAGATCGAGGAGCTGTTCAGCTTTATCCGGAGGCTCAAGGCGCAGGGCGTGGGTATTGTCTACATCTCGCACCGCATGGACGAACTCAAACGCATCTCCGACCGCATCACGGTCATGCGCGACGGCCAGTACATCGGCGTGCTGGACACCGGGGAGGCCACGATGGATCAGATCATCAGGATGATGGTCGGCCGCGTGATCTATGAAGAGCCCAAATCCAAATCCAACGTGCCCGGGAACGCCGAGGTGGTGCTCGAGGTGAAAAACCTGGTTTCCGACGACGTAAAGGACGTGTCGATCAAGCTGCGCAAGGGCGAAATCCTCGGCCTCGCCGGCCTGATGGGCGCGGGCCGCACGGAGACGGCGCGCCTCATCGTGGGCGCGGACAGGCGCGATTCGGGGGAAATCTTTGTCAAGGGCAAAAAGGTTTCCATTTCCACGCCCAACGACGCCGTGTCGGCCGGCATCGGCTACCTGTCCGAGGACCGCAAGCAATACGGCCTTTGCCTCGGCCTTTCGGTGGGGGATAACACCGTGCTGCCGAGCCTGGAGCGCTTCTGCAGTGGGCCGCTGGTCAACGACCGCAGCGTGGACGCCGAAGCCGCCAAGTATGTAGAGATGATCAACGTCAAAACCCCGTCGGTCAAGACGGCGGCAAAGAGCCTTTCCGGCGGAAACCAGCAGAAGGTTGTCATTGGCAAATGGCTGCTTCGCGACTGCGATATCCTCATTTTTGACGAGCCGACGCGCGGCATCGACGTCGGCGCGAAAAACGAGATCTATAAGCTGATGAACCGCCTTGTTTCGGAGGGGAAATCCATCATTATGATCTCTTCGGAGTTGCCGGAACTGCTTCGCATGAGCGACCGTATCGTCATTATGTGCGAGGGCCGCGTCACGGGCGAGATCGGCATTGAGCAGGCCAGTCAGGAAAAAATCATGGAATTTGCAACGATGCGGGAAGTGGGGTAATCAAACAATGGAAGCACCGGGAAAAAAGAAAATTAATTTTCAGCAGCTCCTTGCGCCGCTGGCGCTGGTCATCCTGTACGTGTTTTTCTCAATCTTCGGGAACAATTTCTTTTCCGTAGATATGTTTAAAAACGTCCTCGAGTCCAGCTACTACATCGGCTTTATGGCGTTTGGCGTCACGTTTGTCATCATCACCGGCGGCATCGATCTTTCTATCGGCACGGTCATGATGTGTTCGGCTCTTTTGGGCGCGTTCGTGTTCAAGGTGCACGCATGGCCGCTGTGGCTGGCGCTGGTGCTCACGGTGGGCGTCGGCACGGTGTTCGGCTTCGTCAACGGACTGCTTATCGCCAAGCTCAAGCTGCCGCCGTTTATTGCAACGCTCGGCACGATGATGATGTCGCAGGGCTTCGGCTCCATCATTACCAAGGTGCAGTCGCAGACCTGGCCGACGGCAACGGCGGAAATCGGCGGCTGGTTTAAAAAGGTGTTTATCCGCAACAATTTCACCTTTGGCGATATGCAGATCAAGGGTTTCCCGATGGGCGCGGTCTGGCTGGTGCTGTTTTTCATCATTGCGGCGATTCTGCTGCACAAGACGCGCTTTGGCCGCTATACGTTCGCCATTGGCAGCAACGAGGAGGCGGCGCGTCTTTCAGGTATCAAGACCGATAACTGGAAGGTGTTCATCTATACCGTTTGCGGCATGTTCTCCGGCCTTGCCGGCATCTTCTATGCGGCGGCTTATACCACCATCACGCCCGGTACGGGAAACGGGCAGGAGCTCAACGCCATTGCGGGCGTCGTCATCGGCGGCACCTCCATGAGCGGCGGCTCGGGCACGATGGTCGGCACGCTCATCGGCGTATTCATCATGTCGGTGCTCAAAAACGGTCTGTCCGCCTGCGGATTGCAGGCTCCGTGGCAGACGTTCTTCACCGGCGCGGTGGTCATCGGCGCGGTTCTGCTGGACATCCAGCGCACCAGGGCCGCCAACCGCGTCAAGAAGAGCTGAGCGTTGCCGTAGCAACCAACTTGATAAGATACGGAGCAATCCGTGCTTAATAAAAAACAGGAGGAATAATCATGAAAAAACTGGTCGTATTTATGTTGACCCTGGCAATGGTATGCAGCATGTTCGCATGCGCTACACCGGCAGGGGCGCCCCCGGTGGCGGAAGCCCCCGCAGCAGAGGCCCCGGCGGCGGAAGCTCCCGCAGAGGCGCCGGCCGAAGCGCCGGCCGAGAAAATGTACATCCCCGTCATGGCCAAGGGCTTCCAGCATCAGTTCTGGCAAGCGGTCAAGGCCGGTTCGGAAGCGGCAGCCAATGATTTCGGCGTAGAGATCTACTTCGACGGCCCGGCCTCCGAGACCGAGATCGACGCGCAGGTCAACATGGTGAAAAACGAGCTGGCCAAGAACCCCAAGGCGCTTGCGCTGGCCGCCCTCTCCACCGAAGCCGTCACCGAGATTCTGCAGGAGTGCGCCGAAAAGAACATCCCGGTCATCGGCTTTGACTCCGGCGTGCCCGACGACACCACCGGCGCTGTGAAAGCGACCGCGTCCACCAACAACGAGAACGCCGCAGCGCTGGCCGCTGAGAAGTTCAATGAAAACGAAAAGCTCGTCGAGGCTATGAAAGCGGCGACGCCCGAGGCGCCCATTGTGATCGGCTGCCTCTCCCAGGATGCCGTTTCCGCGTCCGTGTCCGGCCGCACCACCGGCTTCGTCAACAAGATGAAGGAAATCGCCGAAACCTATCAGCCCGGTAAGGTTTCCGTCGAGGGCCACACCAAGTGGGAATCCAAGGTTGAGAATCCCGCCATCATCATCCGCGTTGAGATCTCCGCCACCACCGAGGCGGGCGCGGTGCAGACAGCTGCCAACTCGCTGCTGGCCACCAAGGGCATCGTCGCGATCTTCTGCTCCAACGAAGGCGCCGTCACCGGCTTCCTCTCCGCGGTTGAAGACGGTCAGGCCCTGGCCGAGGGCGGCAAATACGCCGGCCTCATCGTAGCGGGCTTCGACGCCGGCGAAGCACAGAAGAACGCTGTCCGCAACGGCTGGTTCTATGGCTCCGTCACCCAGGATCCGTATCAGATCGGCTACAAGGCCGTCGAGCTGGCGGTCGCCGCCGCCAATGGCGAAGCGGTTGCCGACGTCGACACCGGCGCCCAGTGGTACAACGCAGAGAACATCGACGAGCCGGCCATTGCTCTGCTGGTCTACGATTGATCTGCCGACAAACAACCACCCATGGAATAAAGAGAGAGCCCTTCGGGGCTCTCAGCATGTCAAAAAGGGTTCCATCGGGATTGCTCCGCCAATCCCGTAACAAAAAAATGCGGGAAGACCCAAATAATTCTGTCAAAAGCGGCGGCGTGTACGTCGCTTTTGGCGCCCTGTGCATGTTGCCGCCCGGGAGCGCGAAGCGCGAGAGGAACAGACGGTTGTCCCCGTCAAAAAACTCTGTTTTTGATTAAACGCCGACCCTTACGAACCGGATGCCCATCAGAATGGCCACCTTTTCAAACAGTTCCGCATGATGTCCCACCGACAGCGCGCAGTGGTGAGCCGGCGCTTCGGCAAACCATGCGTCCATGTATGCGTCCAACTCCATCCCGAAATCGATATGCGTCTGCGTGTTGCCGATGGTCAGGATGGGAAGCTTTGGGGCCGTCCCCTGACTGGCGATCAGCTTGAGCCTGCCGTCGCCGGTCTGCGTGCCCCCCGGCGTGGTCACCGCGCCGGAGATGACGTGGGCCTCCACGGACACGCCGCTGCCCCGCTTGCCATGGTATAACGCCCATGCCGCGCAGAATCGGCTTGCCGTCGGAGATGCCGATGTGGAACGGCCCGTCGTGGCCGATGAGCATGGTGTTGTGCGGGTAATCCATCGCCACGATCTCTGAAAAGCTGCCCCCCCACGTCCAGCGTGTCACAGATCTTCATGGCCACGTCCGTTTTGATATCGCCCTCCGCACCGCCGCAGTCCAGAACATGAAGAAGATGGCCTCCCTGCTTTGGAGTCCGCTTCGTTTCCTTCTGCTTTGCTTTCACCTTGCGCAACAAAGCCCATGCTTCGGCTGAATCATGGGCTTTGTTGATGGCAAGAGCCGCGGCAGTTACGCTTGCCGCGGCTCTTGCTGTTTCAGAGAATGTACATTCCCCAATCGCTTTTAGTAGTTGAAGTTGTCCACGTTGGACGCGTCAAATACCAGCGCATCGCCCAGAATGACCATGCCGTCCGTGATCGTTTTTTCACCGACGCGGCCGGCCATGATGGAAGCTGCGGAAGCGTCGATCGTGCCGTTGAGCAGTTGCACAGCGGTTTGGATGGCCAGGTAGCCCAAATCCATGCAGTTCCAGAGCACGCCGGCGTCCAGAGGATTCGCTTCATTCTTGATGTAATCTTTCAGCGCGTTCGGCGTGGCCAGACCGGTCAGAACAACCTTGCTTGCATCGGGCTTCACTGCGGCGGCCTCATAGGCGGCGCCCAAGGCCGGCGTTGCCATAGAGGTAATGCCAATGACCGCCTGATACTTTCCGTCGCCCTCACCCATAGAGCCTACCAGCGTTGCGGCCAGCTCCTGATTTTTATCCTCCGCGGGGCCCGGATAGTAGATCGCGTTTTCGCCGAGCAGCATCCAGGAATAGTCGCCCTGCGCAAGGAGCTCCTTCATCGCTGCGATCCAGGAATTCTGGTTGGCGTCCGTCTCTGCAGAGGAGACTATGGCGATGTTGGCGGGGTTCTCGGGGCCATAGCCCTTAACAATCAGTTTCTCGGCAGTGCCTTTGATCAAGCCGGCGGCAACGCCTTCTGCGGTCACCTGATTGACAAACAAATCTCTGCCGCCGTTTGCATCCGCATCATAGGTCAAGACCTTGATGCCGGCGTTCTGGGCTTTTTCCAGGGTAGCGGTGATCGCGTCCGGATCATTCGGAGAAACGATAATCGCATCCACTTCCTGCGCAATCCAGCCCTCTAGAATGTCTACCTGACGCTGATTCGTCGCGTCATTCTGCGGTGGCCCGTCATACAGGAATGTGATGTTTCCCAGTTCATTGACAGCCTCTTCAGCGCCGACTTTGCAGGCGTCGAAATAGTTTTCGCCTTTGAATTTCGGCAGCATGGCTATGGTGATCCCGCCTTCTTCTGTTGTTTCCACTTCGGTGGCCGGCGCTTCGGCCTCAGTTGCCGGCGCTTCTGCTTTCGGCGCAGCGGCGGGTTCGGGTTCATGCGGCGCGGCGCATGCCGCAAGCGACAGGACCATCGCTACAACGATGAGAAGTGATAAGAGTTTTTTCATGATTTTTCCCCCTTGCTTATTCTTGCGCTTGTCGCGCAATCCTTATTTCACCGTCTGCGCTGTCGCCGGCATTCTGCCGGTTTTTACGCGGGCGTTTGAAAGCTCAATCAAGGCGTAAGCGATCAGCGCGATCAACAGCACGCCGCCCTGCACGATGTTCTGTACGTCGATCGGGATATTCAGCACCGTGAGACCCGAATTCAGCACGGCAATAATCAGCGTGGCCAGAATTGTACCGATCATATTGCCCTTGCCGCCGACAATGCTGGTACCGCCCAGCACAATGATGGTGACGACCTTTAGATTCATGCCTTCTCCACCCGTATATTTGATCGAGGAGAACCTGCCCAGCATGATCAGCGCTGCCAGCGCGCAGAGGATTCCGCTCAGCGTATAGGCTATCATCTTCATTCTGCTCGTATCGATCCCGGAGAACCTCGCCGCCTCCGCATTGATACCTATGGCGTACAGATACTTGCCGTAATAGCTTCGGGAAAGGATGATTGTGAATATGATCGCAAGAACGATATAGATCGGGATCTGAATGGGGATGCCGCCCGGCTCATAGGTGCCGAGCCAGGTCGCCGCAGGGAATGCATAGACGCTGTTGCCAAGCGTAATGCCTCTCGCGATTCCCATAAACAGATAGTACGTTGCCAACGTCGTAACCATCGCAGGGATTTTCAGGCGGGTCACGATCAGGCCGTTGAATGCGCCGCATACAATGCCCGTCAGCATCACAGCCAATACGGCCAGCACGTCGCTTTCGGTTGCGGTATAGGTCATGCCGCCGGCTACCGCGCATAGCGTCGCCATGGAACCGACGGAAAGGTCGATTCCTCCCGTTATGACGATCATCGTAACCGGCAGGGCCATCAGCCCAAGTTCTACGATGTTGCGCAGCATCACGTTAATCATGTACTTGGGTTTAAACAGGCTTGGCGCGTTGAAACCGATGACAAAAAACAGGGCGAGCAGTAAAACCACAAGCGCGATATTAAAGTTCAGGCTTTTTTTCTTTGGCTTCATGTCCCTACGCCTCCTTCCCGGCCGTTTTCACAGTATCAGACGCAATCCGCCGTTTTCTTTTCAGCGCGCCCACGGCGACCGCTATGATGATAATGGCGCCTAGCACCGCCGTGCTCCAGGAATCGCTGATGTTTAAATGGATCAGCGCCGGGGAAATGAACGAAAGCAGAAGCGATCCAAAAAGCGTCCCCAGCAGCTTGCCCGAGCCGCCGCTGACATTGGTTCCGCCCACTACGACGGCCGCGATAAAAGTCATTTCCATCCCGGCTCCCATGGTGGTCGTTACGCGCTGGCCTGCGGTTCCGATGATGGTTGCGGCGATCCCTAGCAACAGGCCGCCGATAGCGTATGTAGCGAGGACGGTTCGATCCACGTTGATTCCGGCAAGCCTTGCCGCCCTTGCATTATTGCCAATGGCATACAGCTTTTTGAAAAAGCGCGAATGCTTGCTGACCAAATCGGCTGCGATAAAGATGACAACGGCCATGATGACGCTGAGCGGGATCCCGCCGAACACCTTCGCTTTAAACGCAAGCCAGGTGAACGTGGCGGGCAGATCATAGATGGAACCCTCTACCAACAGCGGCAGAGCGCCGGCATAGATCTGCGTTGTAGCCAGTGTGGCTACAATCGCCGGTATGCGCAGTTTTGTAATCAACAGCGCATTGAATATGCACAGAATCATACCGCAGAGCATTGCCGCCGGCATAAACACATAGATCGGCGCGCCGGTCTTTCCGATGTACGCCATCAGGATACACATCACGGAAATGACGCCGCCAAAGGAGATATCGATGTTTCCCGTAAGCATAATGATGTTCATGCCGATAGCAGCGATCAAGATATAGCTGCAGCGGTTCAGAATGCTCATGATATTGTTCAGCGAGGAGAACTCTCCGGCCGTCAGACAAAGCACGATAAAAAGCAAAATCACGAATATTCCGAGGATCCATTCGGAGGCCAGCGATTTTTTCATCTTCATATTCATAATTTCCGCCTTACACGTTTAACGCCAGCTTCAGTATCTTTTCCTGACTGGCTTCGGCTCTTGTCATTTCCTTGCAGATCTCGCCGTCTCGCATTACATAGATGCGGTCGCACATGCCGAGCAATTCTGGCATTTCTGAAGAAATCATCAGAATTCCCAGCCTGTCTTTTGCAAGATTGCTGATGATACTGTGAATTTCCGCTTTTGCGTTCACATCGACGCCGCGAGTAGGTTCGTCCAGAATCAATACTTTGGGATGCAGCGTTGTGCATTTGGCGACGGAAACTTTCTGCTGATTTCCACCGGAAAGGTTCTCCACGACAAAGTTCTCGTTGGGCGCCTTGATGTCAAACTGCTCCATCGCCTGCCTGGCAAGTTTCTTGCATGCGGGACGATTGACAATTGTATTTTGGGAAAGCTTGCGAATCTGGGGCAAGCAGATATTATCGCAAAGCGACATCCCGAGCTCCAATCCGCACTTGCCGCGATCCTCTGAAACATATACGATACCAGCGTCCATAGCCTTGCGCGCCGAACCATGCCGCATATCTTTCCCTTCTACGGCAATTTTGCCGGAATCCGGCTTTGTAAATCCGCTGACCGCCAGAGCCAGCTCCGTCCTTCCTGCACCGGCAAGCCCCGCAAGGCCCACGATTTCCCCCTCGTGCACGTTGAGACTGATATCGTGCAGCACGTCCTCCTGATTGAGGCCCCGGACGCTGAAAACCTCACGCCCGATTTCAATTTTCTGCTTGGGGTAGTAAGCACCCATCTCGCGCCCGACCATATCCGCCACAAGCCGATCCTTATTGGTGCTGCTTACCTCGCTTGTGGAAATATACTGTCCGTCCCGAACTACGGTGACCCGGTCGCAAAGCTGGAAGATCTCTTCCAGCCTGTGACTGATGTAAATGATTGAGATTCCCTGCGCTTTCAGCTTGCGAATCACGGAGAACAGAGCATCGACCTCGCGCTGCGTCAGGGACGCGCTGGGTTCGTCCAGAATCAGGATTTTTGCATGGAAAGTCAGCGCCTTTGCAATCTCGACCATCTGCTTTTTGGCCATACCCATGTCGCTGATCCGTTGATCGAGATCCATGTGCGTTTCCAGAAGCTCAAAAATTTCGTTTGCGCGCTTCCGCTCCGCGGCATAGTCGATCACCCGAAAAGGCCCGGCGCGCTTCACCGGCTCATGTCCGAGAAACAGGTTTTCCAGAACGGTCATCTGCTCGAACAGGCTGGTTTCCTGATACATAATGGCAATTCCCGCGTCATAAGATTCGTTTGGTACGCGGAAAACCCGCTTTTCCCCGTTTAGGAAGATGTCCCCTCCATCAGGTTGGTAAACGCCGGTGCATACCTTCATCAGCGTGGATTTGCCCGCGCCGTTTTCGCCGCAGATGGCATGAATCTCTCCCGGCTTAACCTGCAGGCTCATCCGATCCAGAGCCAGAACACCGGGAAACCGCTTGGTAATCCCTTTTAGTTCCAACGCATATTCCATATCTTCCGCGCCCTCTCCTTCACCCAAATATTACTGATGGAAAAACACCTGTTTCATAGCGGGCTGCGCACCGGTTTCCGGGTCCAGCTCCATGAGCATAACGTCTTTCATGTATTCGTTCCAGCGGTCTACGACAGCGCTTTTTGCCTGCACCATTGCCGCGTAAGCCGTGCCGGAATCGCATTCATAATAGCCGAACAACTCGTCTCCGACACTCCAAATGCTGTAATTATGAATACCGGCGTCGTTGAGCACCTGCGTCATCTCCGGCCATATATTGGCGTGCCTACGCTGATACTCTTCTAGCTTTCCGGGAAGAATCCGGGCCTTCCATGCCAATCTTTCCATGGTTGTACCCCCTAATCGTAAATTGCGCCATAGCGCTCGCATAGTTCGATAAACTTCTCAACCCGCTCGGGCGCAACGTCAGACTGTATGATGTGCGCGGGCGCGATCATATAGCCGCGGTTCTTGCCGAGGATCTGAATCTTTTCTTTAATATCCTGCTCCAGCTGCTCATTTGTTCCAAAGGGCATAAGCTTCTGCTGATCAATTGCGCCCCAGAATACCAGACGGTCGCCAATATAGTCCTGCAGTTCCTGCGGCCCATGCCCCGGGACGCCCGGCTGCACCGGATTGAAAATATCGAAGCCCATTTCGACAAAGTCCTTGAGTAACGGTTTGACCGCGCCGTCGCAATGCAGCGCCAGGATCAGATCCGGTTTCTCTTCCTTCAGCGCCTGATTCAAACGTATGAAATGCGGCTTAATCCGTTCCCTGAAAATCCGCTCGGAAATCATCAGCCCGTTCTGCGTGCCGAAATCATCGCTTGACCAGATCACATCGCATCCGTGACGGATCAGCTCCTTGCCCAACTCGATCATAAAGTCTGTGCAGCGCTCCATCAGGCGATCGATATATTCCTCGCCCATCTGCAAATCGCATAGGAATTTTTCCATCCCCAGAAGATGCTGTGACAGAGCAAAGATCGTGACCTCAATATTGCCGATGATCAGATAGTCCTTTTTATACTTTGCGACGAGCTCGTCCACTTTGTCATAACGCCCAGGCGCATGCGGATCGGGAAAAGAATAAGCGTCGATTTCCTCAATCGTTTCGGCGTCCTCAAGCGGATGGCCGATGACGTCGACATAGATCGGCCCCTGCTTCATCCGCATTCCATATTCGTTCAGCCAGATTCCCTTTGCGTCCTTTTCCGGCTCCCAGCCGGTCGGATGCGCAGCGCCGCACACCACTACGTCGCTGCCCATTTTCAGCCGGAGCTCGTTGGCGCTGACTCGCCAGGTCACGTCCTCAAAAATGTTATCCGTAATATCGATCGGCATATTGTATTGCTTGCTAAAATATTCGATCAGGCTTTTGCAAAGGTCGAACTGAAGCGGCACCCGATCCGGATTTCCGTCCATTTTTCTGAATGCTTTTAATACGCGCTCTCTTGAATTCATCGCTTTCGACTCCTTTTCTGATTTGGAAAACATATTTTTAATGGAATAGCATTCAATAATTCTGAGCCCGGCGCAAGATAACGCTAACATTTATCGATGCTCTTAATCCTCGCATGATGGCTGCCGCCAAATCAGTTTGGTTTTCCCGTTTTATCGGCAGCAGCCTTGCGGTTCCTCTTTGTATCGTTACAATGTTTTATCTGTGATACCTTTCCCGAAATTGGCTCATGCTGCCGGATTGGCTGGGGTGCTCATTCATGCGTTTGGCGTGGGCATGTTCATGTTCGCCCTTGTGTGTTTGCAACAATTATTATATAATTAGAATAAACTCTGATCGTTTACATGTCACTTTCCAGTCTTGGCGCATAATTACGGTATGTTGACAAGGAGGTAATCGGTGTCGTCAGTCAAACTGAGCTACCGGCTGGACATGTCCAGGGATTCCATCTGGTTGACGGCCACGCCTTCTCAGGCGGCCAAAGCCTCCATTGCCTATGTGCAGGAACTGGGGGATTTTATCTGTGGAAAAGGGTATTTCACGCGCCGTGAAAATTTGCCGTCCTATTTAATAAAATTTTGCATCAGCGGCGAGGGTCTGCTTGATTACGGCGGGCGCACCTATACCGTAAAGCCCGGTCAGCTGTTCTGGCTCGACTGCATGAAGCCCCAGTATTACCGTACATCCCCGCATAAGGGGAACTGGCGCATCCTGTGGGTGCATTTTTTTGGACAGCCCTCCGAGGCGTATCACAATCTGTTCGTGATGCAGAACGACGGGAGCGCGCTCGTTAACGTGGATTCCGACGTGGCGGTGAAAAGCGCGCTCGACGCGCTGGTCGGCCTGTATCGGGACGGCGACAACAATCTGCAGGACGACGTGCAGGCCTCGGGGCTTCTGACCCAGCTTATGACGCGCTGTATCGCGGCCGCCGGCTCGCACAAGGAGCACAGCAGCCTGCCGAGTTACGTCATGGATGTGCGCAGCTATATCAGCATGCACTATGCCGAGCGCATCACGCTCGACGACCTTTCCAAAAAGCTCTCCATCAACAAATATTACCTGCAAAAGCTGTTTAAGCGGCATATGGGCCTCTCACCCAACGAATACCTCATCCAGACGCGGCTGACCCGCGCCAAGCAGCTGCTGCGCACCACCAGCCAGCCCGTCAACCAGATTTCCATGGACGTGGGCATCAGCAACATCGGCCACTTTATCAGCCTGTTTAAGCAGCATGAGGGCATTACGCCGAGCGCATACCGGCAGCGCTGGTGCAATTCGCACCCCGCCCCCTCGCCGGATGATTTTGAGGGCAACATAGTGTAATAATACAACAACGCTCATGAATGAAACGGCGCGGCGTATCCGTCATAATAGTGGTAGCAAGCACTCCGCAGCTTTTCACCACATTCCGATATCGTCACATTTTGGAGGAAACCATTTATGCAGGACAACGCTATTATCAAAGGATTTGAGTATGCCCAAGAGCGGTTTGCCGAAGCCGGGGTAAACGTGGAAGCCGCCATGCAAAAAGCCGACGCCATCCCGGTATCCATGCACTGCTGGCAGGGCGACGACGTGATTGGCTTCGACGGAGCGGACAGCCTGACCGGCGGAATCCAGACCACTGGCAATTACCCCGGCCGCGCACGCACGCCCGACGAGCTGCGCGCGGATATCGACAAGGCGCGCTCGCTCATTCCCGGCGCAACCAAGCTCAGTCTGCACGCCTGCTATGCCGAAAAAAGCGGCAGGGCCGTCGACCGCGACGCTTACACCGTCGAGCAGTTTCAATCGTGGGTGGACTGGGCCGGGCAGAACGGGCTGGGGCTCGACTTCAACCCCACGTTCTTTTCACATCCGCGCATGGACGGCGAATTCTCGCTTTCAAGCTTTAACCGGGGCACGCGTGATTTCTGGATTGAACACGGCAGGCGGTGCCGTGAGATCGGCGCCGAATTCCACCGCCAGCTCGGCAAGTCCTGCGTCGTCAACTACTGGATGCCCGACGGCTACAAGGACGTGTGCGCCGATACGGCCGCCCACCGCGCGCTCATGACCGAATCGCTCGACGCCATCTTTGCCGAGCAGGCGGACGAAAACGCCGTGCCCTGCGCCATCGAGAGCAAGCTGTTCGGCGTGGGCGTGGAAAGCTACACCGTAGCCAGTCACGAATACGCGCTTGGCTACGCCATCAGCCGCGGCAAGCTTTACTGCCTCGACGCGGGCCATTTCCATCCCACAGAGGTCATCAGCGCCAAAATCAGCGCCGTGCTGCAGTTCCTGGATCGCGCCCTTCTGCACGTTTCCCGCGGCGTACGCTGGGACAGCGACCACGTCATCATGCTCGACGACGAGCTGCAGCGCATCATGGACGAGGTTGTGTTTAACGGTTACGAGAACCGCGTATTCATTGGCCTGGACTATTTCGACGCGTCGATTAACCGCATTGCGGCCTGGGCCATCGGCATGCGTAACGCCAGAAAGGCGCTCCTGTTCGCATGTCTGGCTCCGGCGGATGCGATCAAAAAAGCGGAACGCGCGGGCGACCTGACCCGCCGGCTTGCGCGCATGGAGGAACGCAGAACGCTGCCGTTCGGCGCCGTTTGGGATTACTACTGCCTGCAAAAGGGCGTACCCGCCGGCAATTGGTTCGATGCCGTCGCAGCCTACGAGCGCGATGTGCTCTCCAGGCGGTAACGATCAGGCCGCCGCAGAAGCGGAGTCCCTCCAAGAAGAACTACCGAAAGGAAGCGCGTGTATTATGGCTGAATCGTTCTTTAAGCAAAATATGCCTCTCTTGCAGTCGTTTGCAACCATGTCGCAGTCCGTGGGCGCACGCGCGGACTATGTGCAGGGCGGCGGCGGCAATACCTCCGTCAAGCTCGACGGGGGGTTGATGGCCATCAAGGCCTCCGGGTTCCGTTTAAGCGATGTGCAAACTGACGCGGCCTATGCCGTGTTGGACTGCGACGCGCTAAGCGGCTTTTATCTCTCCCATGCCGAGACGGATTTCGACGATGTGGAGCAGGCCGGCTCCGCCGCGGCAAAGGACGCGACGATGACCATCAGCGGCCTGCTCGCGCTGCGCCCCTCCGTAGAGGCGGGCTTCCATTCCCTGCTCAACCGGTTCGTCGTCCACAGCCACAGCGTGTACGCCAATTTGGCCGCCTGCGCGGCTGAGGGACGCGATATTGCGCAAAAAGCGCTTGCCGGCGCGCCGTACACGCACGGCTTCGTGCCCTATGTCGACCCGGGCGCAAAGCTGACGTTTTCCATTCGCAACGAGCTCGCGCGCGTCGAGCGGGATTCGGGAAAGCGCCCCGCCGTCATCTTCATGCAAAATCACGGCGTGATCGCGCACGCAAACGCCGTTGAAGACTGCCTCGCGCTGCACGACGACGTGAACGCGCGCATTGCCGCGGCGTTCGGCCTGCGCGGCAACGCATTCCCCGCCGCAGATGCGGAGGCGTATATCGCAGAGCGCATACAGACGGGCAAGTATGGAAAAGCCTTCTTCATCGACGGGCCGCTCTATCCCGATCAGATGGTGTTTTTAATCGGCACGCTCGGCTTTGGTACGGGCGACGCGCCTGTCGGGGGCTGCCTGCTCGACCCCGGGACCGGACGGCTGCGCTTTTCCATGAGCGGCACGCAGGCGCGCACCGTTGTTGAAACCGTCGCCGCCGTGCTGTTCATTGCCGAACATATTGAAGCAAAGGGTTATACGCTCTCCACGATGGGCGAGGCCGCCAAGGCGTTCATCGCCAGCTGGGAAAGCGAAAGATACCGCAAATCTTTGGCCGGAGGCAAGTAAATGAGCAACCTGAATCTATTGGCGTTCGACCTTGGCGCAAGCAACGGACGCGGCATTTTGGGCCGTTTTGACGGGAGGCGGATCGCGCTCGACGAACTGCACCGCTTTGAAAACAACTTTTCAACCTACAACGGCATCTCCTACTGGGACATTGAAAACCTGCTCGGCAACCTCAAGAGCACGTTCTCCATCTGTAAAAAACAGGGCCGGCGCATAGACTGCTTCGGTATCGACACCTGGGGCGTGGACTATGGCCTGCTCGACGGCGGCGGCGCGCTGCTCGACGACCCGCGCGCCTACCGCTGCGCAACGGATGAAGAGATGGAGGCCGCGTGGAGCATCGTGCCCCGCCGCACGCTGTTTGAGCGCACCGGTATCGCAAGCCTGAATTTTAACACCATATACCAGCTCTACCGCCGTGTGCGGGATCAAAACCCAAACCTTGCGCGCGCGCGCGCGCTGCTGCTCATGCCCGACCTGCTCGGCTACCTGCTTACGGGCGAAAAGCGCACCGAGTATACCAACGCCACAACCACCGGACTGCTCGACCCCGTTACCAAAAACTGGGATTTTGGGACCATCCGCGCACTGGGAATCCCGGAACGGATCTTTACCGAGGTCGACCGCGCGGGCACGCGCCGCGGCAGCCTGACAAAAGCCCTAGCGGACGAGCTTGGCGTCGGTCAGGTCGCCTTTGCCGCGGTTGGTACGCACGACACGGCCTCCGCCGTCGCTGCCATCCCCGGGCAGGGCAGCTTTGCATTCTGCTCGAGCGGCACGTGGTCGTTGTTCGGCGTGGAAACGGAAACGCCCATCCTCACCGAGCAGGTATACGAAGCGGGCTTCTCCAATGAAGGCACGGTGCAGGGCGCGTTCCGGCCGCTGAAAAACATCATGGGCCTGTGGCTCATTCAGGAATGCCGCAGGGAGTGGCAGTCGCAGGGGAAGCAGCTCTCGTGGAACAATATTGTCGCCGCCGCCATGGATGCAGCGCCGCTTCGCTCCATCATCGACCCCGAATACGCGGACTTTTTCACCGCGGGCAACATGACGCAGAAAATCCGCCGCTACTGCCAGGCAACGGGCCAGCCCGTGCCGGAGACGGTTGGCGAGCTCGCCCGCTGCATCTATGAAAGTCTGGCGCTGAAATACCGCTGGGCGCTCGAGCGGCTGTGTGAGATCAAGGGGCATGGCATCGACAGCCTCAACATCACGGGCGGCGGCATCCAGAACAGGCTGCTCAATCAGATGGCCGCCGACAGCACCGGCATGCCCGTTACAACCGGCCCCATCGAGGGCGCGGCGCTTGGCAACCTGCTCATGCAGGCCGTGGCGTTGGGCGAACTCTCCGGCATTGCGGACGTGCGCGCAGTCGTGCGCGCCTCCGTGGACGTGGAAACCTATGCGCCGCACCGCACGCAGGCATGGGAGGACGCATACGCGCGCCTGCTCAAGTGCATGGAACAGATGTCGTGATGCACTCCGGCGGCAAACCGCGGTTTGCCGCCGGAGTGCAAGCCGCATGGGAAGCGTTGCCGCAGCCATTCCCACGCCGCAGCGCGACGCCGTAAAAAACTGCGGTTTTTACGGGACCGCCACGATGTTGACGATATTTTTGACCACAATGACCTTTTTGATCTGCTTGCCCTCGAGAAAGGGCATCAGCTCCGGACATGCCAGCGCGGCCTCCCGCACGGCTTCCGCGTCGAGCGACGCGTCGAGCTTGATACGCGCGCGCACCTTGCCGTTGATTTGCAGGCCATATTCCACTGCGCCGGCCGCCAGCGCGCTTTCATCATAAACGGGCCACGCGGTATGGTGCAGCGGCTCGTAGCCAAGCAGCTCGTTCATCTCCTCGGTGATGTGCGGCGCAAACGGATTGAGCAGCAGGAGCAGCGTGTGCAGCTCGTCTCTCGTCACCCTGCCCGCGGCGTAGAAGTCGTTGACCAGGCTCATCATAGCCGCAATGGCCGTGTTGAACTTCATGCGCTCGATGTCCTCGCCGACCTTCCTGATACAGGCGTGCACGCTGGAACGAAGCGCCGGGCTCGTGTCGCCCGTACCCTCCGCCATGTCCTGCAGCCGCCACACCCGGTCAAGGAACCGGCGGCAGCCCCTGGTGCCCTGCTCGTTCCACGGAATCGGCTGGTCGAACGCGCCCATGAACATGATGTACATGCGGAACGCGTCTGCGCCGTATTCGGGAATATAATCGTCTGGATTGACCACATTGCCGCGGGATTTGCTCATCTTTTCGCCGTTGGCGCCAAGCACCATACCGTGGCTCGTGCGCTTTTGATACGGCTCCTTCGTAGGTACGATGCCGCAGTCATAGAGGAACTTGTGCCAGAAGCGCGAATACAGCAGATGCAGCGTGGTGTGCTCCATGCCGCCGTTGTACCAGTCCACGGGCATCCAGTAATCGAGCGCATCGCGGCCGGCAGGTTCTTTGTCGTTATGCGCGTCGGCATAGCGCAGGTAATACCAGCTCGAGCCGGCCCAGTTGGGCATGGTGTCCGCCTCGCGCGTCGCCGGTCCGCCGCAGTTGGGGCAGGTGGTATGCAGCCAGTCCTCAGCGCGCGCCAGGCAGCTCGACCCGTCGTCGGTCGGGGAGAAATCGTCCAGCACGGGCAGTTTTAAGGGAAGCTGGCCATAGGGCAGCGGCACCCAGCCGCAATGCGCGCAGCAGACCAGCGGGATGGGTTCGCCCCAGTAGCGCTGGCGGGAAAACACCCAGTCGCGCAGCTTGTAATTGACCTTTTTTGCGCCGACGCCCTCTTTCTCCAGCCATGCCGTCATGGCGGGAATGGCCTCGTGTACCTCAAGGCCGTTCAGGAAGCCCGAGTTGACCATCTTCCCGTGGTCGCAGTCGGTATACGCCCCGGTTGCAACATCGCCGCCGGCCACCACCTCCACAATGGGCAGGCCGAACTTTCTGGCAAACGCATAGTCGCGCTCGTCATGCGCGGGCACGGCCATAATGGCGCCCGTACCATAGCCCATGAGCACATAGTCGGAAATCCAGACGGGAATCTCCTTCCCGGTCACGGGGTTGATCGCCAGGACGCCCATGAGCGGCACGCCGGACTTGTCCCGGGCCAGTTCGCCGCGCTCAAAGTCGCTTTTGCCCGCCGCCTGCTTTTGATAGGCGCGCACCTCGTCGAGGTTTTCGATGCGCGATTGCAGCGTTTCAACGATGGGATGCTCTGGGGAAACGACCATGTATGTTGCGCCAAAGAGCGTGTCGGCGCGGGTGGTGTAGACAAGCAGCCTTTCGTTGCTGTCGCTGATTGGGAAGTTGATCTCCGCGCCCTCGCTGCGGCCAATCCAGTTGACCTGCTGGGCCTTGATCTTGTCGAGATAATCCACATCGTCGAGATCGTCGAGCAGCCGCTGGGCATACTCTGTGATTTTGAGCATCCACTGGGAGCGCACCATGCGCACAACCTCGCCGCCGCAGCGTTCGCAGGCGCCGTCCACAACCTCTTCGTTGGCAAGCCCCACCTTGCAGCTTGTGCAGAAGTTGATGGGGATTTCGGCCTTATAAGCCAGGCCCTTCTCATAGAACTTCAAAAAGATCCACTGCGTCCACTTATAGTAGTCGGGATCGGTGGTGTTGACCTCGCGGGAATAGTCGAACGAGTATCCAAGCCGCTGCAGCTGGCTGCGGAAGCGCGCCACGTTGTCGCGCGTCACCCTGGCCGGATGGATGCCGGTCCTGATGGCATAGTTTTCCGTCGGCAGGCCAAACGCGTCGTAGCCGATGGGAAAGAGCACGTTGAAGCCCTCCATGCGGCGTTTTCTGGCAATCACGTCCATTGCGGTAAACGGCCGCGGATGCCCTACATGCAGGCCCTGTCCGGACGGGTAAGGAAACTCAATGAGCCCGAAAAACTTCTTTTTGTCATGGGAAGCCTCCGCTTCAAAGCAGCGACTGTCAGCCCAGATTTTTTGCCATTTTGCCTCAATGGCCTGCGGGTCGTATCGATTCGACATGTCCAATATCCCTCCACCATACACGTATCTTATAAATGTAGTCTTTTGCGGCGGGTTTGTCAATCTTCAGGGCGATATGCCGGGCAAAGGGGTGGCGCGGGATTCCTAGGCATGCTATACTGTCCGTAAATTGCGGCTGTGCCTTTTTCATGGGCCGGGCAGCTTATGCCAAAGCGCCGCGATCAATGCAAGGGGAGGGCATCGTTATGGGTTATGGTTGGATCAATTCTTTGGGAGAGCTGACGGACAACGCAATGCGGACGCTCGTTATCGTTATACTCGCTGTGTATGGCGTGCTGTTTGCGTGGACGCTGACAAATTACATCCTCCGTTCTATCGGCCTGTTCACCGTTGCAAAGCGCCGCGGACTCGCCAATTACGGCCTTGCCTGGGTGCCGGTCGGATACCTGTGGACGGTTGGCGGCATCGCGGACGACTACGACTCCACGCATGGCGTTTCCCGCAAGTGGAGGCACGCGCTGCTGTGGCTCGCACTCGCCTGCGGCGTTTTGTGCATGGCGCTAAATTTCGTCTTGTTGATCAGCGTCTTTTCGGCTGGCTTTGCAGCCGCGCAAAGCCAGATGGCCGGCTGGAATTCCTTGCGGATGCCCGAGCAGCTCCTGCCTGCAATCCTCGCTTTCTATCTGGGATCGCTTCCATTGTATATGCTGTCTGCCGCCAAAAACGTCTGCACCTGGATTTGCTATTACAAGCTGTTTGAATCCTGCAATCCGAAAAAATCCGTGTTGCTTCTGCTGCTCTCGCTGCTGGTTCCTTTCGCGTTCCCTTTCTGCCTGCTTTCCTGCTGCCGGAAAGATCTGGGCATGCCGTCCGCCGTCTGCGGCGCGCCGGGGTCGGCGTGCGGCGGAGCGCCTGAACTTGAGGCGCCCGTTGCAGCGGAGCAACCGGCGGAGGACGTTTCCGGGCCGGAAGAAATTTAGCCGTTTTAAGCGCCGGCCCTCAAAAATCCCGTTTTTGACGGAATTGCCCCCTTCCCGCAAATTCCCGCCGCGGGACTGACGGAGCAGGCCCTTTCCTATTTCAACAAATTTCAATAATTTGGAGCGCCGCTGCAGGAAACCAGCGGCACCCGTTGATTATGGATGCCTGGAATATTGCTCCGCCCCGGCCTTACCTCTTTTTCACCGGGAAGAAAATCTTCGTTTCCCACTGCTCCGGCGGAAGATGGTCGTGCGCGGTTTTGAGGTACAGCTCATAGGGCGCGTTTACCGTTTCATAGCCATTGTCCGCAATCCAGCGGACAAGCGCGCCGTATGCGTCCGACAGGCTGGAATACGCGCCCTTATGGAGGGTGGTCGCGACGGTTCCGCCGGAAAGCGTCCGGGTTCCCTCCGCCGGATTATTTACCCCCAGCGCAAGCTCGATATCCGAACACAGAGGATCGAATGCCTCGTCGTGGTAGATGGCGAGCGTCTCGCCGTTTGTCCGGATTCGCTCCCTGGCCGCCTTTTCATACAGGCGGCCGTAATATTTGCCGAAGTCCTCCACGGCCATCTTCTCCCGGAGGGAAAGAATCGGCCGGTCCTGCGCGGTTTCCATTTCGATCTGATAGGTATCCTGATAGCCCATGATATTCCCTGTCCTTTCATAATGTTTCAGATGCGCCTCCATCTCCCGGATCGTGCGCTCCGTCGACTCGATGCGCCCGGCTAAAACCGCCTTTTGCGCGCGGAGCCGTTTGATGGACTGCTCCTTTTCGTCGGTTTCGAGAAACAGCTTGATTTCGGACAGGCAAAATCCATAGCGCTTCAGGCGCGATATGAGCAGCATTGTGGGGATTTGCGTTTCATCGTAATAGCGATAACCCGTCCACTCGTCCACAAAGCGGGGCCGCGCCAAACCGATCTTATCGTAATGGCGCAGCGCCTTGACGCTTACCTGGCACACCTTGGAAAACTGCCCGATTCCCAGCATGCGGTTCCTCCCGTTTTTCTGTTGGCTTCGAAGCTCGTCTTCATGATAGGGTATCCCCTTAGAGGAGAGTCAAGCGCGTTTCCATGAAAACGACGGCTAGGGCGCCGGTCAATTATAAAACCGACCGCGTGCCGCCTGCTTCGGCAGCCAAGGCCGCGCGTTCTCCGCGTCCTCGTGCGGCGCGGTTTTGTTCTATCAGCATGACGGCCCGGATTCCTTCTGAGGGCAACACCGTTACGGCGCCGTTTGCGCGCTCTTCGAATCGTGGCCCGGATTTGCGGTATGCTTCAATCCAGTCCGCACGGTACGATAAATAACGGCGGGAGGCGCCTGAGTCGGCGGAAAAAGCCGGCCATAACTTCTAACCGTTCAGATACCGCGCGAGAAACTCCTTGGTGCGCGGCAGCCTGGGGTTTGCAAAAATCACCTCCGGCGGGCCCTGTTCGGCAATGACGCCGTTGTCCATAAACGCGACCTCCCGGGATACGTCCCGCGCAAACGCCATCTCGTGGGTGACGACCAGCATGGTCAGGCCGCTTTCGGCCAGGTTGCGCATGACGGAAAGCACCTCGCCCACCATCTCCGGGTCAAGCGCTGAGGTCGGTTCGTCGAACAGCAGGATTTCCGGCCCCATTGCAAGCGCCCGCGCGATGGCCACGCGCTGCTTTTGCCCGCCGGAAATCTGGCGCGGCTTGGCGTTGATGTAAGGCGCCATGCCGACCCGCTCGAGATACTCCATCGCCACGGCGCGCGCCTCCACTTTGTTCCGCTTGAGCACCCTGACCTGCCCCACAACGCAGTTGTCGAGCACGCTCAGGTTGGAAAACAGGTTGAAGGACTGAAACACCATGCCCACCTTGGCGCGGTAGGCGGAGGGATTCACGCTCCCTGCAAGCACATTTTCGCCATGGAACCAGATCTCGCCGGAGGTGGCCGTCTCCAGCAGGTTGATGCACCGCAGCAGCGTGCTTTTTCCGCTGCCGGACGCACCGATGATGCAGGTCACGTCCCCGGTTCTGACGGACAAATCCACGCCCTGCAAAACCGGATTGCTGCCAAAGTCCTTGCACAGGCGGCGTACCTGTAAAATCTGCTCGGTCATCGCTCATCGTCCTCCGTCCCGGGAATCGAGGTTGAAATTGCCGATTTTCGGCCCCTTTGGATAGCTGTACATGCCCGTGGTATGCGCCAGCGTATCCGTTGTGGAAAGGTCGTAGAGATCATAGCTGTCCGGTCCGTCCATCCTGCCCTCCCACCAGCGCAGCAGGCGCGAGCAGGTAAAGGTCAGCGCAAAATAGATCGCCATCGTGATGGTAAACGCCTCGAAGTAGGTATACAGCGCGCCCGCCACGCTCTTTGTGGTGAAAAACAGCTCTACCGTGCCGATGACGCTCAATACGCAGGTGTCCTTGATATTGATGATGAGGTTGTTGCCGATCTGCGGCATGATGTTGCGCAGCGCCTGCGGGAGGATCACGCTCGTCATGGTCTGTACGTGGGTCATGCCGATGGCCTTGGCGCCCTCGGTCTGGCCGGGATCGATGGAAAGGATGCCGCCGCGGACGGTTTCGGCCATGTACGCGCCCGTATTGATGGATACAATGAACAGCGCCGCTTCCCACATGCCCATATGGATGTTAAGCAGCTGTGCGGAACCATAGTAGATGAACATGGCCTGCACCATCATGGGCGTGCCGCGGAAGACCTCCACATAGGCGTTGAGCAAAAAGCGCGCCACCGCAAGCAGATACCATTGCACGGGCCGCGCCTTCTTATTCGTCGGAATGGTCTGCACCACGCCCACGGAAAAGCCGATGATGCAGCCGAGCGCGGTGGAAACGAGCGCAATGACCATCGTGACCCCCGCGCCCCGGGCAAAGCTTGCGCCGTAGCACTCAAGCAGATAGAGCGCCCGTCCCCAAAAATCTTCCGGTAGGGATGTCATAAAAGCGTTCCTCCTAAGAGCGCCAAAAAAGTGGCGGGGCCACTTTTTTGACGGTTGAATGGTTGCGATGGGATTGTCGGAGGGCCCGCGGCCCCCCGCTTTATTCCGGCCTTTTCGGCTTTCCGCCGAAGCGGCCTGTCTGCGTTTTGCCGCCCCGCGGACGCGCCCCTGGGCTCCCATATGGGGGTTCAAAGGGCGGCCGTCCTTGAACGGGGTTTGGGGCGGCGCCCCAGTCAGCCCGTTTCTATTCGCTCAGCGGCTGTACGGAGATCGCCTCGTCCATCATGGAGGTGAAGTCGTCCACGGCCATGGTGGCGAGCACGCCGTTGATGGCGGCCTGCAGTTCGGAGCTGCCCTTGCGCAGCGAGATGCCAATGTTGATCTCTTCGTCGGATACCGCAAAATCGTCGTCGCTGCCGGAAAAGTCGAGCAGAGTGAAGTTTGGATAGGCCACGCAGGCCGCCATAGCGGTCGGCATGTCCGTCACCACCACGTCGCAGCGGCCGCTGTTGAGCGCCACCAGCATTGCGGGCGCGCTGTCCTGCGCGGGGAGGACGTTTGCGTTTTCAATCTGCGGCAGACATACGTCGTACCAGACGGTGTTGATCTGGCTCGTGCAGGTTGCCTCCGCAAGATCCGCTACGCCCCCGGCGGAGGCGTACGCGCTGCTCGACGGGGTCAGCGCGACGATGGAAGCATAGTAGTAGGGCGCGGTAAAGTCCACCATCTTCATGCGGGCGCTGGTGATGGACTGGCCCGCGATCACGCAGTCCACCGTGCCGCTCTGCACCGCGGGCACGAGAGAGTCCCAGTCCAGTTTGACGATCTCAAGCTCCATGCCGAGTGCTTCGGCAATCTTCTTGGCCATCATCACGTCGTAACCATAGGCATAGTCCGGGCTGTCCTTGATGGGGACCGCGCCGTTGGAATCGTCGGGCTGCGTCCAGTTATAGGGCGCGTAGGCGCATTCCATCGCTACGGTAAGGGTGTTGTCGCCGGCTTTCTTTGCACAGGCGGCAAGGGAAAGAACGAGCATGAGGGAAAGGATAAGTGCAAGAATTTTACGCATGGGTGGGTTCCTCCAGTCACATGATGAATTTTGCGGGGTTACGGCCCGAAAAACTCAAACGGCGGCCGGAGCTTCACTCCAGCCGCCGTGATTCCAAAGGGACCGCCTTGGCATGAATGATAGCGCTTCACAGTCAAACCTGTGACAGTCGTCGGGATGTTCTCCCGACGCCCAGCAGATTCGGCCCGCATCGCCTCGCCTGCTTCGGCAGCCTCCCCTTTCTCTCCGCTTCAACGCCCTGCGCGGCTATGCAAAGATACTCCTGTCGGCTGCGCCTCTACCCAGTCCGTCATTTGATTATATATTATCCTATATGCTTTCATACGGACTTGTCAAGCCCATATTTTGGAAAATCTGCAAAATGGCCGCATTGGCCCTCGGCCCTCGCCTCCGTACGGCCGTATGGGGGCGAAGCTGCCCGGCTTCGGCCGCGCCGTCGGCTGCACATTGGCCGGTCAAGCGCAACTCACCTTCCTGCCAATCCGGCAATGGCCTCGGCCATGACCACGGTGTTGAAGCGAATCTCCTCAAGCCCGCTGGATTCGTCCGGCATATGGCACTCGGAAATCCCGTCCTCCGGCTCGATTCCAAACGCAACCGCGTTGGCAAACGCGCGCGCATACGTGCCGCCGCCGATGGACAGCGGTTTGGCATCGTGACCGGTATGCTTTTTATAAATATCCAGCAGCGTCTCGACCAGCTCGCTGTCCGGGGCAATGAAGTGCCCATCGCTGTGCTTGACAAACGTGCGTGTAAAGCCGATGGCCGCAAATGTTTTGTCAAGCGTTTCCAGCAGCGCCTCCCGCGTCAGGCTGAACGGGTAACGGCAGTCGAGCGTTATGCGCACGCCCGTATCGTCCCATTTCAGCATATCGGGCGAGAGCGTCAGGCGGCCGGAATCATCCGTGATGTCGAGCCCGAAGCCCTCGCCGTGCCGGTCATACCCCAGCAGCGCGTGCAGCGCGGACGCCGTGGCCAGATCGTCCGAATCGAGCGGCTGCTCGCAAAGCGCGCCAAGCAACGCCGACAGGGCGTTATGCGCAAGCTCCGGTTCGGCCGCGTGGCCGCCGCGCCCCGCCGCGCGCAGCACATTGCCGCTGCCGCCGAGCACAACCCCGTCGTCCTTTGCCGCCACAGCCTGCGCCGCAAAGGGGAGCTTTGCCGCGGCCTCGCCCGGGATGACGTTGGCCGCAGTCCCGCAGTCGATACGCACGCCGCTCCCCGCCCACTTTTTTTCATACACGGTCTGGCAGATGTTCATTTCGGAATGCACCACCGGGTAGCTCCCGTCGGGCGTAAACGCCAGCGCAGGCTCGGGTTCCGTCCGCTTATAACGGTCAATGCACGCCCAGTCCTTTTCCTCGTCGCAACCCAGCAGGATGCGCACGCGGCGGCGCAGCGGCACGCCCGCCTCCCTGACGGCGCTGAGCGCATACAGCGCGCAAACAGCCGGGCCCTTATCGTCCACCACGCCGCGTCCGTACAGGCGGCCGTTGCGGATCTCCGGCGCAAATGGGTCGCTCGACCACGCGGGACCCGCCGGCACCACGTCGAGATGCGCCATAATCATGAGCATTTCGTCGCCCGTTCCGTAGTCCACCACGCCGCAGTAGCCGTCGAGCGAGCGGGCGCTTTCAAACCCAAGCTTTCCGGCAAGCTCCAGCGTGTACGTCAGCGCGTCGTGAACGTGCCTGCCGAGCGGCATGCCGGGCAACGCCTCCCCGCGCGAAACGCTCGGAATGGAGATAAGCTCTTTGATCGACTGGATTTGCTCGTCAAAACGGGCGTTGATTCTGTCTTGCAGCATGGCTATGAACCCTCCGTAATCTGGCAATGCTATCAGTATAGCATAGTTTCGCCGCCCGGCAACACGGCCGGCCCGGCAGTCGGATGCAAAATTTGTGTTTTTTTCTTAACAAGCGCCGAAAAGTCTGGTATACTCATGGCCTGTAACCGTCCGCTGCGGCAGCCGGCGCAAGTTGACCGCTGTCCGAACGATATCAGAAAAATGGGATGGAGTAGACAATGGATTTTCAATTGGAAATTGCTAGGGCAATCGCCGCAGCCTGCGGCATGGACGCCGCGGAGCCGGCTTGCTGGATGGAAACGCCGCCAAACCCGGAAATGGGCGACTACGCGTTTCCCTGCTTCCGGCTGGCCAAACAACTCAAAAAGGCGCCGGCGGCAATCGCGGCGGAGCTGGCGGATACGGTCGTCCTGCCGGACGGCGTGGAAAAGGCCGCTGCCGCCGGGCCGTATCTGAACTTTTACATAAACAGGACCGCGCTGAGCAGGGCTGTGCTGAGGCGCGTATTTGCCGAGGGCACCCGCTATGGCGGCAGCCGGGTCGGCGGCGGGCGCAACATCTGCATCGACTTTTCCGCGGTCAACATCGCCAAGCCGTTCCATATCGGCCATCTGCGCAGCACGGTCATCGGCAGCGCGCTGTACCATATCTACGAGCATATGGGCTATCGTTGCGTGGGCATCAACCATTTAGGCGACTGGGGCACGCAGTTTGGCAAGATGCTCTACGCCTACAAGGCCTGGGGCTGCCGGGAGGAGATCGACCGCACCGGCGTGGCCGCTCTGGTCGGGCTCTATGTCCGCTTCCACGACGAGGCGGAAAAGGACGATTCGCTCAACGACGCGGCGCGCGCATGGTTCAAACGCATCGAAGACGGCGATGCGGAGGCCACGGAGCTCTATCTGTGGATGAAGGAATTGACGCTGAACGAGGCCAGCCGCGTCTACGACATGCTTGGCATCCGGTTCGACAGCTATGCCGGGGAAAGCTTTTACAACGACAAGATGGACCGCGTGGTGGAGGAACTGAAGGAAAGGGGCCTGCTCAGGCTCGACAACGGCGCGCAGATCGTCGACCTTTCCGAATGGAAGATGCCGCCGTGCATCATTTTGCGCAGCGACGGCGCGACGCTTTACGCCACGCGCGACATCGCCGCCGCGCTCTACCGCAAGGATACCTACGACTTTGCCAAATGCCTCTATGTGGTCGCGTATCAGCAGGACCTGCATTTCCGCCAATGGTTCAAGGTTGTTGAGCTGATGGGCTACGAATGGGCCAAAGACCTCGTGCACGTATCCTTCGGCATGGTCAGCGTCAAGGACGGCACGCTCTCCACGCGCCACGGCAAGGTGATCTATTTAATCGACGTGCTGCGCGCCGCCGTGGAAAAGACCTATGAAATCATTTGCCAAAAGAGTCCGGAGCTCCCGGATAAGCGCCGCGTGGCCGCCGAGGTCGGCGTGGGCGCGGTGATCTGGAACGGCCTGTACAACGGTCGCATCAAGGACGTGCAGTTCGACTGGGAAACCGCGCTCAACTTTGACGGCGAAACCGGCCCCTACGCGCAGTATACCCATGCGCGCGCCCGCTCGGTCCTGCGGAAGGCGCAGCCCGAGGGCGAGCCGGATTATGCCCTGCTTAGCGACCCGGAATCCGCCGCGGTCGTCTCCGCCATCGCCGCATTCCCGGAAGCGGTGCGTGAGGCAATGGAGAAAAACGAGCCCTACCTGGTCAGCCGCGCAATCATCGGCGTGTGCTCCTCGTTCAACCGCTTTTACTACGAGCAGCGCATCATGGCCGACGACCCGGCCGTGCGCAACGCGCGGCTGACGCTTACCAAGGCCGCCGCGCAGGTCGTTCAAATCGGCCTCGGCCTGATCGGCGTCGCCGCGCCAGAACGGATGTAGGGTACGGGATGCGAAGTTCCGCCCCGACCCCTGCCAAAGGGCGGACCGCCCTTTGGCATCCCATTTGCAGCAACGTATGGGGACAGCGTCCCCGCGGAGCGTTCCGCATAAAAAGGATTTTACTTGGAGGATAACGCCATGCTCGATATGAAGCTGGTCCGCTCCGACCCCGAGTTGGTCAGAGAGAATATCAAAAAGAAGTTCCAGGATGAAAAGCTTCCGCTTGTCGACGAGGTGCTCGCGCTCGACGCGGCGTACCGGCAGGCGCATATGCGCTGCGACGAGCTGCGCAACAGGCGCAACGTCATCAGCAAATCCATCGGCAACCTGATGGCGCAGGGGAAGCGCGACGAGGCGGAGGCCGCCAAGGCGGAGGTTTCCGCCATGGCCGACGAGATGACGCGGCTGGCCGAGCGCGAAAACGAGCTTTCCGCCGAGATCAGAAAGCGTATGCTCGTCATCCCCAACATCATGGACTCCAGCGTGCCCGCCGGCCGCGACGACAGCGAAAACGTCGAGGTGGAGCGCTTTGGCGAGCCCGTGGCGCCGGACTTTGAAATTCCCTACCATGTGGACATCATGGAGCGCGTGGGCGGCATCGACCTCGACAGCGCGAGAAAGACCAGCGGAAACGGCTTTTATTACCTGTACGGCGAGATTGCGCGGCTGCATTCGGCCGTGCTTTCCTACGCGCGCGATTTCATGATCGACCGCGGATTTACCTATTATATTCCGCCCTATATGATCCGCGGCGGCGTGGTAAACGGCGTCATGAGCTTTGCCGAGATGGAAGGCATGATGTATAAAATCGAGGGCGAGGACCTTTACCTCATCGGCACGAGCGAGCACAGCATGATCGGCAAGTTCATCGATACGTTCCTTGACGAAGAGTCCCTGCCGCAGTGCCTGACGAGCTATTCGCCGTGTTTCCGCAAGGAGGTGGGCGCGCACGGCATCGAGGAACGCGGGGTGTACCGCATCCATCAGTTTGAAAAGCAGGAGATGGTCGTGGTGTGCAGACCCGGTGAGAGCATGGATTGGTTCTTCAGGCTCGCGCAGAATACCGTAGACTTTTTCCGCTCGCTGGACATTCCCGTGCGCACGCTGGAGTGCTGCGCGGGCGACTTGGCCGATCTCAAGGTCAAAAGCGTGGACGTGGAGGCGTGGTCGCCCCGCCAGAAAAAATATTTCGAGGTGGGCAGCTGCAGCAGCCTCGGCGACGCGCAGGCCCGCAGGCTCGGCATCCGCATCAAAAATAAGGAAACGGGCAACTACTTTGCGCATACGCTCAACAACACCGTAGTCGCGCCGCCGAGAATGCTGATCGCATTTTTGGAAAACAACCTGCGCGCCGACGGCACGGTCGCCATTCCCGAGCCGCTGCGTATGTATATGGGCGGAAAAGCGCATATCGGCTAAACACGCGTTTAACCGCCGGGTTCCGCGCGGCTTTTCGCCTTTGGGTCCCTTCTGCCATCCGCTCGGCCCGTTCCGCGGCAATCCGCGAAGCCCGGTTCCGTCTTCCGCCGCCTGCTTTGCGGCTGCATCCACGGATGTGGTTGCGAAAACATGTATATCAGGTCGCCTCTGCCGGACATACTAGCCGCAGAGGTGATTTTGATAATGATCGAAGAAAACCGGAATTTTGACTCCAAACCCAGGGATTTCCTCCGAAAGCAGGGGTTCTATATCGTATTGTTCATATGCCTGCTCATCGTAGGTACCGCCATCGTTTTGACCACGCTGCCGGCCGATGGCCAGGAACAAGCGCCGCAGGCCGAACAGACGCAGCAGCAACAGCAGCAATCCGTGCTTGAAGCGCGGCAGGCTGGCGATGAAGCCCTGTACGCAAAAAACACGCCGCTGCCGACCGCCACGCCGCAGCCGACCGCCACACCGCAGCCGACCGCCACACCGAAGTCGTCCTCGAGCGCGGCGCGGTTGAAGAAGGGCGCGGCGCCCGTTAAGGGCGAGGTCATCTGGGGCTATGCCGACGAGCACCTGATTTACTCGCGCACGCTGGACCAGTGGACGACGCATATGGGCGTCGACATCTCGTCCGAGGTTGGGTCCAACGTGACCGCTACGCTGGCCGGAACCGTGGAAAAGATCTATGAGGACGACGCGCTCGGCACCGTAGTCACCATTGCGCATAACAACGACCGCGTGAGCCTCTATGCCAACCTCGACCCGGCCGTGACCGTCAAGGAAGGCCAGAAGGTGAACGCCGGCGAGGTCATTGGTAAAGTCGGCGCGACCGCCGTATCCGAATGCGGCGACCTGCCCCACGTACACTTCGGCTTCTTCGTTTCCGGCAAGGCGGTCAACCCGATGGATTACGTAACCATTCCGCACTAACCGCTTCTAGGCCGCCTGCCGGCTGCCCGAAGGTTAAGCCGCCATACATGGCCGCGCCGCAGAGCGCCGCAGCAAAATAGCCGGCCCGCATTGTCACAGGCGTGACAATGCGGGCCGACAGGCGATCCGTCTAAAAACGATGTTTTAGACGGATTGTCTGGTTGAGCCCGCTTTTTTGCCGACGGAGAAATCCGGCCGGAACTTTGTCGATGACGCATTACTCCGCAAAAACTTATGACACGCATATCCTGAAAAGCCTTTCTCTGCGCAGCCAAGTATCTTGACGATTTTGCAGAAGCTGTTACAATTCCATAAAGGCTGCCCCCGCCGCACGGGCCACGCTTTTTGCCCCGGGTCCATGGGTATGCACGCCGCGCATGGAACGCACCGGCGCGAGTCGCCGCATATTGTAATACGCAGGAGGATTGAATGGATTACAGCAGCTCTTTTGCCACGCGCCTGAATCACGCAAACCGGGTCTATGGCGTTCAGCTTCTTTTCTGCACGGCCGCGCCTAAGGTCATGCGTTGGCCCCCGCGCGGCAACAGGTGGAAGGAGGCTATCCGATATGCCGGATAGCGGCGTGAAAAAAAGCCGGTTCCTTGCAGGGGTTCGTGCAGGCGTTCCGGTCATGTTAGGATTCATTCCGGTCGGCGTCGCCTATGCCATCATGGCGCGCCGGGCGGGCTTTACCGCTGTGGAAACAATCCTGATGTCCGCCGCCGTCTTTGCCGGCGCAAGCCAGATGATGGCGGTCGGCATGTATGCGCAGGGCGCGGGCGTGATTACAATGATTCTGACAACCTTCATCCTCAACCTGCGGCACCTGATTATGAGCGCCTGCGTTTTCAACCGCCTGAAGGGCGCAAGAACCGGCGCAAAGCTGCTGGCGGCCTTTGGCGTAACGGACGAAACCTTCGCCATCTTTACAACGCAGGAGGAACAAAACTGCCCGGCGGCATTTTGGTTCGGGCTCATTGCGGTCGCCTACCTTGCGTGGATTGCAGGCGCGGCAATCGGCGCCGCCGCCTCGTATTTTTTGCCCGCCGTCGTTTCGGCCAGCCTTGGCATCGCCCTATACGCCATGTTTATCGGCATTCTGGCGCCCAGCGTGAAGCGCAATCTCCGTCTGGCGCTTCTGGTGAGCCTGACCGCCGTAGTCAACACTGTGCTGACGGGGTTTTTACCGTCAAGCTGGGCGCTGATTCTTTCGACGCTTATCTGCGCCGGTTTCGGTGTGTTCTTCGTGGAACTGGAGGAGCAGGGGGGCGCGGGCGATGTCCGGTGACGTTTTGTTTCTCATTCTGGGCATGGCGGCCGTCACCTATCTTCCCCGTGCGCTTCCGGCCGTATTGATCGATAAGCTGCGCCTTGGCCCAAGGCTGGAAAAATTCCTGCGGCTGATTCCCTACACCGCCATGGCGGCGCTGATCTTTCCCGGCGTGGTCATGGTGGATCTGCAGCGGCCGTATATCGGCATCCTTGGCGGACTGTGCGCAGGCGTTCTTGCATGGAAAAAAGCGCCTGTGATGGTATGCGTTCTGACCGCAATCCTGGTCGATCTGCTGTTGTATGTGTGCATTCCCGCCGCGCTTTAATCAGGCGGTGTGCAGGCCTGCCGCAAGGGCTCCATAACCGTGCAAAACCGAACCGTGCCCTTGCCGGCGGCCGCCTGACTGCGGGTTCGCCGCGATTCGACAATATTTACAATAGCTTAACGCCCGGTAAATTGCCAAAACAAAGCAAGTATGCAATACTGTATTTGTATGATTAGGTAATGGAACCCGCTTCCATGTTGCAGTGTATAAATTTTGAAAGGATTTGGCTATGAAAAGGATGGTTCGTATTCGCATTGTCGCGCTGATAACAGCCATTGTTCTGATGCTGCCGGCCGGTCTTTCGCTGGCGGACAGCGGCGCGGAACCCACATCCCCCGCAACGCTGTCGGACGATCACCGCGGTGCAAACGGCGCGTATACCGGGGCGGTTACCCTGAACGCGCCCGCGGGCTACGGCGTTTCATTTGCGCCGGACGGTGAATTTGGCGCGGCGGTAACCTATTCGCCCGCCGGGGACGGTTCTGGCTATATTGCGTATTATCTGCGCGCCGACGGCGCCGACTCGGCTTTCGGGCCATATTATCAGGCGTATACGTATGACGCGACCCCGCCCGCGGCCAACGCCGCGGCGTATGCTTCTGACAGCGCGCAGCAGCTTGTGCTCAGCTTTTCCGAGCCGGTGCTCGCCGTTGCGGAAAGCCAGATTTCCATCAGACAGGGAGAGGCGGTCTACCGCGCCGCGCCCGCAGCCGGTGGCGCAGCGCCGCGGTATGCGCTGGAGCTAAGCCGGTTTGTCGACGAGGGCGGCAACGCCCTGTCCCCCGACATAAGCGCGCAGAGCTCCGTCACAATCCCTGCGGGTGCGTTTACCGACGCCGCGGGCAACGCCTGCGCGCAAACGGAGCTGACGGTTCCCGCCGGTGACGGAAGCGCACGCGTCCTGCACAATTTAAACGAAAGCATGGGCTGGACGCTCGTTGCGGCAATCGACGGCGCTGAAATTGCGCTCGAGTCCGGGGCGGCGATCCCCGTCCATACGACGATAAAGGCCGTGGCGGCGGGACGCATCGCAAATCCCTGTACGTTCGCCGTTTACAGCAACGGGCAGCCCGTCCACGGCGTAAACCCGACCGCCGGCTATGCTGTGCCGGCGAACGCTGAAATTTATGCGCAAACGGCCGCGCTTGCGGGTACGGCGGCCATCAGGGGAACCGCCGAGTACGGACAGACGCTGACGGCTTCCTTTGCGCCCGCAAACGGCGCCGCGCCATCGGGGCTAAACTATGCCTGGAGCCGCGGCGGAATGGTCCTTTCTGCGGGAACGGGCGCTTCTGCATATACGCCGGGCAAGGGGGATATTGGCAAGGTCATCACGCTTTCCATCACGAGCCCGTGGTGTACGGGCGACGCAAGCGCGTCCGGCGTCAGCATAAAAAAGACATCGGTTGCCGCGCCCCCCGCGCCGACAGCGGCGGAGCAGACCGATACGGCGGTCCGGCTCAATGAGACGGCGGGCTGCGAATACCGGCTTGGCGACGGAGCCTGGCAGGATTCTGCGGCTTTCACGGGCCTTGCGCAGGGGCAGGCCCATACGTTTTACCAACGGTATAAGGAAACCGAAACCACGCAGGCCTCGCCCGCAAGCCCCGGGCTGACCGCCGGCATGGCAGCCGGGCTGACCGGCACGGTGCGCATCGAGGGCGATGTTCGCGTAAAATCCACCGTTTCGGCAAGGGTGACCGACAGCAATAACACCGGCGAGCTCCGTTATGAGTGGAAACGCGACGCAGCGCGGATATCTGATACGCAAACCTATACCATCCAGCCGGAGGATTTGGGCAAGACCCTGACCGTCGAGGTGTCCAGCAGCGTTCAGAACGGTACGATCGGCGCCACGTCGCCCGTTGTGGGAAAAGCGGCGGTCGCCGCCCCACCCGCGCCTTCGCTTGCAAGCAACACCAACGGCACCATTACGCTCAACGCCGTCAGCGGCTGTGAGTATTCGCTCGGCGGCACAAGCTGGCAGGACGCCGCAACGTTCCACAACCTGACCGCGGGGCAGACCTATCCGTTTTACCAGCGGTATAAAGAAACGGCAGCGGCCCAGGCATCGCCGATGAGCGCGCCGGCCATGCTTTCCACCGTATCCGCCCTGTCCGGCGCAATCCGCGTCGACGGCGACGTCCGCTACGGCAAAACGCTGGTCGCGTCCTTCACCGGGTCCGGCCATACGGGCACGCTAACCTACATCTGGTACCGCGGCTCGGTTACCGTCGGCACAGGCCAGACCTACGACGTCAACGCCGCGGATATCAACAACCCCATCTATGTGCGCGTGGTAGGCAGCATGGACGGCGGCAGCGTCACACAGCTGGCCGGCGTGGCAAAACGGGCCGTATACGTCGGCAGAACGCCGGACGCGCCAACGCGCGCCAGCCGCTCGACAAGCAAGATTTCTCTTACGGCCGTCGATGGCTGCGAGTATAGTCGCGACGGCTCGAACTGGCAGTCAAGCGCGGTGTTCACCGGACTGAAGGCCGGTACGACCTATAAATTCTACCAGCGTGTAAAGGCTACCGCAACCATCGAGGCATCGCCTGCAAGCGCGGCGCTGACCACGAGCACCTCGTCAAGCGGCTCTTCCTCAGGAGGCGGTTCCGGCAGCGGCGGCGGCTCGGACGACGAGGGCGGCAACGGCGGCTCTGCAACCACGACGCCTTCCGGCACGGCGCTGTATAGCTATACGCTCACGGGCGACAATACGCGTATCCTGTTTTCTACGATGGAAAGCCTGATTACCGGCAACAGGACGCAGGACGTCACCATTCGCAGCAAAGACGCAGAGTATTCGTTTGCCAAGGGCACCATGCAGCTGACCGCAGGGACGCTGTGGTATGACTTTGGCGTTAAAATCGACGACTGCACGCATCGGCAGGCGGCGCAGCAGGCGGCAGGCGACCACTTTGTGTCCCTGGTCCACTTCAACATGGAGGGCAATTTGCCGGCAAAAGCCAGCATCCGCCTCTCGCTTGGCGCGGCGCAGGCTGGAAAAACGCTGTACTATTATAAATTCACACCGAACACCGGCACGCTGTCCTTCATGCAGACGGCCGTTGCGGACGCTTCCGGCTGGGTAACGGTGGAGCAGTCGAGCTGTTCGGACTATGTGTTCCTTGATGCGGACATCAATGCGCTCGCGGCCACTACGCCCTCTCCCCTGCCGTCCGAACCAACGCAGGTCTCGCCGTCGCCCACGGCGCTGATTTCCGAGCCGGCCGGCAACGGCGGCGGCTTTGGCGGCTGGCTGATCTTGCTCATCATTGTGGTCGCGCTGCTTTTGATTGTCATTGGCATTATCATGTTCGTCAAGAGCCGCAACGAGCGCGGCAGCCTCTTTGACGATGAGGATGACCTGTATGGCGAAGGTTATGACGGGGCATACGACGAGGATGCATATCATGAGTCGGGCTATGACGATGCATACGGCGAAGCGGACGCGGACGACTACGATGCATACGGCGAATTCGACGATTCCGGCGAGTACGACGCCAATGAACTCCCGCCCCGTGGCAGGCGGTGACGAAAACGGCATGCGCCTCCTGAATGGAAACGGGTTTTGAACCGTCCGAACCAACGCTGGGAGGCTATGCAGCCATCGGGATAAAGACGCCGCAGCGAAAGCTGCGGCGCCGGGCCGCCGGCAAACCGCTGCAGCAGGATTTTGTATGCGGCAATCTGCCTCGGACAAATTGCCTCGTCTGTCGGCCCAGCTGCATGTGAAGTGTCATTTCCACCGCGTATACCGCTGAAAATAACCGATTGTCCGGTTCTTCCCGCGTTTACATCGTGCGCGGTTGACGCGGCAACCCGCATCATCCCTTTTTAATAATCTCAACGCCGCAGCGCGGTTCACCGCCCGGGCGCGCATGGCCGCGAGAGGCGAGCCGCCGTTTCAGGCTGCGGCTGCACAAAATCCCACGCCTGCGGCGTATCACGTCTATGCGCCGGCAGGGGCGATTGATTATGAATGCGCGGCGATTCTGGCGCGGTCAGGGCGCTTTGTGCGCCTTCCAGATATCCGCCCGCATAGAATTGCAAGCAGGGCGAATCCAAGCGCGAGCCGGATGCAGATGGACACGGACGCATAGGCGGGCCGGTAATGCCGCAGCAGTGCGTCCGCAACGGATACGGCGGCGCTACAGCAGACGAGTGCGATCAAATTCCTCTTTGTAAGCAGCGACCTGAGGCTGCGCTCTGGAAACAGAAACCTGTAAACAAGCAAAAACAGCGCAGTCAGCACAAGCGCGTTAAGCAGCACGCCAAGCAAAAGCTGCCAAACGGGCGCAAGCGCCTGCAACAGCAGCGCAGTCAGCGCAATGCCCGCGCGGCCAGCACACCAAAGCGGCAGCAGTACAGCGGCGCGGGCGGCGGCCGGTTGCGACAAAAAGAAAGCGCGCAGTCTTTCGGCCGGACCTGCGCCCGGTTTGTGAAAGCGCGTTCCGGCGGCGGGTTCAAGCCGTTTGCCAACGGAAACGGCGGCCGGCCGCGCCCGGGCGGCTTCCTCATCATTTTCCACCGCCAGCAACTCCGCAGGCGAATCAAAGAGCGCGCCCAGCGCCAGAGCAACGGCCGTTACCACGCCGGCCGCTGTACCCGTCAGCGTTTTCCTCCCTGTTTTCAGTCCGCCCGGATGTTTTTCCATAAACGCAGTATATCACAATATCATAATCCTGCAAACGCCGCCGTATCCCGGCCTTTTGCGCGGTCATCGCCCCGCTTATCCGTCCGCGGAAGCGCCGCGCGGCGGGCATTGTTTTGCGTGCAGCAAAAGCTGCATTATCGGAGTAATTATGATAATAATTTTTCGCCTGTTTTTGTATGATAATGGTCTTGGGCAATCGAATGAAGAAAGGAGGAACATGCAGACAAAAGTATTTTCTATTTGTCTGGACATGCGCCAGTCGTTGCCGTTCCATCCGTTTGAGGTTACGGAGGGCGACACCGGAAACGTGCTGCATGTCACCCTGCAAAACGATGGGGAGCCGCTGCTGCTCAACGACTGCACGGTGGTGGTTGTATTTACCTCGTCGATGGGATTTGCCATGCAGGATGAAACAAGCGGCGTTACCATTGACCAGCTCGCAGGTTCATTTACCGTGCTGCTCAACCCCAACAATTACGGACCGGGCATCGTCAGCGTGGACATGCAGGTCTACAGCGGGCCGGAAGGGAAGGTGCTCATCACCAGCACACGCTTTGATTTCCGCTGCCGCAGATCGCTGATCGGCGAAGAGATTATCCGCGCCAACGCGGCCTACCCGCCGCTGTTGGTTGCAACGCAGGAGACGCGCGAGGCGACCGCTGCCGCGCTCGCGGCGGCCGCGCGCATCGACACGGACCTCGGCGAGCTCAACGTGCAATCCGACTGGGCGGAAACCGACGCTTCTTCGGATGCGTTCATCCGCAACAAGCCGCTGCTGACCCCGCACGCCATCGGCGCGGCGGAGTGCAGGCATGCGGCGCTGCACGCAGCCGGAGGCTCGGATGAAATTACGCTTGCAAGCATTGGCGCGGAGCCCGCACGGCTGCAATTTTGCAAGGTTGCGGTCGCTGTGGACACATATGTTGAGGACAGTACGTTCGACGCGTTCCCGCTGCGCGCGGCGATTGTGCTGGCGGGCGTGCGGCAGGGGATGACGCCGGAGATCGTCTATGCGCCATCCGACGTGTGCGAGGGCATTCACGCGCCGGTTGCCTGCTGCTACAACGGCGGCGTATACCTGTATGCTGCGGTGCGTCCCGTGGAAGAAATTACGATTCCCGCCATCATCTGCTGGCAGGGAGAAAGCGAGGGATGAGCATGTCTTTTGGAAGAACAAATGCAAGCGGCGCGGCCATCGGCGCATGGCGGTTTACACACGCCGCCGCGCTGCCGGAAACCGTGCTGCACAATACGTTCCTTGCCGTTACCGCGCAGGAGGCGCCGGAGGTCATACTCTCCGACGCCGTTCCGCCGGAAGCCGCGGCAGGCGCGCTTTGGTTCCAGATTTTCGACCCAACGGACGGGCTGGCACTCAGCAGCGCGGCCGTGCCGTTCCGGGTTATGGGCGCGTATCAGTGGGACGCGGCGGCGGCGGTCTGGACGCTGCTGGACGCGTATTATACCTACCTCGGCGCATGGCGCAAGATCGCCGGCCTGCCGCCCATCGGCACGGCGCTTGCGGACTGTAGCTGGGCGCAGATCGA
>CAYUTA010000013.1:19447-57775 GCA_964447605.1 uncultured Oscillospiraceae bacterium | reverse complement strand
ATGCGGCATACCGGGGAAAGGGAATCGGGCGTCAGTTGTTTGGTTTTATAAAGGAGCTTGCAAAGCGAGAGAATGTGGACGGAATCGAATTACAGGTAAATGCATGGAATGCACCCGCAAGGCGGATGTATGAAAAATATGGTTTCACTGAAAAATCAATCAAGATGGAACTCCCGATAATGCAGAGAATTCCATAAAATACCGTTTTCATATGGCAGGAAGGGCACAGCCATACGCTAACCAAACAATCCGTCAAAAGCAGCGACATGCACGGACTTGTCAAATACGGGCGTCAGCCCGTTCATTTTGTGGTTGGCGAGACCTTTGGGCTCTGCTGTCTATTGGCGCAAAAGACCCATAATCTGATGCGAGGTTCGTTCAATTTTTCATTCATCTTTTTCCTTTTCCTCTTCCATGCAAGGCGCTGAACCGGTCAAACCAGCCATATGATTATGAATATAGCAATAAAAATTCCAAAGTAAGCTATGAATTCTGGAAAGCTGCGCTCCATCCCATTTGTAAAATATGCAACCGCCAGCAATACAACGGATGGAATCAGAAAATAAATCCCGTCTGTTTTGCAATGCTCCATCCATTTCCCCTATCACAGAGCTTGCAGCAAAAGAGGCGCCTAATCAACCGCACAGTATCGTTTTTGAAATCACTGCATTGATTTTGCTTCCCATTGTTTCAATGAGAGAAGGAACGCGCGGGGCGTAATATCCCTGTGCTCAAACATATGGAAAGAATGATTGCAATCCCAAGAGAAAATCCCGGAAGCCCGCGAATCCATGCTTGTTTTTTCGTCTTGATTCACCTCCTGTTCCCAATCGTCGCTTAATTTTGGAAACTTGCGCAAGGATTTCCGTATTGTTTTCTTGAAATCCCACAATCATCTTTGGAACGCTCTGTGACAACCCCTTGAGAACTGCGTTTACCTCATCGCTCATCCTGTCTGCCAATGTAATGATTTTCAGCTCCCTGCAAGACGCATCAATTTGCATCCCCGCGCCTCCTCAGTTACAGCTGCAGTATAGGCAAACGAAACTCAGCGGTAACCGATTTCCGACAGGCGGTTGCTTTTTTTTGACACAGGCGATAGATTATCAAAAACCGATGAAACAGACAAAAATACCCCGCTATGGGCTGCGAAAGCTTTCAACACAACCGTTAAGATTTTGCAATATTAAATAGGTTAGAACTTAAAACCGCCCGCAAATTACGCCCCTTTGCGAGCGGTTTTTTACCGTTTGGCACAACCGGAGATTTTTTCTTTATCAAACGCCGCCCTTAAAACTGCGAATAAATTCGAACCGGCACGATGAGATAATAATACCCCTCCCCCTGCGCCGGCTTGACCACGCACGGCGAAATGCTGGTGGTAAAATCCAGATAGATCTTCTCCTCCTCCATGCATTTGAGAATATTCATGCAGAACTTCGGGTTGAACGCAATGTCGATATCATCGCCGTTGATCTGCACGTCCATCTGCTCGTCAATCTTGCCTACAAAGCTGTTGGCCGTGATGTGAAGCTTATTGTCGTGGAACTTCATGACGATGTTGTTGTTGCCCTCGCGCGCCATGAGCTGCGCGCGGTCAATGCTCTCAATAAGCTCGTTGCGGTCGGCCAGCACGCGCGTTTTATATTCCTTGGGCAGAATCTGCCTGTAGTTGATATAATCGCCGTCGAGCAGGCGCGCGGTCAGGCACGCGTGATTGACGTCCAGCCGCACATGCGTGCCAGTAAACGTCAGCGCAATTTCGTTCTCCGTTTCCTCGGTCATGCGCGCAATTTCCAGGATGGTCTTGCTCGGCACCACCATGCTGCGCGCGGGTATCTTTTCCTTAAGCGGCACGCTGCGCATGGCAAACTGGTACGCGTCGGTCGCCACAACCGTAATGTTTTCGCCGATCTCAAACAGAACCCCGGTCAGAATGGGCTTGCTGTCATCCTGCGCCGTGGCAAATACCGTTTGATTGATGATGCTGCGGCATTCGGACGGGTCCATACGGATGGTGTAAGGCTCCCCCTTAAACTGCATCAAGGGAAACTCCTCGAATTCGATGCACTGGATGCTGCTGTTTACGCGTCCGCAGGCGATGTCGAGGGATTTGATATTGAGCTTGATTTCCGCCGGCGCATCCGGCAACTTGCGCACAATTTCAAAGAACAGCTTGCCGGGCACAATCGCCTTGCCCTCCTCCTCCACCGCCGCCGGCAGCAGACACTCCTTTTGCAGCATGAGATCGGAGCACTTCAACAGCACGCCCTCGTCGTTGGCTTCAAGAAACACGCCTTCCAGAATGGGCATGGTGGTGCGTACCGGCAGCGCCTTGATGACGCTCATCACACCGCCCATCAGTTCCTTTGCGCTGATTGTAAATTTCATTTCCTTCCGCTCCTTTGCTTTGGTTATCCACACGTTTTGTGTGATTTGTGTATGTAAGGATTATTAGTATTACAGCAGCAGTGGTAGTAGTCTGTGTGCGGCGGGTGGATAACCCGGTTTTAACCACGTTTACCGCTGGGTTTTACTGTGGAACAAGTCGTGGAAAACCAATTTTTAACGTGGGTCTTTTCCACGCCGTCCCCATTGTCCACACGATACACAGGTTATCCACAACAGGTTATCCATGATCCGGTGGAAAACCTCCATGCAAGATGATCCTCTGCTAGGAGGAACCTATCCGCGCGCTTCGCGTTTTGGTTCAGGCGCCGTCCCCATTGGAAACAGCATCCTCCCGCGCCGCTTCGTTTGATTCCGGCGCGGCGGCCGCATCCTGCCCGTTTGCCGCGGGCTGCGCGGTTTCGGCGGCGGAAGCCGCGCGTTCCGCCGCCTTGGTTGCTTTGCTCACAAGCAGAACCATCTCGTCCTGGGTTACGTCGTCCGGCGATTCCTCCGGGGCAAACAAGGGTTCGTCCGCCTCCGGATCCGCCGGATGCTCAAGCTCGGAGCGCGTAAGCACCTTTCGGTAAATCAGCGTCAGCAGCACACCGCCCGCAAGCACAATGAAGATGCCGATAAACTGCGAGGTGGAAAGCGCGCCCACCGCGCCGCGTTCGTCGCTGCGGAAAAACTCAATGATGAAACGCCATACGCCGTAGAGCACCAAATACCAGCCGGTAACGGATCCAAAAGGCTTGTGTTTTTTTAAAATCAGCACAAGCGCCACGGTCAAAAGAAACAGGAAGGCGGATTCCATCAACTGCGTGGGCAGCAACGCAACGTCTGCGGGCGCGCCGCCGCCGGGCGGATAGGTTACGGCAATGGCGCAATTGGAAGGGCTTCCATAGCAGCAGCCGGCAAAGAAACAACCGATGCGGCCAAACGCCTGACCGAGCACAAGCGAGGGCACAAACAGATCAACAAACGCAAGAAACGGAAGTTTCTTGCGCGCCGCATAGATCCATAGCCCAATGACGCCGCCGATCAGCGAGCCGTAAAATACAAAGCCGGAGCGCAGGGTTTCGATCAGATAGTATGGGTCGGCCAGGATATTGTCGATCTCCACGATCCAGAACAACAGCTTGGCGCCGAGAAAACCGAGCAGAATGGACCAGAGCGCAGCGCTGATCAGCTGATCCTCCGTGAAACGGATAAACTTGCGCGTATAGGTAAGCAGAATGAAGGCGGCGAGCATGCCGCACATCATCATGACGCCAAACATCGGGATTGCAATCCCGAACACTTCAAACGTTGGCAGCATGTCGCACCACCTGTTACAGCGCGGCGATAAACGCGCGGATCATGCCCATTGCACCGGGAAGAGCGCTCTCGAAGGCGTCGCTGATAACGGGCATGGATTCGGTAATGATCTGGCCGACATGAGGCGCGGCAAACGCGGCCGCCGAAAAAATCGCCGCAATCACGACGGAAAAGATCACCAGGAAAAACAGCACGGATATGCCTCCGATGATGATGCCGATCAGTCCGCAAACAAAGCCCGTGGTGTTCATGCTGTTTTCGGTGAAACCATTTTGCGCGGCAAATTTGCGGTTTTTGTTGCTTTGCACAAAGCCCACGATGCTCAAAACAAGTCCCACGACGTTGAATCCGGGCAGGATGAACAGCGCCAGACCGATGATGCTGAGCACCATCGCGGCGGTTGCTTTTTTATTATGCGTCTCCTCCGCAGAGGAAACGACGGTCGCGTTGGGATTGTATTCCATAATCTAATGAACGCCTCCTTGTAAAAATGCGGTTATAGCCGCGGCAATCCGGGTAAACAGCCGGCCGGCAAGCCTGTTCCATTACACGGATATCATAGCACGAAAACAGGGCCCCTGTAAAGCGAGCGGATTTTGTAAAAACGCGGCCGCTCTGTTCAGATTACATCGTTTTTTGACGCAATCGCCAGACAGGTAAACGATGCGCGCGGGCAGGAACACGCCCCGAACGGAAGAAGGGGAGCAGACGGCGCAAAGGAACGTTTCATCAATATATAATTCGTGATTGCTTGCTTTTAGCTCCGGCGCAGGCTATAATATTTTGAAAATGGGGGAGAAGCGGATTGTTTCTTCCGATCATGATACAACCATGCAGGTTTTCCTAAGGAATCAATACGGAAAGGAAGCGACAAACATGAACATCAATGAATACGTGGAATCCCTTGGCATCATCGCTCCTGAAGCGGTATACCGCAATCTTTCCCCGGCCCGGCTGGTCGAGCATGCGCTTGCGCGCGGCGAGGGCAAGCTGTCGGAAACAGGCGCTCTGGTCGTTTACACCGGCAAGTATACCGGCCGCTCCCCGAACGACCGCTTTGTCGTTGACGAACCCACCACGCATGACGAGATCGACTGGGGCAAGATAAACGTGCCCATCACCCGGGAAAAGGCCGACGCGATCTTTAAAAAACTGACCGCCTATCTGCAGGGACGCGAGCTGTTTGTATTCGATGGATTTGCGGGCGCGGATTCCAAGTATGCCCTTTCCGTACGCGTGATCAACGAGCTGGCCAGCCAGAACCTGTTCATCCATCAGCTGCTCCTGCGGCCCACGGCCGCGCAGCTTAGCGCGTTCGTACCCGGCTTTACCATTATCGCGGCGCCCGGCTTCAAGTGCGTGCCGGAACTCGACGGCGTCAAATCCGAAGCCGCCATCATCGTTGATTTTGAGCATAAGCGCGTGCTCATCGCGGGCAGCCAATATGCCGGCGAGATTAAAAAGAGCGTTTTCTCGGTCATGAACTATCTGTTGCCGCACATGGACGTTCTGCCCATGCACTGCTCGGCCAACATTGGCCACGACGGCGATTCCGCTCTGTTCTTCGGCCTGTCCGGCACGGGCAAAACCACGCTTTCTGCAGACCCGAACCGCAAGCTGGTCGGCGACGACGAGCATGGCTGGTCGGACAACGGCATCTTCAATTTCGAGGGCGGCTGCTATGCAAAATGCATCAACCTCTCGCGGGAGAACGAGCCGCAGATATGGAACGCCATCCGGTTCGGCGCGCTGGTTGAAAACGTTGTAATGGACGAGGAGACCGGCCATCTGGATTATGACGACGGCTCCGTTACAGAGAATACGCGCGTGGGCTATCCGGTGGAGTTTATCCCAGACTGCGTCATCCCCGGCGTGGGCGGCCAGCCCAAGACGGTCGTCTTCCTCACCGCGGACGCGTTCGGCGTCATTCCGCCGATTTCCAAGCTCGATAAGGACGCGGCCATGTATCATTTCGTGTCGGGCTATACCAGCAAGCTGGCGGGCACCGAGCGCGGCATCACAGAGCCGGTCACCACGTTTTCCACGCTGTTCGGCGCGCCGTTCATGCCGCTCAAGCCGTCGATTTATGCCGAAATGCTGGGCCGGCGCATCGATCAATACGACGCCAACGTCTACCTTGTCAACACCGGCTGGTGCGGCCATAAAGCCGGCGACGGCAAGCGCATGAGCTTAAAGTACACCCGCGCCATGCTGACCGCCGCGCTCAACGGCGAACTGGAAAAGGGCGAGTTTGAGCGCGACCCGATCTTCAACGTGCTCGTGCCCAAAACCTGTCCGAACGTTCCCGACGAGGTCCTTTCCCCACGGAAGATGTGGGCCGGGGAATCCGGCGAGGCCGAATATGAAAAGACCGCCAACGATCTGGCTTCGCGGTTTGAAAAGAACTTTGAAAAGTATGATCATATGCCCCGGAATATCGTGGACGCGGGGCCGAAGGCCGGCAGGTAAACGATCCGAATCAGCGCTTACAGGCGCCTGAATGACGAACGGATATTCAGTGGCGGGGCGGCAAAATGCCGCTCCGTCAATTCGTTCCTTGACCGATGCGGGAACCGCTTGTCGCCCGATCCGGCAAAACCCGCGCGATTCGCGCGTCACCGTCATAAACGATATTCTTTGACGGAGACGCGGAGGATGGTTCCCATTCGGGATTTCTGAGGGTGTTGCCCTTGGGCGGAGGGTTGCGGGAAGCGCCTTGGGCGGCCCCACCGAACCCTCCGCATCCCAAAGAGCGAAAGATACATGAGTATGAAAATGAAGCAAAAAGCTACCCTGTTCGACCGTGCGTTCTGGCGCGTCATGCTGCCGCTCGCGCTGCCGATTGCCATGCAAAATCTGCTGATGACGTCGTTCCGCCTGGTCGATACGCTGATGATCGGGCGTCTGGGCGACGTGTCCATCGCCGCCGTTGGGCTGGCGGGCTACGCGTCGTTCTTTGTCGAGCTGGTCACGTTCGGCGTGGCGTCCGGCAGCGCGGTGTTTCTTGCACAGTACCACGGCGCGGGCAATATAAAGGGCATCCGCCGCACGCTGGGCGTGATGCTCATCTGCGTCGTGCCGCTCGGCTTGCTGTTTACGCTGCTGACCATGGCGTTTCCCGAGACGTTGATGCGGCTGTTTACAGACGAAACGGCGCTGATGGAAGAGGGCGTGCGCTATCTGCGCTATGCCGCGCTGTCGTATGTGTCGCTGACGCTCAACACGGCGCTCGGCATCACATTGCGCTGTACGGAAAACGTAAAAATTCCCATGTGGATCAGCGGCTTTTGCGCGCTGCTCAACGCGGCGCTCAACTATCTGTTCATTTTCGGAGGGCTGGGGATTGCGCCGATGGGCGTGGCCGGCGCGGGGCTGGCCACGGCCGTTTCCTCGCTGGCGAGCCCGCTGCTGCTGGTGGTCGTTTCCATCATTCGGAAAAATGTTCTGATTGCGCCTGTGCGCGACCTGCTGGACATTGGAAACGGCTTTTTGAAAGAATATTGGAAGCGCGTGTTTCCCGTTTTGATAAACGAAATCATCTGGAGCCTGTCGATCATCGGCATCAACATGGTGTTTGGCCGCATGGGTACGGATAACTATGCGGCGCTGACCGTCGTGCGCACGATAGAAAACATTGTGTTCGTGTTCTTTGTCGGCATTTGCAACGCCTGCAATATCCTGGTGGGCAAGTCCATCGGAGCGGAAAAAATGGAAGACGGCAAGCGGTACTCCATGCAGTTTATGCAGCTTATCCCCGTGCTCGGAATCATTCTGGGCGGCCTTGTCGCGCTGCTGCGCGGGCCGGTGGTGTCGCTGTTTGATATCTCCGACACGGCGGTGCATACGGCAAAGGTGCTGCTGCTGATCTATGCCGTGGACGTGAGCATCCGCAACATTCCTTATTTGACCGTGGTGGGCATCTTCCGCGCGGGCGGAGACACCAAAACGGGATTGCTTTGCGACGGGCTGGTGCAGTATGCGCTGGTGCTGCCGGCGGTGGTGCTGTGCGGCTTTGTGTGGAAGCTACCGTTTATCACCACGTACATCGTCATGATCGTTGTCGACGACCTTGGCAAGCTGTGCTTCACCATACCGCACTTTTTGAGCATGAAATGGATCCGGCCCATTGCGCAAAACGCGGCGGAGACGCAGCTTAGCATCATGCTGGCTGCGGAGGAGGATGCCGTGCAGACCATGCAGCAATAGCGCAGGACGCAGGAACACCTGCCCGTAACCGGCGGCGTTGCAAATCGTAAGAATCTGGTTTTTGACGGAAGCACGCGGCAGGCGCGGGCATTTTTATGCGTTCTGCCGCCGCGAAACGCCGCCGGTACGAGCGGACGAACGTACGCGCCGTCCTTGCCCGGGACGGAGCCCTTTCTTCCGGGCGATCGACAGAGATGGAATGATGCGTGCCGCCGCTTTTGAAGGAGCCCATGGACTTTACTGCCTGTGTTTGCCGCGCATTTGATGGGGTGAAAGCCAAGCCTTTTGACGGACGTCCATGGCGCAAAGCGCGGCGGTTTCGGTCGTAATGTAAATAATATGCGAAGATTCCTGCATTTGTATGGTATGCGTACATAAAATTATGTACAATCACAACCAGAGGTTTTGCATGAAGCATCTTTGTAAAAAGGGAACCGCCATTCTGCTTGCACTATGCGTTCTCGCGCTTGCGCTCGGCATGCCGGCGCGCAGCGCGCCCGCCTCCGGGGGCGGGGTGCGGTTTGTGCGCGTGCTGCTGAGCACCGAGGGCGCAGGCAAGCTCTCCATACCGGTTACGGGCACATATACGCTGGCGGAGTCGGGCCGCACGTTTACCGGCGGCACGCTGACGGTCTCGGCCGGCGGGGCCGGCGTCACGGTGACGCATTCCGCCGAGGGAGAGCTTTATAGCGGCCGCTCCGCCACGGTGGAACGCGCCGTGCTTGCACGCTCGGCCGGTTCGCTGCGCATCCGCGTTGTGTCCGGCACGCGTTCATTTTTGGGCAATTTCACATTTTCGTCCAGCAACGGGGCGGTGCGCGTGGTCAACCGCGTGCCGCTTTCACATTATCTTTACGGCGTAGTCGGCTATGAAATGAGCAACGACTTCCCGCTCGAGGCGCTCAGGGCGCAGGCCGTGGCGGCGAAGGGCTACGTGCTGCTGCGCATGTCAAACAGCGGCAGCCATGACATTGGCGATACCGCCGGCGACCAGGTCTATAAGGGCTATGTTTCCACGCATACCAACGTCATCAACGCTGTGGATTCCACCATCAACGACGTGTTGTATTACAATGGAAAACCCATGCAGTGCTATTATGCCGCAAGCAACGGCGGCTGGATGATCCTGCCCGGCACACGCTGGTCGGACAGCTCCGAGGACGGCGCTTATAACAGCGGCGCGGACGCGTATGACATGAAGAATCCCTCTACGCCGCGGGAAACGGTATTTCTTCCAACGTCCTACTCGCAGCGGGAGATGGGCACCAGGGCGTTTGCGTTTGTGGACGCGCGCATGTCGGCGACCGTTGCGCAGGATGGCGTGATTCCGCCGGAGTTCCGCTTTGGCGGGGTGCGTTCCATCGACGCGGTCGAATCCTATGGGGACGCGGGCAGCGCCGCGGATAAAAACCATACCACCGTCACGGTCAGCGCAACCGTGGTGGCCAACCTTCTTGAAACCCTGATTCCAACGCCCACGCCCGCGTGGGAGCCTACGCCTTCGCCCACGCCGGAGATCACGCCCAATCCGACGGCCACGCCGGAACCGGAGCTTCCAACGCCCACGCCGGAGCTGGTCGCTCCGGTGGAAGGCGAGGAGGGCTACGACCCGGAATGGACCGAGCCGACCCCTACGCCGGAATGGGAGCTTCCAACGCCCACGCCGGAGTGGGCCCCCACGCCTTCGCCTACGCCCGCGTGGGAGCCTACGCCCTCGCCCACGCCGGAGCCGGAGCTTGTCCGGGAGATTCCCGTATCCTTTTCCTTTACCTTTGCCGAAATGGCGGCAGCCGGGCTCTATACGACCGACAGCCTGCGGATTTATTACGCGGAATCAGCCGCCGGCGGACATAACCTGCTGCACGCCCGCTACGGGCACGGCGTCGGCATGAGTCAGCGCGGCGCGCAGCAAATGGCCAATGAAGGCAGGAGTTACCGTGAAATCCTGAATTACTATTACCCCGGCGCGCAGCTTGGCACAATGGGCTTCGTTTCGCCGGAAACCGTGTCCGCACCGGAACAGACCACGGCTGCAACGAGCGCGTCCACCGGGATTGTGACCGGCGGAACGGTCAATCTGCGGCAAACGCCCTCCACGAAGGCCGAAAGCCTGGAGCAGCTGCCGGCGGGCACGAACCTGACCCTTTCCGGCATGCAGGGCGAGTGGTATTACGTCACCGCGCCGAGCGGGAGCAAGGGCTTCATCCGATATGATTACGTGCTGCTGACCGGCGGGAACATGATTGCCGCGGGCACAGTCAACGCCAGCGCAGTGAACTGCCGCACCGGGCCGGACACGTCGTTTGACGCGATCGGGCGGCTTAGCCGCGACGCACAGGTGGGCATCTTCGGCATGGAAAACGGCTGGTACAAGATCATGGCCGTTTCTACAGGCGCGGTGGGGTTTGTCAAGGGCGACTATATCGCCATCACGAAAACGCTGGCCGACAACCCGGACCCCGGCCCGACCAACGCGCCGGTGATGACCGCCGTGCCGGAGCCGTTGCCCGACGGCGCAACGCCCACCCCCATTGTCATCGGCGCGGCAACCCCAACGCCGCGTCCGGCGGGCCCCCCCACCCCGGCGCCCACGGCCACGCCCGCGCCCATTTACGCGGCAAGCGGCTACATCAACGCCACGCGCGTCAATATCCGCCGGGGCGCGTCCACCAGGACGAAGAGCTATGGCCGGCTGAATAAGAACACCCCGCTCGGCATCTATGAAAAGTCCGGCTCGTGGTACCGCGTGCGCGTGCTTGCAAGCGGACAGGACGGCTATGTGTACGGCAAGTACGTGTCGCTGCACCCGGCGGATTCCGGCGGCGCGGCGGACGGACAGGTCGCCGCCGTCAGCCGGGGCTATATCAACGCAAGCGGCGTACGCATCCGCAGCGGCCCGGGCACCGGGTATGACAGTCTCGGCAAACTGGGCCGCAACACCACGGTTACGGTGCTTGGCACAAGCGGAAGCTGGGTGCATCTTGAGGTGCGCTCAAGCGGCACGCAGGGGTATGTGTTCGGCAAGTATGTCACCATGACGGGCACGGTCAGGCAGGATGACACCGCAGGGGTCATCACCGCGCGCCTGAACCTGCGCGCGGCGCCCGCCACAGGCACGGGCAGCCGCGTGCTGACGGTGATGGAAAAGGGCGCGGTCGTCACCGTGCATAGCACGGTCAACGGCTGGTGCTATGTAACATACAACGGCACGTCGGGCTATTGCATCAGTTCCTGCGTGCGCAGGGACGCGTAGGGCGGCGGGCCGGCAAACCCGGGAAGAAAGCGAGAGCATGCAGAAAAAGAAACTCAATCTGATCTTGTTGCTTTGCGTGGCCGGCGTTTTACTGCTTGTCGGCGCGCTTGGCGCGGCGCGCGCGGGGCGCATCCGTTCCGATACGCCGATTCTCATCGAGGAGGCGGAGGTCGACGTGATCGACATCGCCATCGCGGATGTAACGCCCGCGCCTACGCCTGTGCCGGAGCTGCCGGAGTACGCGGTCACGCTCCTGGTGAACCGCCGCCCGGTGATGACGCTCGCCTCCGCGCCGGAAATGCAGCGCGTGCTCTGGGAATATCTCCAGCAAAGCGCCGTTGCGCCCGAGGGCGAACAATTCATCAGCGCAAAATTTAACGGCGAGCTCATCATTGTCGAACCGGAGGGCGGCGCGCGGGTCGTAACCGCAGAGGACGCGGCGCGACGGATGCAAAACGCCCCCGGCCTTGTGCCGGTGCAGGTTCTTGCGCTGCGCGGGCAGAAGACCGAGTCGGAAGTGGAGAAAACGGAATCCGAGGACAAGGCGCTTGCCCGCGGCACGCGCATCATTACGCAGCTCGGGGCGGGCGCGGTCACGCAGGCGGTCACCGAGGTTTCCTATGTTGCCGGAGAGGCGGCGCAAACGGGCGAACCGCAGACACAGACCCTGCGCGAAGCGCGCGCGACCATCATCAAAAACGGCGCGTATACAAAGCGCGACACCAGCGGCGAGCCGGATAAAAAGGAGGGCAAAAAAGGCAAGGACGCCGGCGGGCTTAAGCTTGTATGGCCCATGCGCGGGGGCGTGTCTTCAAACTTTGGCTTTCGCGAGGGCAGGATGCACAACGGCGTAGATATTGAAAATTCGGCCGGGACCAGGGTTGTTGCGCCCGGCGAGGGCGTGGTGGTTTACTGCGGCGAACGCGGCGAATACGGGTTCGTTGTGGACATCGACCACGGAAACGGCTTCCTCTCACGGCTGACCCATCTGGCGGACGTGCAGGCGGAGTACAACCAGCGCGTGTTTGCAGGCGATCAGATCGGCGTGCTGGCGGACAATTCCACCGCGGGAAAAAAGCCGCGCCTGCACTATGAACTGATCATTGACGGCGTGCCGTATAATCCATCGTTCTACGTTTCCTGATCGTTTTGGCGCGCCGCCATGCCTTTTTGCGAGGGCTATGCCCCCGCGCTCCGGCTCAGGGGCGGCGGCCCTTGAGCATCCCCTATGCCGGGGATATGCGGGAATTTCCTCCAAATGGGGTTTTCCGGGGAAGCGCCCCCTCGGCGGGGCGGCGCGCCGCCGCTTCAGCCGCCTGGAAACAGTTTTTCGAGGAGGGCAGGATAGGGAGAGGCAGATGCAAATCAAAATCGCCTGCGTAGGCAAGCTGAAGGACCGCTTTTATCTGGAAGCGGCCGCGGAATATGCCGGGCGCCTTTCGCGCTTTTGTACGCTCGGCGTCTGCGAGGTCGCCGACGAGCGAATCGCCGGCACTGCCACGCCCGGCCAGGAGCGCATGGTGCGGGACAAGGAGGGCGCGCGGCTGCTGCGAAACATCCGTGACAACGAGTATGTCGTCGCGCTGTGTGTCGAGGGGGCCCGGTTTACCTCCGAAGCGTTTGCCGCGCGGCTGAAATCGCTCGCCGAGAGCGGACACGGCGCAATCACGTTTGTCATCGGCGGTTCAATCGGCCTGTCCGACGCGGTGCTTGCCCGCGCAAACGCGCGGGTTTCACTCTCGGACATGACCATGCCGCACCGGCTGTGCCGGGTGTTCCTGCTTGAACAGCTCTACCGCGCGTGTAAGATCCACGCACACGAGACGTATCATAAGTGACGGCAGGGTTTTTATATATCAGAAATTCCCAACTTGAACAGGTGATAGCTTTGCGTTAGCGGATCAATCGGACCGGTGACCCGCAGGGCTCTGCCCCCGCTCCGCCGCTCAGGGGATACGTCCCTTCGGCGTCCTATTTGGTACGCCCCCTACGGATTGGGATTCTCAAGGGCCGCCGCCCATGAGCCGGAGCTCCCGCATGAAAAAAACGCCGCAGCGGTCTCCCACCGTGTCGCAACCCGGACAGTCCGCCGCCCGGGAGCGCATTGCCGCGAGAGGCAAACCGCCGTGCGTCCGTCAAAAACCGCGATTTTGGAGGCTGCCTACTCGACCAGCGTCGCCTCATACAGCCCGGCATACAGGCTGTTTGCAGCCATTAGCTGCCCGTGCGTGCCGCGCTCGCGGATGCCGTGATCGTCGATGACAAGGATTTCATCCGCATGCTTGACGGTAGAAAGCCTGTGCGCGATGACCAGCGTGGTGCGGCCGTGCGACAACTCGTCAAACGCGTGCTGGATATCCTGCTCGGTGACGGTATCGAGCGCGCTGGTCGCCTCGTCGAGAATGAGGATGGGCGGATTTTTCAAAAATAGCCGTGCGATGGCCACGCGCTGCTTCTGCCCGCCGGAAAGCAGGGCGCCGCGCTCGCCGACGGACGTATCATAGCCGTTTGGCAGCGCCAGAATCTCCGCATGGATATGCGCCCGGCGCGCCGCTTCCATAACCTCCCCGTCGGTCGCGTCGATGCGCCCGTAGCGGATATTTTCCATCACGGTGCCCGCGAACAGGAACACATCCTGCTGGACAATGCCCACGTTCTGGCGGAGCGACTTGAGCGTGACGGAACGGATATCCGCTCCGTCGATGGTAATGCGGCCGGAGCGCGTTTCATAAAACCGTGGAATCAGATGGCACAGGGTGGTTTTTCCACCGCCGCTCGGACCCACGAGCGCAAGGGTTTTGCCGGCGGGAATATCCAGATTGATGTGCGAGAGCACATACCGGTCGCTTTCATAGGCAAACGATACGTCCTCGAACCGGATGTGGCCCTTTACGCCGGAAAGCGGCTTTGCGTCCGGCGCGTCGATGACGTCCGGCTCAATGTCCATAATTTCCAAAAACCGCTCGAAGCCCGTCATGCCGAGCAAATACTGCTCGGCAAACGCGGCCAGCCGCTTGATGGGCGAAACCAGCGCGGCGACATACAGCGTAAAGGTGACGAGCAGCACGGAATCCAGCTTGCCCTGAAAGATCAGCGCGCCGCCAACGCCGAGCACCACGATGTTGAACATGCCGAGAAAAAACTCCGTCCCGCTGTTGAACAGCGCCATGTATTGATAGAAACGGTCCTTGGCATGCACAAACTGCGCGTTGCCCTGAGAAAACTTTTCGATCTCATGCCTTTCGTTGGTAAACGCCTTGGCCACCCGCGCGCCGGAGATGGAGGATTCGATGCCCGCGTTGATTTCCGCGATATTCTCCTTGACGGCCAGGGAGGTTTTGCGCATTTGCACGCGGACGCGCATGATAAAATAGATCGCGGGCGGAACGATGCACACAAGCGCCAGCGCCAGCCGCCACTCGACGAAAAACATGCAGAGGAACGCGCCGACGACCGTTGTGCCGGAGATCAGCACATCCTCCGGCCCGTGGTGCGCCAGCTCCGTAATTTCAAACAGATCCGTTGTGATGCGGCTCATCAGCTTGCCGGTGCGCTGTTTGTCATAAAAACTGAACTGCATGGATTGGATGTGCGTGAAAATATCGCGGCGGATATCCGCTTCCATCCGAACGCCGAGCACATGCCCCCAGTAGTTGATGACATACAGCAGCCCCGTGCGCAGCACGTATGCAAGAACAGCCGCGGCGATCAGCCAGACAAACGTGGAAAGCAGGGCGGAGCCCTGCGCCATGCCGGGCAGCAATGTGCGCAGGATATACTGCACAAACAGAGGATATGCAAGGTCGATGCACGCGACGATGCATGCGCACGTCATATCGAGCATGAACAGCGGCGTGTGCGGTTTATAATAAGAAAGAAAACGTTTGAGCCTGCTCATGCGCCCATCATACCATGCGCAGCGCGCCGCATGCAATGGTTGGCCGCTATGGTTTGCGTTTTTACGCCTTGCGCCTAAGCCAACCGGGCAGACCCGAACCGCCCCCAAAGCGTGGAATCGGCGGTGTTCTGCGTTCCCGTCCGTTGGCGTGGCGCCGCTACGCCGCCCGCCTCGGCCTTGAACCCCATCCCATTCAGCGCTTTGGGGTCCTGTGGCGTTCAACGGCGCGCAAAATGCGTCAAAGCAAGGCGGACGATTGCGGCATACCGGAGGGTATTCCAAACGGGGACAACGGGGCGATGGCGTGTTTTGCCCCCTTTGAACCGTGGTTCGGATCTGCCCGGTTGGCTTATGCATGCATATTTCCACTGCCCGCGCGCGCACAATACCTATTATGAAGAAGCAGGATTATGTGGAAACCACCGAGTTTTCCGAACAGCAGATTCTTGACATGATGAACCTTGGCGTCACGCTGAAGGCCTGCGTCCGCGCAGAATATTTTCCTCCGCTTCTCCGCAAAAAATGCATTGGCGTCATGCTGCCGGATATGCCGCAGCTGTATGAGGTCATGTGCGAAAAGGCCGTCCATCAGCTCGGCGGAACGGTCAGCCGGTTCAACCTTCCGCTTGACCCGCCGGAAACGCTGCGCGAGGCGGCCATGCAGATTTCGCGCGCGTTCGACCTGGTCATCATCCGCTGTGAGCGGCACGAAACGCTGCTGACGCTGGCCAAATATGCTGAAATACCGATTGTCAGCGCGGGCAGCTCCTTCTCCAGACCCGTGCAGGAGATCGCCGATCTGATTACGATGTTTGAGCACCTGCCGCGCGAAAAAAAACTCGAAGCGTGCAAGGCGGTGTTCTATGGCCCGGCTACAGCCACGTGCGCTTCGGTGCTGTACGTCGCCTCAAAAATCGGCATGCAGTTTGTGCAGGTTGTGGCGGACAAGGCCCAGGAACTCAAGCCGCCGCAGCTGAAGCTTGCGGAGCGCAATGTGAAAAAATCCGGCGGCACCTACGCCGTGACCAACCACACCGCCGAAGCGTTTCACAGCGCGGATTTTCTGTTTATGGACGGGCCGCTGAACCAGAAGCTGCCGCCGGACGCCGAGGGCGTGCTGCGCATCGATCCGTCGGAAAACCTCGTCGCCGCATACCGCTCGCTGCTGACCTGCCTGCTGTACGCCAACCCCGCCACGCGCGAGCCGCTGCTGATTGAAAAGATGAAACGCATGCTGGCCATCAAGTTGCAGGCGATCTTTGGATTCGGAGAAGCGAACGAATAGCGCGCCGCCGGGCCAACCAGCCGGGAAAGCCGGGTTACAGGGAGGTCACCCCATTCTGCACGGGCACGGCGGAACCGCTTTTCCGGACGCCGCCGGACGCTCCCCCGCGGCCCGCGCAAGCATGCCTGCCGCGATCTCCGCATAAATTGATAAAATGAAACGGATCATTGCCGCGCTGCTGCTTTTGCCGCTATTGGCCGGATGCCTGCCCGCCGTGCCCGCGGACAAGGAAATGGCCGACCGCCGCGAGGTGCCGATTTTAATGTATCACAGCATTCTGCGCGACCCCGCGCGCGCAGGGAAATACATCCTGTCTCCGGACGTGCTGGAGACGGACATCAAATGGCTGCAAAGCCACGGATACGAGACGGTTACCGGGCGCGATCTGGTTGCTTTTGCGGCAGGCACGGGCACGCTGCCCGAGCAGCCCGTAATCCTGACGTTTGACGACGGACATCTCAACAACCTCACCTATGTGCTGCCGATCCTGGAAAAATACGATTGCTGCGCCGTGATATCGGTGGTGGGCGCATATACGCAGCGATATTCCGAAGAGCCGGACCCCAATCCGAACTACGCCTATTTAAGCTGGGATGAAGTTGCCGTTCTCGACCGCAGCGGACGGGTTGAAATCGGCAATCATACCTATGGCCTGCACGGGCAGAAGGGGCGTATGGGCAGCGCAAGGCGGCCCAATGAGAGCGCGGCGGAGTATGAGGCCGTGTTTTCAGACGACGTGGGCCGGCTGCAAAGCGAGCTTTCTACGCATGCGGACATTGCGCCCGTCACGTTTGCTTATCCGTTTGGCATAATCGACCCGCTCAGCAGACAGCTGCTCAAGGCGATGGGGTTCGCGGTGTCGATGACCTGCGCGGAGCACGTTTCCACCGTTGTCAGGGGCGATGCGGAAAGCCTCTGGGAGCTGGGGCGCTATAATCGGCCGAGCAGCATTTCCACCGATGCGTTCATGACGCGCGTATTCGGTGGATAAAGGCGCCGGCCCATGGCCGTTTTTGCAGGGGCGGCCCGGCCGCCATGCAACGCAGAACAGGGGTTCTCTGTTCAATATGCCGGACGGCGCGCGCAAAGCATGGAAGACCGCGCGGGCATAGAAATGAAATGGGAAGAGGAAACGGACGGGTTGCGGGAAAGGGCCATGGCGCGGCGGCAGCTATCCATGTATCGGAACGGGCCCCGCAAGGGTGGCAATATCCATCTGTCCGCGCAAATTTTGAACAGGACGGCGGTTACCGGGATTTTGACCCCTTTGGCTGGTCTGCAAAATAATGCCGCGCCGCGTACGAAAAGCGATCCAGCAGAAGCGCCGTTGCGGAGCGCGCCTTGTCCGAAAACGGCGCAAGCTGGTCAAAGGCGTGGTAACAGCCCTCGTATTCCTGAAAACACACCTCCACTCCGGCCGCCCGCAGCGCGGCGACATAGGCGACCGTCTCGTCATAAAACGGCTCAAGCGTGCCCACGAACGTAAATGCGGGCGGCAGACCACGAAAATCCTTCGTCCGGGCGGCGGCGGCGTATTGCGGAACATGCTCCGTTTCAAAGAGGCCGCCGAGGTAGGCTTTCCAACCATAATAGTTGGAGGCGGAATTCCAGGCGGGCGAATGGTTGTCGACAGCGGAAGGATTGGACATGCGGTCGTCCAGCATGGGATACAGCGGCATCTGATAGGCGACCGCCACCTCCCCAAGGTCCCTGGCGTAGGCTGCCAGCGCGGCGGTCAACCCGCCGCCGGCGCTGTCGCCGCCGATAAACAGCTGGTTTTCCCGCACGCCCAGGTCCCGCGCATGCGCCCGCAGCCACGTTAAGGCCGCGTAGACGTCCTCCAGCGCGGCCGGATACGGCGCCTCCGCGCCCAGGCGGTAATCCGGGGCGGCGACCACGCAGGGCCGCGTCCTGATAAACCGCCTGATGAATCCGTGCGAAAGCTCCGGCACGCCGGTCAGATAGCCGCCGCCATGCATCCATAACAGGCCGGGAACCATCTTGCGCGCCGGCTTGGCGCTGCGGTAAACGCACAGGCGCAGAGCCGTACCGTCCCCGCGGGGGATGCGGACGACCTGCTTTTGGATATGAAACGGCCTGAGCACATGAAACAGCTTTAAAAACCGATTGGCTGCTCTCGCTTTGGACGGCGTAAGGGTGCCGGGCGCCAGCCTGAGCATTCGGCCAACCGCCCGGAGCTGGGCATCCATGCCGCATGGATCTTTGCGCGGCGAATGCTTCATTTAAAAGAACCGCTCCATTCTTCCCGCTTGATCGAATATACGAGGTGCGGCATAGCCATCCAGTCATAATGCCTGATAAACCGGCCGCGCACGGTCATTGCGTTTCTTTTCGCAACCCTTTGCGACGCAAGGTTCGTATCCCGGATGATGGAAAACACCTCGGCTGCCCACAGGCGTTTAAACGCATCGTCCCGGCAGGCCGCGGCGGCCTCGGTTGCGTAGCCGCGATGCCAATATGCTCTTTGAAACAAAGATCCGATCCCTATCACCTGCACGCCGTGATAATCCCGCATGGTCAACCCGCACTGCCCGATCAGCTCTCCGGATTGTTTCAGAATAACGGCCCACAGGCCGAACCCATAGCAGGCATACCGCCGGAGCTGCCGGTCCAGCCATTCCGGCGTTTCGGCGTCGTCAAACGCATGTTCATACGCATACATCACCGCCGGGTCCCGCAAAATTTTACACAAAGCAGGATAATCCGCCTGTGCCAGCCTGCGCAGATACAGGCGCTCCGTTTCCAAAATCATGGCTCCGGCTCCCCCGAAGCGTCAATGCAACCGCGCCAGTTCCACGGCGATCCGCGCGGACAGGCGCGCGTTGTTCAGTACGAGCTGAATGTTGGCGGCGAGACTGGAGCCGCCCGTGATCTTCTGGATTTTATCCAGCAAAAACGGCGTGGTCTCCTTGCCCTTGACGCCCGCTCGCCCAGCCTCGGCGAGCGCTTCCTCAATCTTGCCGTTGATGAAATCGGCATCCATGGAGTATGCGTCCGGAATGGGGTTGGCCACCAGCATGCCGCCGGAAAGGCCCATTGCACGCTTGGCAAAAAAAGCCGCGGCCAACTCTGCCGGCGAATCCATGCGGTAATCGACAGCAAACCCGCTCTTTTGCGTATAGAAGGCCGGCATGTCGGCGGTTTGATAGCCCAGCACGGGCACGCCCCTGGTTTCAAGGTATTCAAGCGTCAGGCCGATGTCCAGAATGGATTTGGCGCCGGCGCACACGACCATTACGGGCGTTTGCGCAAGCTCCTCAAGGTCTGCGGAGATATCCATCGTCACCTCCGCGCCCCGGTGCACGCCGCCGATGCCGCCGGTGCAGAAAATGGGAATGCCCGCCAGCGCGGAAATAATCATGGTCGCGGCCACGGTGGTTGCGCCGTCCTCGCCGCGCGCGCAAAGCACGGGCAGGTCGCGCCGGCTGGCCTTGGTCACAGACAGTCCCTTCCTGCCCAGGTATTCAATTTCATCGGGCGTAAGCCCGGCGGTCAGCCTGCCGCCGACGACGGCCACCGTTGCGGGGACCGCGCCGTTTTCGCGCACTGCGCGTTCGACCTCGAGCGCGGTCTCCACGTTTTTAGGATACGGCATGCCGTGGGAGATGATCGTGGACTCGAGCGCCACAACGGGCGCGCCGTTTTTGAGGGCTAGGCGCACTTCGCCGGAGCACGTTACGTATGGGTTTGCCAGCATGTTATAGTTCCTCCCGTTTGTAGTCAATGCGCGGCCGGGGCAAAAAGCCGGTTGAGAAGCGCGCTGCGCGCAGGCTATTTCACGCGCGGCGCGGGGTTAGGGCCGGAAGCGTCGCCGACGAGCTTGCTGGCTTCAAGGATGCTCCAGAGCGTCAGGACGCCGTCGATGAGCAGCGAGACGCCGCCGATGATGGTTGCCGTGATGACCGCGGCAAAGGGGTTGAACAGCAACACCACGCCAAACACGAGCACCACCAGCGCGCAGATAAGCAGCGGCGTGAAATGCCGCCCGCCCATGCGGCGGATGTCGAGCGCGTTTTGCAGCCGGAAGATGCCGTCGGCAATCAGGATCAGCCCCACGATCACGCCGAATACCGTAACGACAAAGTCCGCCTTGAACAGCAGCAGCAGCCCGGACACAACGCACGCGATACCGATGGCCATGCCAAACTGCAGCTGCATGGGCAGGTCGCGGAAAAAGTATGCCGCCACGCGGTAGATTCCATAGAGCAGAAGCGCCGCGCCAAGCACATAGCAGATGACCGCGCGCGAAGCCTCCGGCCAGAGGATCAACACCAGACCGATGATAATATACAGGGTGGCGACGGCAATCATGATATTTTTGAATTTCTTTGTCATTGCGGACAGCTCCTTTCCAACTTTACCAGCTCGCCTGGTAACCATAATAAGCATACCAATTTTTACAAGAGAATGCAATCTCCGAGCGGATTGCAAAAGCGCGCGGGCCGAACCGGATGTGCGCGCGGTCGCCCGCACGGCGCGGCAACGGGCGCGGCGGAGGATAAAACCGCGCCCGGACGGCGGGAAAGCCTGCTTACAAGCCCCGATCAAAGCATCGACCGGAAAAAAGAATGATAAACCATAAAAGTAAAAATAATATACCCGAACAGGCTTGACAGCGCTGGAAAACCTTGCTAAAATAAGCATGACAAAAACAGTTATCATTATCGTTTTCCATCAGGACGCCAGTGCCAATCCTTGATATGTGGCAACATATAGGGCAACGGCAGGAGCATAGGAGCCTGCGTCCGGTTTTGATTGGAAACATACGGAGAGGAGCGCAGGATGAGATACTCCCGCCAGCGGGAATGCATCTACCGGACGGTTGCGGAGAGTTGCGCGCATCCGACGGCCCATATGGTCTATGAAGCGCTCAAGGCGGAAATGCCCAAGCTCAGCCTGGGCACGGTGTACCGCAACCTCAATCAGCTTGCCGACGCGGGAAGACTGCGCAAAATTCCGCTTCCGGACGGAAGCTGCCGCTTTGACGCAACAACCGGCCCGCATTCGCACATTGTGTGTCAGGCCTGCGGAAACGTTGCAGACGTCATGCTGCCGGCGCTGACAAAGCTGCAGGAAGCCGTCGAGCGGGAAACGCGCTATTCGCTCTCCTCCTTCGACGTGGTCATGCACGGGGTCTGCAGTCGCTGCCGTAAGGACGGGGATTCCCGCGCAGGGTAAGCTGCGCAATCGGCCGCGCCACACTTGTGGAAACACGTTTGATACAAATAAAATAACAGGAGGAACTTATCATGGAGTTGAAGGGCAGCAAAACCGAAATGAATCTCGCAACCGCATTTGCCGGCGAATCGCAGGCGCGCAATAAGTACACCTATTTTGCATCCGTTGCCAAAAAGGCGGGCTACGAGCAGATCGCGGCCATCTTCCTCGAGACGGCGGACAATGAGAAAGAGCATGCAAAGCTGTGGTTCAAGGCGCTGCATGGCGGCGAGATGCCCGGCGTGCTCGACGCGCTGAAGATGGCGGCCGAGGGCGAGCACTATGAGTGGACCCAGATGTACAAGCAGTTTGAGGAGGAGGCCGAGCAGGAGGGCTTTAAGCAGCTGGCCGCGCAGTTCAAGATGGTCGGCGCAATCGAGAAGGAACATGAGGAGCGTTACAACGCCCTGAAGAAGAACATCGAGGACGGCACGGTGTTTGAGCGCGACGGCAAAGTTTACTGGCAGTGCCGTAACTGCGGTTATATCTGCGAACTGTCCGAGGCTCCCGCGGTCTGTCCGGTTTGCGCGCATCCGCAGGCGTTTTTCGAGCTGCTCAAGACCAACTACTAAGGCGACTTCCCCCCGCGGTGAAGCGGTAAACGACACGGAAAAAAGCGCTGCATAAAATGCCTCAGGCCGCCCCGAACCGGGCGGCCTGATTGCTGTTAAAGAAAGCCGTGGGAGGGCTCGGAGGGCCGCTGCCCTCCGGAGGCTCGTTCCGGCTCCGCCTGCATTGCCGGCGGAACGGATCGTCAGGTTTGGGCGGTTACACAGCGGTTCTTGCCGGGCCTTGCTTACGCCGCGCCGGCCGTCATGCCTTCGCGCTTTTTGTGGCGCTGGCGCTGCAGGAGGTAGATTGCGCCCACAACGGCAAGGCCGATGGCGTCGGTCAGCAGACCGGGAATGATCATGCCCATGCCGCCGGCGATCAGCAGCACGCGCTCATACCAGGTGCAGCGGTCCTGCACAAAGCCGCACAGCCCGCCGGAAAGCGCGTACATGCCCAGCAGTGCGGTGAACACATTGAGAATGATATCGTACCAGGCCGCGTCGATCATCAGCATGGCCGGGTTGAGCACGAAGATATAGGGCACGATGAACGCGCCGATGGCGATGCGCGTTGCCGTAACGCCCGTTTTGAACGGCTCTCCCTTGGCAATCGCCGAGCCCGCCATCGCGGCCAATGCAACGGGCGGCGTAATATCCGCCACGATGCCGAAATAGAACACGAACAGGTGCGCGCTCATCATGATGGCCATCGGGATCTCCGCATTGGCCGCGAGACCCGCGCGCGCCATGAGCAGGCCAATGAGCGCGGGCGCACAGATGGTGGACGTAATGAGATAGTTGGCCGTGGTCGGCACGCCCATGCCCAGCACGATGCTGGCAAGCATCGTGAAGAACATCAGCAGATAGATGCTGTTGCCCGCAAGCGTTGCAAGGCCGGTGGCCAGCTTGAGCCCGAGGCCGGTAAGCGTGACCGTGCCGACAATCATGCCCGCCATCGCGCAGGCAATCGCCACGGAAAGCACGTTGCGCGCGCCGTTTTTAAGCGCCTCCACGATGTCCATCGGATCAAAGCCGAGCTTGTCGCACAGCCGCGGCCCCTTCCTCCAGTTGGCGATAAAACACAGAACCAGCCAGACCGCAATGGCGGCCAGAGCATAGGTGGTAAACGGAATCATGCCCACGCCCATGCGTACAAGCAGCCCGGGGAACCATGCGCCCGCATTGATGGCGCAGACCATCAGCGCGACGGGAACCAGCGAGAACCAGCCGATGCTGTAGGCCATGAGGCTGGTCAGAATCGCGCCGAGCGCGGCGTAGGACGGGGTGACCTTTGTGGCGAGCATATAGATCATGAACGCCAGCGGCAGCAGCAGATGCCCGCGCTCCTTGAGCACCGTGCCCGCCTTGGGAATGTCGTCGTCGGCCATGCCCTTGAGCCCGATTTTGCGCGCTTCGTGATGCACGCTGATCAGGATGCCGGAAAAATACAGTATCGCAGGGATAATCGCGCTTTTGACGACCTCGGCGTAGGTAAAGCCCGTGCTTTCGGCCATCAGGAAGGCCGCCGCGCCCATGATGGGCGGCATGAGCTGCCCGCCGGTGCTGGCCGCGGCCTCGACCGCGCCGGCAAACTCCGGCTTATAGCCCAGCCGCTTCATGGCCGGAATGGTGAACGAGCCGGTGCTGACGGTATTGGCCACCGAACTGCCCGAAACCGTGCCCTGCAAAGCGGAACTGATGACCGCCACCTTCGCCGGGCCGCCGATGCGCTTGCCGGCGATGGCGTTGGCAAGGTCGATAAACAGCCTGCCCACGCCCGTTTTCTCAAGGAACGAGCCGAAGAGCACAAACAGGAAGATGAATGTGGCCGAAACGCCCAGCGGCGTGCCGAACACACCGCTTGTCGTATAGTACATGTGATTGACGATCTGCTTGAGCGAGTACCCGCGGTGGCCGAACGAACCGGGGATATATTTGCCAAGGAACGCATACAGCAAAAAGCACGATACGATGATGAGGATCGGCACGCCGACCACGCGGCGGCACGCCTCCATCAGCAGCAGGATGCCGGCTACGCCGATGGCGATGTCGACAGGCGTGAAGTTGCCGACGTTCTTGATGACGTATTCATATCTGAGCGGAATATACATCGCGCACGCAAGCGCGGCGAGCGCAAGCGCCCAGTCATACCAGGGGATGCGGTCCTTGCGGAACTCACGGTGCGCGGGATACAGCAGATAGGCAAGAAACAGCGCAAACGCGAGGTGAATGGGCCGCAGCTGCTGGATGGGAATCGTCCAGATGGTCGTGTAGAGCTGGAAGAGCGAGAACAGGATGAGCACCGCGCCGATGGAGATGGTCAGCGGCGTGGAGAGCTTGTTGCGGTAAGAGGATTCCTTGTCGTACTTGCGCAGTACGGCTTCCGCCTCCAGCCTTGCAATCTCCTCCTCGGTCATGCCGGTGGTGTCGATATCCAGCGTCGGCATGCTCGCTTCCGCGAGGGGGTGTTGTTTCTTTTGTTTTACCATGCGTTACCTCCACAGTTGATTCACACGGCCGAACGGAAATTCCGGATGGTCCGAATTTTTGCAAAAAGCGTCCCGCCGGTGAGAAAAATCTTCAAAACGGCCGGAGCGCATCCGAAAACTCCGCCGCGAAATTGGTTGCGCACAAGCGTCCCCTACGCCTGCGCCCGATGGGAATGAAACAGGATTTCCTGCAACGATACGGAACGAACCTCCAGCCGGAGCAGCGTTCCGGAGCCAAACCGGCGCATGAGCGCAAGCTGCTCGCCGCGCCAGAGCAGGCGGTGGTTGGGAACGGTTTGCAGCATCACGAGAATGCGCGTTTCCGGCTTATCGATGCCGGTGATGAGAAAACCCTCGCCGGTCTGGATAAAGTCGGTGCCGATCCCGTCGGCCAATACGGGGATGCCAGCGCCGAACGCTGTAAACAGGGTGGAGCGGCAAACGAGCTGGTCGCCGGTCCATTCGATGGTGTCGGTTACATCGGAAAGGTTGACCGAATGCGTATAGCGCAGTTGAAAGGCTTCGCTCCTGCGTATGGGAAGCGCCATGAAAACGGCGCCGGTGCGCTCGTTGGAAACGACCAGCCGCGCGGGAAAGATACGGGCAAGGAACAGCGCGGCCGCCAGTGCGGCAAAGGCAAAAATGAGAAGAAGGGGAGCAATCCTTCTACGGGCACTCCCCTTTTTTGCCGGATTCATTGTGCGGTTGTTGCCGAAGGGCTGCGCATCAGTTGACGCCGACCTCCGCAAAATACTTCAGCGCGCCGGGATGGAAATCCACAGTGACGCCGTCCTTGGCCTTGTTCACGTCAAGGTCGTTGCCGCGCGCATGGCCGGTTGCCAGCTCGGTTTTGTACTCATACAGGCCCTTGGTGATATCATAGACGATATCCTCGGACAGATCGTCCGTGCAGACCAGCGTGGCCAGCATGGCGACCGTTTCGGCCTCGTTCACGCCGTACACATCCGCGCCGATGGTGGTTTTGGCATAGAACGGATACTGCGCGATCAGGGCGTCCGCGCCCGCTCCGTCAATGGGAACAACCACGATCTCTTTCATCTTGGAGAGTTCCACGATGGCCGTGTTGGGCAGCGCCGAAGTGGCGAACGCCGCGTCGACCGTGCCGTTCTGCATGGCGGTGGAAGCCTCGGAGAACGAGAGATACTGCACGTCGATGTCATCGTAGGTCAGGCCGTAAGCGGTGAGCACCTGCTTGGCGTTGGTTTCGGAACCGGAGCCCTGGTCGCCCACGCAAACCTTTTTACCCTTAAGGTCCTCAACGGTTGTAATATTGGAGGTGGCAAGCGCGACGAGCTGCACGGCCTCGGGATACATGGAAGCGATGGCCTTGAGCTTGGGCATCGCGCCGTCCTCGGCCATCGTTTCGGTACCCGTAACCGCATAGCCGAGCACGTCGTTCTGCATGATGGCAAGATCCGCCTCGCCGTTGTTGAGCGAGCGGCAATTGGCTGCCGATGCGCCGGAGGTGACGGCCGTGATCTCCAGCCCCTCGATTTTCTCGGTGAGCACATTGGCAATAACACCGCCGAAAGCGAAGTAGGTGCCGGATTCGCCGCCGGTGACCATGGTGAGCCTGGTGGTCTGGGCTGCCGGTGCGCCGCAGGCTGCAAAGGCCGCGACCATTGCCAGTACCATAAGCAGTGCGATGATCTTTTTCATTGCGTTTTCCTCCCAGTATATATTTTTTACCAGTATATCACAGACAAAAAGCATATTTCAAGCATGGATGTACCCTTGCAAAAAGAAAAACAAAAGGTTGACAAAGCCTGTCCGGTTTCGCTAAAACCCACGCGGCGCGGCGGTATAAGCAGGCGCTTATACCGGAGGGACGGAGGAAGGTGGAAAACGCCGTTAAGCCTTATGAAACGCATACGTTCTCCGCTAATACGCCCTGCCGAGCAGGACGCTCGCCGCGGTGGAGGCCAGCGCGGCAAGCAGCGCAACAGGCACGGCAAAGCGCGTCTTTTTTACGCCCACCACGCCGAAATACAGGGCGACTTCGTAAAATATGGTCTCCGACGAGCCCATCAGAACGCTTGCCGTCATGCCGATGCGGGAATCCGGTCCGTGCGCGGCAAACAACTCCTGCAAAATGGCCATCGAAGCGCTGCCGGAAAACGGCCGCAGCAGAATCAGCGGGATAAGCTCCGCATCCATGCCGACCGCGCCGCAGGCGGGCGCAAGCAGCCGCGTTGCGTCGTCGATGAGCCCGCTGGTGCGCAGCATGTTCACGGCAATGAGCATTGCGGCCAGGTACGGCAGGATTTTAACCAGCACGGGCAACCCTTCCGCGGCGCCGTCGGCAAAGGCCTCGTATACGTCGACATGCCGGATCAGGCCGTACACCAGCAGCGCCATTGCCAGCACGGGGATGATATAGCCGCTCATAAGCGGGCGCGCGCCATGCACACGCGGCACAGCGCAACGGCCACCGCCGTAGAGCAGCAGGTGGCAAGCAGGCTCGGCAGCACAATGGCGGCCGGCGCGGCGCTGCCCGCGGCCTGCCGCAGCGCGAGCACGCCCGTGGGCAGCAACTGCAGGGCGGAGGCGTTGATGGCGATGAACGCGCACATGTTGTCGGTCGCCACGCCCTTATGCGGATTGTCCGCCTCAAGCTGCTGCATGGCGGCAAGGCCCAGCGGGGTCGCCGCATTGCCAAGGCCGAGCATGTTGGCCGAAAGCGTCAACGCAATGGCGCCCGCCGCCGCCCCGCAGCCGGGGAACAGCCACCCGACCACCCCGTACAGCCGCCTGGAAAGGCTTTCCATCAAGCCCGCGCGCCTGGCGATGCCCAGCAGCCCCATAAACAGCAGGTATGCGCCCGCCAGCTCCAGACAAAGCGCCACCGCCTCGCCCGCGCCCGCCATCATTGCCGAGAGCGCCGCGTCGCCGCCGCTGCGCGCCATCAACACGCCCGCGCCCGCGCAAAACAAAATCGTCCAGATCAACGCCAAAGCAACCACCTCCCATTATTTGTATAAGGATTGTGGCAGGTTTATTAACTTTTTGCCACATTCGTTCCCATCATAAATTTTTTTGTTATACTTGTTTCACGTCAGGAAGCCGCCTCCGGGCTTTCGCCCAGGGAGGCTTCCCTGCCGGCTGAACCGCCGGGACAAAATGGGAACGCGGCGGCCCGGGAAGACGGCAAACAGAAAAATGGCGGACAAAGGAAACTGACACCGGAAAGGGAACCGCATTGAAACGAATCGTAGCGCTTTTTTTGGTTTTCATGACGGCGGCGGGCGCGTTTTTGAACGCAGGCTGCTCCATTGTGACGCGCGGCAGCGATTATTGCTATCGGTTTTTGGACTATATCTGCAACAGCGAGTTTGACAAGGCATATGAAATGATCGCCGACAGCGTAAAAGCGCCCGAGACCGAGGAGGAGCGCGCCAAGCGGCTGGAAGAGGAGCAGAAAGCCAAGGACGAAAAGAAACAGTTCTGGAAAGAGGTGTTCGGCGTCAAGGACGATGCGGCGGAAACGCCGGAACCGGAGGGGACGCCCGGCCCGGAAGCGACGGACGAGCCGGAGGGAACGCCCGCGCCCGCGGCCACCGACCCCGTGATGCAAAACGGCGCGACACCCGACCCGGAGACGGGTGAATACCCCGTTGTGGACGCAACGCCCACGCCCGACCCGGACGCAACGCCCACGCCGGAGCCTACGCCTTCGCCCACGCCGGAGCCGGAGGAAACGCCGGAACCTGCGCCGCGCGTCTCCACCGACGAGGATATTGACGGCGACGGCTATGTCGCAATGCCGGGCATTGAGACGCCCACGCCCGCGCCTTCGGCTACACCGGAGCCAACGGCGACGCCCGATCCCAGGGCGACGCCCGACCCGAACGCAACGCCCGCGCCCACGCCGGCTGCGGACGGGGAGGAAGATGCGGTGGCCGAGACCATCACGCGCGTCGGCTTCATTGAAAAATATCAGAATATCTTTGACGAGCTGATGGTGACCGGCATCAATTATGAAGCGACCGACGTAACCGACGGCGAGATCGTCGCCATCGTCAACTATACGATGACCTACCACAGCGACCGCGCGGGGGAGGACTTAACCTACGATTTTCAGATTCGCGCCAACCGCGTAGAGCACCGCTGGAGTATCGAGTGGTCGCCCGGCCTGATTTTCCCCATGATGGAGTGGGGGGACAACCTGCGCGTGGGCGTGCTGCAGGCCAACCGCGGCGAGATTCTCTGCGGGGGCGAGCCATACGCGCAAAACGTAAACATCATCACGATATTCGCCGTGCCGAGCGCCATCGAGGACCTCGATCAGTTCTGCATCGACGTGGCGGCCATTCCCGAGATGGAAACCACCGAGGAGGACGTGCGCCAGGCCATTGAAAAACAGCGCAACGACTTTGCCAAGCTGCAAACGTTTTTCCCCGACGAAATCGACCTGGCGCTGCAGGAACGGATTCTTTCCATCAAGGGCCTCGCCGTCGACACCGCCAACTATGGTACGCAGCGCTATTATCCCTTTGACACGTCGCTGTGCCACATCATCGGGTACGCGGGTATCATTTCCAAGAAGGAAAAGGTCAACTATGAGCAGTACGGCGATATCCGTTACAACGCGGAAACCAAGCGCTTCGAAACCTCCGGCGAAACCCGCTACAACGGCGACAGCTGGATTGGAAAATACGGCCTGGAGCTTTTATACGAGGATACGCTGCTTGGTACGAACGGCCGCTTTACCTATATTCAGGACAACAAGGGCGGCAGCCGCGGCATGCTGTATTCGCAAAAGGCCGTGGACGGCAAGGACTTGCACCTGACCATTATTCCGGAGCTGCAGGAGCGGCTTGAAAACATCATCGGGACCGTTGTATACGACGAGGGCATCCACGGTACGGTCATCGTGCTCAACCCCAAAACCGGCGCGATACAGGCCATGACCAGCTGGCCGGGCTTCGACCTGAATTACCTGGCCCGAGGCATGCCGGAGGAGGAGTGGGAGGCGCTGCAAAACGACCCGACCATCCCGCTGTACAACCGCGCCACGCAGGGCCTGTATACGCCGGGTTCGGTGTTCAAGCTCATGACCACCGCCGCGCTGCTGGAAACCGGCGCCATGTCGCCGGGCGACGTGTTCCCCGCCAGCGAGGAGATCGTAAACGACACCTGGGTTCCGTCCAACGCGTTTATGTCCACGGTGGCCGGCGAAACGCTTGGCGAATACCGCAGCGAGGTCGCCGACGAACCGTTCCTCGCCCAGTCGGGCGGCCACCCGATTGCGCGCGTCCGTTCCGACAGCAACCCGGGCCCGATGAACCTGACCAACTCCATCACATGGTCGGACAACATCTACTTCTCCTATTCCGCGCTGCGCATGGGCGCAAAGAAGTTTGAAGACTACATGATCAACAAGCTGGACTGGAACACGCCCGTCCAGCTTGAGGCCGAGGACACGCCGCCGCGCATCTACTGGCGCGCGGGCAGCGACGGCGTGAGCTGGGCAAACCTTGCCGAGGGCGGCGAGACCATCTGGGAGCAGGATGAAAGCGGAAACTGGGCGCCGATGAAAAACGTCGGGCTCGTGCTCGATAAGGACCTGATCTACGGACTTGACGTGAGCACGCCGCAGCTTTTTAGCTCGCAGGTGGAGCAAAGCGACTATGATCTTGCGGTCACGGGCTACGGGCAGGGGCAGATTCTGATGTCGCCGCTGCAGATGGCGTGCTACGCTTCGGCGTACGCCAACGAGGGCGTGGTCATGCAGCCGTACCTGGTGGACTCCATCTGGCACGCCGACGGCACGGACTATACGCTCGTGGAGCAGCGGCACCCCAAGGTCTATAAGCGTCTGCTCGAAAAATCCACGGTGGATACGATCTATCCCTCGCTGATCGACGTGTGCCACAAGGGCACGGCGCGAACCATGTTCAATAACTTCCTGAGAAAGGGGTATACGCTGCCGGTCGGCTACGAGCTGGCGGGCAAGACCGGCACGGCCGAGCTGACCGATAACAAGACCAAGGAGCTGGCGTGGTTCCTCTGCTGGCGCGACAGCGAGCTTTCGACCGGCGCAAAGGTGACCGAGGACAACGCGCGGCTGGTCTGCATCATGCTCGAGATCGACATGACCAGGCAGGCCAACGAGTGGTCGCAGATGAAGTATGACATCGCCCGCGCCATGCTTAAAAAGAGCGTTCTGAACAACGACGATGCCGAAACCGCCTGAGGCAACCGGCTGTAAATTCTCTTGTGTTTGACCCTGTTATGTTTGACGCGTCGCGGGCGGACCGTTGTGGCCGCCCGTTTTTCAGCGCATAAAGAACATTGTTTTTCAAACTCCGCGGGCGGCGGGTACCGTGTGAGCCGATATCTGTATCGCCGACTTACAAGTTGTTTTGCAATTCAGCCGGCCGCCTGATCTGTTCCAATGCGCAGTCCTGAAACTCCGGGCGCAGAGGTTGCAATATGGACCGCGCGGCATCGGCTTTTTTACCTGTCTCTGGCACCGTGTCAAACATGGGAACCGCTTCATACCCGGCCCGCAGGTTCATTTTCCCAAATCCAGAATCTTTACGTCCCACCTCTTTTGCAGATACGTTCTTATGCTTTCCGAACCCTCGCCCATATCCAGTTTACAGATCAAATAGTCCGAGCGGTCAATGATCGCCTTTTCTGTCCTAAGCAATTGTACTTGCCCCCGTTTCGTATGCGGATCGATGTTATGAAAAGGAGGCGCATACCGCGCCCTCGTGGGTTCCCACTCCGGTTTCTCTGTACCGCCATATCGCGTGACCACGGCCCCCTTGGCCTTGGGGCAGTTCTGTATAAGTTTCCCCAGCGTGCGCCCAAACAGGGTAAGGGCGATTTCCCGCTCAATCAAAAAGGTCTCCACCCGACATTTCCAAAGGAGGAAATACACCGCCGTTTCAAACGCCTCTATATCCGTTTGTCCGGCTTGGCTGAGCCCTACAATGCCGCAAACGCTGCTCCGGGCGGCGCTGTTCTTCAAGTTCTGGCCGCCCAAAAGATCCAACTGGATTTTTCTGCCGATGGCGCGCGTTCTATCGGCAATGGCCGCACCCGATACCCGGCAGGTTATACCAATCTGTTTATATGACATCCCCTTGTTCAGCATATGAATTATATCCTGCTCCCGCTGTGGCAATTTTTTGATAAACGTTTGGATATACGCCCGCGTTTCCGGCTCCGCAAGGTCATAGATGGCCTTTCCTCCGCTCTTTGCTGATTGATATTGCCGATTGACACTCTCCCGCAAATCAAAATAGATATAGGAAAAAATGACGTTCGATTGCCTGATTGCCCAGAACATTGCTTTTTTGTTTGCGATCAGGGGGCGGGTGCTTTCGCTTATTTCAACCGGCGCGGTCACCGTTTTCTCGATCAGGCACGTGGGAACAACCTCGCCCAAGCTTCGCGCAAAAGTTTCCGGCACAGACGACGCTTCCTTACAGGGCGGGGGGTTCACCAGCGTTATTGTAATTTTCTTTTCGGAATATTGCCGCTTTGCTTCCCATGCGGCGGTCAGGCAGCGGACAAAGAAGTCTCCCTGCGTTCGAACGAACAGGAATTCAACGATATCCTCTTGCCGGATCGCCTTGCGGATTGCGTGCTTCAGCCTGCTTTCCAGCCCCCTGTCATATAACCAATCATGTCCGATAAAGGTGCAAGTTGTCATAACGTTATCCTTTCCTTCCGGATCCCAACCGTCTCGCTTCATCATCCTCGTTCTTACCCGGCTTCAACGATCGGTATGGCCAAACAATGGCCATACTATATGGCCATTATAACGGCCATACTGAGGCTTGTAAAGGGGGATTAAAGGAATGATTCGTTATGCTCCATTATGGAAGATGCTGTTGGAAAAGAATGTGACGACTTATACTTTACGGAATGAATACCAGATTAGTCACGCAACTGTTCAGAGATTACAAAAAGATATGTCGGTCACCACTTACACGCTCGATAGGCTTTGCAAAATTTTTAACTGTCAACTATATGATATTGCCGAATATGTACCAGACGAGCAAATTTAGGGGGGACATGGCCAAATAACGGCCATATTCCCGCAGTATCCTTTGCACCCATAATGTAAGGGGATAGGGAGGCTGGCTTTATGATTTGCTATACTCCATTATGGAAAACCATGTCTCAAAAAAAGGTGACAACCTATACATTGCGGGTGAGGCACAGAATGAGCCATGAAACGGTACAGCGGTTGCAGGCAAATATGCCCGTTTCTACACATACGTTAAACAAATTATGCAAAATTCTTGACTGCCGATTGGAAGACATTGCAGAATATGTTCCTGATGGAGAATAACAGGTTCTGCCGGTAGAATAGGAAACGAAAGGAAGATAAATCATCCTGTCAAACTCCGCAACCGCGGCGATTCCCGCCGGCAAATCTCGTTTGCCGGCGGCCTGAACGGTGTTTTCAAGGCGTTTATTCCCGTTGCCGCGCCTGTCCGCAACCGGCGGCCCCGGTCTGCCGCCAGATGGAAATGAGCAGCCCCGTAATCAGCGCCGCGGAAACGGGCAGCAACGTGACGACGGAAACATTCTGCAGCAGCAGCACAAAAAAGCTGCCCGCATTGAACGCCATGTGCAGCACAATCGCGGCTAAGAGCGAGGCGTAACGGTCCATCACCGCGCACAAAAGCACGCCGAACAGGGCCGCATAGGCAATCCAGACCGGCTGCATGTGCATGACGCCGAACAGCAGCGCGCTCGCCGCCATCGCCCACCCGCGCGGCAGCCCGCGGGCAAAGCGCGTGTACACCAGCCCGCGGAACAGGACCTCCTCGGTCAGCGGCGCAAGCACGGCGACCATCAGCGCGGTGCACACATTAAGCCCGGAGCCAAACACCACGGCGGACGCCTCCTCATACGAGACGAGCCACGCGGCAGGCAGCAGAGCCAGCAGCGACGAAACGAACACATTGAGCAAAAGCCCCAGCGGGATGAGCGCAAGAAGGCGGGCAAACGGAACGCGCACAAGCCGGATTTCGGCCGGCGCGTCCTTTTTTCGAATGCGAAACGCAAGAAGGATTATGGCCAGCGTCGCGGCGTTGACAAGCAGCGTCAGCAGCATGGCGGAGCCTTGCACGCGCGCGTATATCTCCGTGATCAGCGCGGATATGTCCGCAATCCCCACCGCGCGCACCGCGCCGATGGCGGCAATCAGCGTGAAAGGAATGCCAAGAACAAACTGGAGCAGCAGATAGCCGCCAAAATAGCCGAGACCCGCGCCGATGCTGCGCAGCGCGGAGCGGGCCGGGGCGGAGACGGGGCGTTGTTCTTCCATACCCGGCCGCCTCACTCCCTGGATTTCGGCGCGTTGTGCTGGTGCTGGTAAAGCTGGCGGTTATCAAGCGCCCACTGGCGCTCCGTAAAGCCGCCCTTTGCCACGCCTTCGAGCGCGGAGAACATCTCATACATCCGGCTGTCGAGCAGGTCCAGCTCGGCAAGCACCTCCGCCTCGGGGAACATCGGGTAGCGCGGGCTGCCGAAATCCGGCTGGCCGTGGTGGCTGAGCAGCATGTGGGCCACGAGCATGGCTGTTTCCTCGGCAACGCCGAGCAGCTCCGCCGTGGCGAGCACCTGGCTTGTTCCGATGCTGATGTGTCCGAGCAACTGCCCCGGCGCGGTATACGCCCCGGCCAGGCCGAGCGCTCCGGTGTCGAGCTCGGCAAGCTTGCCGATGTCATGCAGAATCGCGCCCGCGTAGACCAGGTCGGGATCGAGCGGGGGATAGGTTTCAAGCACGGCCCGCGCGAGCTGCGTGATCGTCCACGTATGGTGCAGCAGGCCTCCGCGCGTGGCGTGGTGCAGCTTGACCGCCGCCGGGAAGAACAGCAGCTTTTCCTTATTCTCCTTGAGCAGATACTGCACGAGCCTGCGCAGGTCGTCGTCGGCAAAGCCGCCGGCCAGCTCGAAAAGCTGATCGTAGAGCCACTGCGGGTCAAACGGCGCGCACGGAAGCAGCCGGGACATATCCACGTGGTCCTCCGCCACGGCGTGACGGAGCTTATCGATCTTGAGCTGCTCGGCCTCCTTCCAGATGGTGATGCTGCCGCGCACCTTGATGACGTCGTCGGCCTCGTACACGCCGTGGAGCTCCTTATTATAATCCCACAGCTTGGCGACGCCCTCGCCCTCGCAGTCGGCCAGCACCATGTCAAGGTACTCGCTGCCCTTGATGTTGGCCTTGACTGCCACGCTTTTAATGATACAAAAGCCTTCAAACGACGTTCCGGCGGTTTCATTGAGCAAACGCATTCGGCTCATAGCGGATGGTCTCCTTTTTCTGATTGCATTTTTGCAGGGCATATGCGCGCTTGCAGGCGGCATGCGCAAATGCCCGCCACAGGCGCGCCGTCAGGCCGCGCGCTGCGGTAAAGGCCGGAACTCCCGCGCGCACGCCCGGCCTCTTTGACCAGTATATCACAAGTGTGTTAAAATTACAGGGTATGAACGCGACATTGTCAAAATTCGATTGTATCGTCGTCGGCGCCGGCCATGCGGGCGTGGAGGCGGCGCTTGCATGCGCGCGCATGGGGCTTTCCACGCTCATGCTCACGCTCAACCTGGATTCCATCGGCCTGATGCCCTGCAACCCCGCAATCGGCGGAACGGGCAAGGGCCACCTGGTACGCGAGCTGGACGCGCTGGGCGGGGAGATGGGCCTCGCAGCGGACGACACGCTGATTCAGATGCGGACGCTCAACACCGGCAAAGGTCCCGCCGTGCACTCGCTGCGCGCGCAGATGGACAAGCGCCGCTATCACGAGCGCGTCAGGCGCGCGCTCGAAAGCGAGCCGCACCTAACGCTCCTGCAGGGCGAAGCGGTCCGGATTCTTACGCAGGGCGGCCGCGTCAGCGGCGTGGTTACGGCGGAGGGGTTCCCCTTCGCGTGCCGCGCGGTTGTAGTCTGCACGGGCGTGTATTTAAAAAGCCGCATCCTGATTGGAGAATTTGCAAAGGACAGCGGGCCGGCGGGGCTGATGCGCAGCGAGAGCCTTTCTTCCGCGCTGAACGGGCTTGGGCTTTTGCTGCGCCGGTTCAAGACCGGCACGCCCGCGCGCGTCAATCGAAGCTCGCTCGACCTTGACGAAATGGAGCGGCAGGACGGCGACGTACCCACGCCCGCGTTCTCCTTTCTCAACGGCCGGCTGACGCGCGGGCAAACGCCGTGCTACCTGACCTATACCAACGCAAAAACGCACGGGATCATCCTTGACAACCTGCGCCGCTCGCCCATGTACAGCGGCAAAATGCACGCCACCGGCACGCGCTACTGCCCCTCCATTGAGGACAAGATCGTCCGCTTTGCCGATAAGGAGCGCCACCAGATCTTCATCGAGCCGGAGGGGCTTTCCACCAACGAGATGTATGTGCAGGGCATGAGCACCAGCCTGCCGGGGGACGTGCAAATCGCCATGCTGCGCACCCTGCCCGGGCTGCGGCGCTGCGAGATCATGCGGCTGGGCTATGCCATCGAATACGACTGCCTCGATCCCACGGCGCTCGACCACAGGCTTGGCGTAAAGGCCGTGCCGGGCCTGTTCACCGCGGGGCAGCTCAACGGCAGCTCCGGCTATGAAGAGGCTGCCGCGCAGGGGTATCTGGCCGGCGTGAACGCGGCGCTGTACGCCAGGGAGGAGGCGCCGTTTACGCTCGGGCGCGACGAGGCGTACCTTGGCGTGCTGGTGGACGATCTGGCCATCAAGGGCACGCCGGAACCGTATCGCATGATGACCTCGCGCTGCGAGTACCGCCTGCTGCTGCGGCAGGACAACGCGGACGAGCGGCTGACCGAAAAAGCGCGGCGGACCGGACTGATCTCCTCCGCGCGCTACGACCGGCTCATGCAGAAGCGGCGGCGTGTGGACGACGCGCTGCGTTCGCTGTCCCAAGCCGCTCCGTCCGGCGAAGCGCTGACGGAACTGTTGACAAAAAAGGGGCAGAGCGTGCCGGCCGGCGGCGTGAAGCTGTTCGACCTGCTCAAGCGCCCCGGGCTGAGCTATTCGGACCTGCTGTGCGTTTGCAAAACGCTCGATCCGCTCGACTGGGAGACCACCGAGCAGGTGGAAACGCGCGCGCGCTACGACGGCTACCTGCAAAAGGAGCGCGACGCGGTTCAGCGCGCCCGTGCGCTTGAGGACGTGCCGCTCCCCGCGGACCTGGCGTATATAGAGCTCGACGGGCTGCGGCTCGAGGCGCGATCAAAGCTTGACGCCATCCGGCCCGCCAACATCGGCCAGGCCGCGCGCATCTCCGGCGTGACCCCGGCGGATGTGAACGTGCTGCTCATTTATTTGAAGAAGAAAGGGCTTGGCGGCGCTGTCCACGAGAACCCCCGCCGCCCGTCCGCAACCGGCGCATACCGCAGCCGGGATTCCTAAGGGACGTGCCCTTAGGCGGGGGGCTGGAGGCGGAGCCTCCACCGTTCCGTACGTCAGCCGTCCGGCCCGCGCCATGAAAGGATACCCGTATGAAAGAAACCCTCCGCGCGCTCTGCCCGCGCCTGACGCAACCGCAGCTCGACCGGTTCGAGGCGTACTATGCGCTGCTGCTCGATTGGAACAGCCGCATGAACCTGACGGCCATCACGGAACCCGCGGACGTTGCGGGGAAGCACTTTGCCGATTCACTCGCCGCCGCGGCGCTGCTCCCGCAGGGCGCGCGCGTGGCGGACGTTGGAACGGGCGCCGGCTTTCCCGGCGTGCCGCTTTTGATCGTGCGGCCCGATCTTGGCATGACGCTGATGGACGGGCTGAACAAGCGCATCGCGTTTTTAAAGGCCCTGTGCGCACGGCTTGGCGTTTCGGCCGAATGCGTACACCTGCGGGCCGAGGACGCGGGCCGGATGGACGATTACCGCGCAAAGTTTGACGTGGCGGTCACGCGCGCGGTCGCGGCGCTGCCGGTGCTCATTGAACTGACCGTGCCGCTGCTCAAGGTCGGCGGCAGGAGCATCGCTTACAAGGGAGACGCGGCGGAGGAGCTGAAAAAAAGCCGCGGCGCGCTGCACCTGCTGCACGCAAGCGCGGAAATTGTAGACGTGCAGGCGGCCTGCGGCAAACGCTCGCTGGTGGTTGTTCAAAAAAACGAAGCCACGCCGAAGGCATACCCGCGCCGCGCGGGGGTTCCGGCTAAAAAGCCGCTGTAAGAACTCCCGCGGCCAGGCCGCCGCCCGCTATCATTCAAAAATCAAGGAGGAAGCGCATGAAGCAAGTTAAGATCACCGTTTTGCGCAGGGAGTTTTATCCGGAGCTGGCCGACGAATACCTATCGGAGGGACGCGAGGTCGGTCCGTGCCCGATTGTAAACGTGGGGGACGCGTTCTTTTATGAGGGCGGGGCCGAGATGCCGCAGGGATTCTGCCCGTGGGCATGGATCGATATCTACCGCGGCGTCGCCTCGCTCAGCGCGGGCTCAACGAACACGCCCTGGAACAAGCGCGACGGCGAGAGCGTCTGGTGCTGTACCGACGGCATCCGGCCGGTGGTGTTCCGGCTGGAGGCCGTGGGGCCGTTGCCGGAGGAATAGCCCCTTGCGCGCCGCATCGTACGGTGCTATAATCAGTGCAGTCCAGAGCCGCGCAACCCGCGCGCCAACGACCGCGGGCCAACTGCTTTCTTTTGCTTCTTTCATTAATTCTGAAAGGAGAAGGAGAGCCGCGCAAC